>JALOPS010000134.1 GCA_025453745.1 Gemmatimonadaceae bacterium
GGCGATTCGACGTTCCATGGCGCTTTCTCATCGACGCGCTCGGCGACTTGCTGCGATCCCTCGAGGTCGGCGTAGTGCCGGACCCAGCGCGCAACCGACTTCGTGGGCGCGCCGCAGACCACGATGAGATCGGCATCCGTCATCACGAACGACTTGCGACCGCTGTCGATCGGGAAGGGCTTGGGGTGCTTGATGCGGAAGGTGGCGAAGCGCATCGACGCCGAGTCGCGCACACTGGTCGTGTCCACGTACACCGCAGTCCCGAGCTCCGTCCGGCCAACGCCGCGCCACTTTCCTTCGGGAGCAATGGGCACCGCCCGCATCTCGGCGAGTGCGGCGGCGGCGGCCGCCGCCGAATCGGCAACCTTGGCACCGGGGACAGGCGGCTTGTCGCACCCTGCGGCGATGACGGTCAGGGCGAGCAGTGGAAGAACGAGCGATCGAAAGGACATGCACGACGACGACATGACGGCAGCGGAAGAGTGAGGGCAATGCAACGGCGCGCAGGCCGACCATCGGCCTGCGCGCCGCGTAGGGTAATCGGTCGCGCCCCGCCCGTCATGGGGCGCCCCTGGTCAGTGCTCGGTCACGCGCACTTTGAGCCGTTCGCGCAGCGCGTCATGAATGGTGCCTTCGAGCTGGCCCAGGCTCTGGCAGGTGCGCGAGTGATTGGAGGTGCCCGAGAGATCACGCCCGCCTGCGGCGACGGCGGTCCACACCGTGCTGCCGGCGCCATTGGGGACGATCCACGAGAGCAGGGCCAGCGACACCTTGTAGCTGTCGGCGTTGTTTCCCGACATGCTCGTCCCGCAATCGAAGAAGCGGGACATCGGCTGCTTCCAGAGACGACCGCGCTGCACCAGCGTGAGGTTGCCGATCTCTCCCGCGGTCGAATCGCGGACGTTCGTGATGATCTTCGCCTCGTCGTACACGGCGGTGAGCTGCGTCCATACCTGGCCGGGTGACGCGTTGGGGAAATCCATGCGCACCCCCATTGTGTCGAGGGCGATGGGGCGCTGGTGGCCATCGATCGAGACCACGAAACGGCGGGTGGTCTGGGCCTGGGCGGCGCTCGTCACGAGCGCGGCGGCGAGGCAAAGGCGGGCGAGACGCGATGCGGACATGTGTTCCAGATCTCCTCGGGGAAGACGATGCGGCCCAGAAGCGGACCGCCAAGGACACCATCGTCGGTGTTGAGGTCGATGCCGTGCTCTCGATACGCGCGGTAGATCAGTTGGCTGCAATAGAAGCGCGCATCGTCGTCGGCGGCGAAGAAGTTCACGTTGTATTGCACGTGCCGCTCCGCCGCATCGAGGCAGAAGTCGGCGACGCCGCGCCGGACTGCTTCCTCGCTCACTGCAGCATGGCCTCGGAGTGCCGGAACGGCTACCCCGTAGAGCCGGTCGAGTACGCCGCGCGTTTCATGGAGCGCTCCGGCGTCCCACGCCGTGCCGGGCATCTCGAAGACGATGACGCCGTGCACGCCGGCCTCCACGCATCGCCCGCCGGGCCCGACGTACAGGGCGCAGTGGTCGATCTGCCCGGGGACGAGCGCCCCCACGCCGCGCCAGAACGCCCCCGCCATCGAGCCCGGGGCCCCGTTGACGGTGCAGAGCACGTCCCCCGTCTGTACCTCGAGCCCATCGAAGGTGTGGGTGTGGAGGGCGACGGGATTGGACGCCGTCATCTCAGGGGGCGCGCAGCGACTGCACCGCGCTCCAGATCAGGGCGACGCCCACGCACGTCACGAAGCCCCCGAAGAGGAGCCGGAGCTGCCCGCCGCCCATGCGACCGGCGACCTGCGCCCCCAGCCAGCCGCCCACGAAGACGCCGACGGCGATGACGAGCGCGGCGCGCACGTCGACCTGGTCGCGCTTGTAGTAGGCAAGCACCGCCGCGAGCCCCACCGGCGGCAGGAGCACGGCGAGACTCGTGCCGGTGGCCTTGTGTTGCGAGAAGTGCGCAAACGCCACCAGCGCGGGCACGATGAGCACGCCGCCACCGATGCCGAAGAGGCCAGAGGTGACGCCGGCCACCAGGCCGATCGCGAGCAGCACCAGCAGGGAGAGGTCGAGCGCCATGCCGGAACACTCGCCGCCGACGGGCCGAACGGCCAGAGCCGGCGCCGCCCTTGCGTCGCGCTTCCATGGACGCGAGCTATCGCGGGTGCACGCCTCCCGAGACGTCGAGCGGCGCCCCACGCCATCGGCGGGGCGCGCGGCGTCGGTTCCCCTCCGCATCCGCCGCGTCGATCGCGGTGTGATCGCCATTGCCGCGTTCAAGCTGACCGGTGCGGTGTTGCTCACGATTGCCGCCGCGGGGGCGTTTCACCTCGTCGAGAACGATGCGGTCACCGTGGTGGAGTCGTGGATCAGCCGCTTCGGCGGCGATCTCGACGGGCGCACCGCCCGGCAACTGCTCGCGCGCGTCGCGGGGATTCCGGCGGAGCGCTTCGAACTCGTGGGCGCGGGCGCGCTCGCGTATGCGGCCATGCTCGTCACGCAGGGGGTCGGCCTGCTGCGCGGGAAGACGTGGGCCGAGTGGCTGACGGTGCTCGTCACGGCCTCGTTCATTCCCATCGAGTGCTACGAGATCTGGCGCGGCGCGACGGTGTTCAAGATCGCGCTGCTGGTGGTCAACTCGCTCATCGTGTGGTACCTCGTGCGACACTTGCGGGCGAAGGCACGCGCGGTGGCCCGGTCGTCCTGAGCGGAGGCGCACCGTCGTCCTGAGCGGAGGCGCGCAGCGCCGGAGTCGAAGGACCTCCGCGCATGGGCACGGAGATCCCTCGACTCCGCGCCTGCGGCGCGTCGCTCGGGATGACGATGATGGCGCGGCGCGTCGCTCGGGATGACAAGGTGAACTACATCACCACACTGCTCGGACTCCGCGCGCGCACCCGCGCGCGATACGCGGCCAACTCCTCGTTCATCAGCTTCCGGAACGCGCCCTGGCGCTCCTTCACCTGCGCGCCCAGCAGCGCCTGCACTTCACGGTGCTGATCCGTCGGCGCGAAGTCCGCATTGCCCGCCACCGTCTGCCCGAGATACACGAGCTGCTCGGCGAGCCGGAACGGCCAGCGGATCTGATCCTGCCCACGCCCCGTTACGCGCGTCTGAAAGAGCGTCGCCTGGAACGCGTGGAGCTTCGTCTCCATCGAGTCGGTCGCGGCCACCAGGTCCTTCATCGTCGAATCCGTCGCCAGCGCCGCGCGCAGCGACGCGAGCTGCTGCCGCGCGAGCTCCACGGCGTTGATCATCGCGACCGTGCTGTCGACATCGGCATGGACGCGCTGCGCCATCGCGACCTGCTGGGCGATGTCGTTGGCTGTCGCGGGCGTGTTGGGGTCGCGTCGGATCTCGAGCGGCTGGGTGAACGTGCGACCACCGTGCGTGAGCCGCACCTGATACGTGCCCGGCGGCACCGTGTACGCAAAGCGCTGAATGCCCGGCGCGACGCGCCCTTCCGCGCTCGGATTGAGCCACGGCGAGAATTGCGGTGCACTCCGCAAGCGCGGTTCGCGCGTGGGCGTGACGGTCAGATCCCACCAGAGCCGATTGATCCCCGCCTTGGGTACGTGCTTGAGCGTGCGCACCACGCGACCCGCACCATCGAGCACGTCGATGGACACGGAGTCCTTTGATTCGGCCTTGCTCCAGTAGTGGAGCACGGCGCCGTCGGGCGGGTTGGTGCCCAGGTTCGGATCTTCGAAGTCGAAGAACGGTGCTTCGATCTGCCGCATGCGATAGGCGAAGCGCGGGGTGAACAGATGTGCATCCGCGTTCGTGATCGCGTCGTCGAGCTGCCGCAGCGGCGTGAGGTCATCGAGGATCCAGAAGCCACGCCCGTACGTCGCCAGCACGAGGTCGTTGTAGTGCTCCTGCACGGCGATCCAGTACACGGGCGAGTGCGGCAGGTTGTTCTGCAGCGACTGCCACGACGCGCCGTCATTCCAGCTCACGTACAGGCCGTTCTCGGTTCCCGCGTAGAGCATGCCGCGTCGCACGGGATCTTCGCGCACCACGTGCACATACGAGAGCGGCGTCTTCTCGATCCCCGACGTGATGAGCGTCCACGTCTGTCCGTAGTCCGTGGTACGATAGATCCACGGGTCGCGGTTGTTCGCCTGGTGCGCGTCGACGCTCAGATACGCGGTGCCGGCGTCAAAGCGAGAGGGCTCGATATTGCTGATCGTCCCCCATTCGGGCATCCCGCGCAGGTTCGCCGTCAGATCCGTCCACGTGCGTCCGCCGTCGCGCGTCAGTTGCACCTTGCCGTCGTTGGTGCCCGCCCAGATGAGCCCCTTCGTGAGTCGTGACTCGGCGATCGCGAAGACGACGCCCGCGTACTCCACGCCGATGTTGTCGGGGGTCAGACCGCCGGAGCGCACCTGGCGCGACTTGTCATTGCGCGTGAGGTCGGGACTCAGTTCGCGCCACGTCATGCCGCCGTTGGTCGTCACGTGCACATGCTGGCTCCCCACGTACACGGTGTTGCGATCATGCGGCGAGATGGTGAGCGGGAAGGTCCACACGAAGCGGCACTTGAGCGAGTCGGCCGCCCAGCCGATCGTCGCCTGCGGCCACACTTCGAGGTTCTGCGCGTGTCCCGTGCGCGCATCCCAGCGTGTGACGATGCCGCCGACAGAACCGAATCCTGACGCGCTCGACCAGACGATGTTGGGGTCTTCCGGGTCGGGCGTGGCCCAGCCGCTCTCGCCACCGCCCACCGTGTTCCACGACTGCCGCGGAATGCCGCCGCCAAAGAAGCTCGCGAAGCGCGAATTGCTCGGCCCGCGCGCAGAAGGACCATCCTGCCGGTTGCCGAGCACGTTGTACGGCACGGCGTTGTCGACCGTCACGTGATACATCTGCGCGACTGGTAGTGCGACGCGATTCCACGTCTTGCCACGATTCGTGGTGATCGACACGCCGCCATCGTGGCTGACGGCAAAGCGGTTGCCATCAGTCTGATCGAACCAGATGTCGTGATGGTCGCCGCCGGGCACTTCGGTGAACGGCGGATCGATCATCGTCTTGCCGCCATCGAGCGTCTTCGTCCAGTTGGCGGTGAGGAAGTACGCCTCGTCGGCGTTGTCGGCTGTCACGCCCATGCGGTTGTAGTAGTGCGTGCGGCCGGCGACCTGTCGGTCGTAGCTCACCACCTGCCACGTCGCGCCCGCGTCATCACTGCGGAAGAGGCGCCCCGCGTCGGTCTCGGCCTGGTTGATCGCCGGCACGCCGTCTCCCGTCTCGACGAGTGCGAAGAGACGATTCGAGTTCGCCTTCGACATGCCGAGTCCGATCTTGCCGACGTGGCGCGTGGGGAAGCCCGGTCCCTTGAGCCGCGTCCACGTGGCCCCGGCGTCGGTGGACTTCCAGATCCCCGAGCCGGCGCCGCCCGAGGTGCGGCCCCATGTATGGATCTCGATCTGCCAGAAGCCCGCGTAGAGGATGCGCGGGTTGTTGGGATCCATGATCAGGTCGCTCGCGCCCGTCGAGTCGTTGACGAAGAGCACCTGATCCCATGTCTTGCCGCCGTCCATGGTGCGGTAGATGCCGCGCTCCTTCTGTGGTCCGTACGCGTGGCCGAGCGATGCGACGTAGACGATCTCCGGATTGGTGGGGTGGATCGCGATGCGCGAAATGCGTCCGGTCGCATCGAGCCCCTGCTTGGTCCACGTCTTGCCGGCGTCGGTCGACTTCCACATTCCCCATCCCACGGAGATGTGCGAGCGGATGAACGGTTCTCCCGTGCCGATCCAGACGACATTCGGGTCGCTCGGTGCCACGGCCACGCTGCCGATCGAGTGCGCGGGGAGCTTGTCGGTGATGGGGGCCCAGTGGATGCCGTTGTCGGTGCTCTTCCACAGCCCGCCCGATGCGGCGCCGGCATAGTACGTCGTCGGGTCGCCCTGCACGCCGGCGACGGACGTGATGCGGTTGCCTTCGGGGCCGATGTGGCGGAAGGTGAGCTGGCTCAAGCGATCCGGATCGAGGGCCGCGGTCGAGGGAGTGGCGGCGGCGCGCCGCTGCGCGTGGGCAGGCGGGAGCGTGAGCGCAAGCAGCAGCGGCGCGACGAGGAAGCGGCGCAGCGTGGCGCGATGATGCACAACGGAGCGAGTCGACACGGAGACCTCGACAAGGGGGTGAAACGAGACTCCCCATTCGACGGCGCGACGCGACAGGCCGCAAGGGGTGCGCTGCGCGCTGCGTGGCGACGGGGTAGTGCGCGCAGCCGCGGCGCTCAGGGGCGTGCGGCGGTGCCCGGCGTCGTGTCGTGCATGACGTCGACGAGCCCGCGCACGAGGGCGGCGGCCACGGCGGCGCTCAGTCCGCCTGGATCACGCGAAGGATTGAGTTCCACGACGTCCGCACCGACGACCGGACCGCGCTGCGTCGCGAGCAGCGTCAGCACCTCACGCGTCGACAATCCGCCCGGCTCCGGGTGCGAGACGCCGGGCGCATGGGCCGGGTCGAGTCCATCGAGGTCGATCGACCAGTAGAGCGGCCCGTCGACGACGGGGCGCGCGCCAGCGGCCCATGCGCGCATGTCGATCACCTCAACGCCATATCGCGCGGCCGTCTCGCGCTGCGCGGGCGTGCGTGTGCGGATGCCGACCTGCACGAGCCGATCGCACAGCCCTTCCTCGAGGATGCGCGCAAACGGGCATGCGTGCGAGTACCGATCGCCGTTGAAGTCATCGTACAGGTCGCTGTGCGCGTCGACCTGAACGATCGTGAGTCGTGCGTGCCGCGCGCGGACGGCCTGCAGGATCGGGTAGCTGATCGAGTGATCGCCGCCGAGGGCAATGGGGCGTGCCGCAGCATCGAGCAGTCGCGCGATGCCCTCGCGAATCGCGTTCCGCGCGTCGACGGCCGCCGTGGGGAGCGTGAAGTCGCCGGCGTCGGCCAACACAGCCGGATCCCGCAGGTCGCGGAGCGACTCGGTGTAGGCGTTGCGCGACGGCGACCACAGCGCGTCGCGGACGGCCGATGGGCCCAACGCTCCGCCGCGCAGGTACGACGCGCCGCCGTCCCACGGCACACCGACGAGCGTCGGCGCGCCGGGCCCTACGGTGCCGGCCACGCCTCGAGCACGGTCCACACTTCGCGGTCGAGCGCGAGTCCTTCCGGAAAGCGCTCGCGCACATGGGCGCGCAGCCGCGGCGCGTGCTCGGCGAGATAGCGGTCGAGGGCAGCGGCGTCAGGCGCGTCGTACGTGATGCGATAGCGGCCTGCGGTGGCCTGCGCGATGCGCGCGCCGACGAAGCACCCCGTCGCCATGAGGTCGGGGATGTGTTCGGCGCGCAGATAGCGCTCGTACGTGGCGGCGAGATCGGGACGGATCGTCGCGGTCACTTCGTAGGCGATCATGGACGTCCGCCGTACCAGCGCATCACGGCTCCCGCACGAGTTGCTTGACGCGATCGGCCAGCTTCGCCTCGAACCGGCCCAGCGAGGCGCACTGCATCGGCCACGCCGTGGTGCCATCGGTCGCGCGTCCGCCACCGACGATCGCCGTATGCACCGTCGCGGAGTCGCCCGCGGCACCGAATGGGCGCACCCACGTCACGAGCGCGAGCGTCATGCGGTACTGATCTGCATAGTCGCCGGTGATGCCGCGTCCACAATCCATCGCGCGGGAAAGCCGGTCGTTGGCGAACTGCCGTCGCACGACGAGCGCCGTGTTGCCGACCTCTCCGTTGGCGCGCGATTCGGTGTTGCGCGCGATGCCGAACTCCTCGTACGCCTTGACGACGGCGTCGAAGGTCCGCGCCTCGGGCGCGCCGATCTTCGTGGTGCGGCCAATGGTGTCGAGCCGCACGCCCTGGGGCGCCTCGGGGATGCGGATGTTGAGCTCGCGCCTGGGCTGCGCGAGCAGCAGCGCGGGGCAAACGGACAGTGTGAAGAGCAGTGCGCGCTGTCGCATGAGTCGGCGAGAGTCAGGGTTCGCCCAGTACTTCGGTGAAGAACGCCGGCACGTCGAGCACAAAGGGTGCCACTGCGCCTGACGGGCGCCACTCGAGCCGCTCGTCGCAGATCTCCGGCGCGGTCTCGCCCGGGCGCCAGCACTCGATCACGCGCGCATCGAGATCGACGAGCCAGAGCTCGATCTCCTGGGCCACGTACTTGTGGCGCTTGCGTCCGCGATCGTAACGCGCGGTACTGGGCGAGAGCACTTCGATGGCCAGGCGCAACTGCACCTCCGACCAGCGACGCGGGCGACGCCCGTCGAACAGGGCCGTGACGAACAGGTCGGGCTGCAGCAGGGTGGCGACGTCCAGCTCGATATCGGCGGGGGAGGTCATGACGGCGCCGAGTCTCGCTGGTCGTGCGTACGAGTGCAGGGCGAGGAACAGGTCGCCGACCGCAGCCTGATGCAACGCATTCGGCGACGCGCTCACGATGAGCACCCCGTCGACCACCTCGTAGCGATGCCGCGGGTCCTCGGGCAGTGCCCGCACTTCCTCGGCCGTCCAGCGGCGCTCGGCGACGTCCACCATGAGCGAAACGTGCATGGGTCCTCGATGAGTTGGCAAGCGGAACACATGACGCCACGGTGGGCACGCGGCTGGCCAGCACCTTCATCCCCGGCGCTCGCACCACATCGCCAGCGCTCGCGCCATCTTTCCGGTCGAATGCTTTCGCTGACGGATCGCGGCCTCTACTGTGCCGCCGGCGCCTTTCACATCGACCCGTGGCGCCCGGTCGACCGCGCCGTCGTCACGCACGCACATGGCGATCACCTCACCTGGGGGTGCGGCGCGTACCTCGTCGCGTCGCGCGGCATCGCACTCGCGCAGACGCGGCTCGGTGCCTACGCCGACCGCGTGGAGGGACTCCCGTATGGTGAGTCGCGACTGATCAACGGTGTGCGCGTCTCGCTGCATCCGGCCGGGCACATCCTGGGTTCGGCGCAGATCCGGCTCGAGCACGAGGGTGAAGTGTGGGTGGTCTCCGGCGACTACAAGACGGCCGTCGATCGGACGTGCGACCCGTTCGAACCGGTGCGGTGCCACACGTTTATCACCGAGAGCACCTTCGGGCTCCCGATCTATCGCTGGGAAGCACAAGAGACGGTCTTCGCGCAACTCAACGCGTGGTGGCGCGCCAACGCGGACCAAGGGCGCCCCTCGCTCGTCTTCGGCTATGCGTTGGGCAAGGCACAACGGCTGCTCGCCGGACTCGACCCCTCCATCGGGCCCATCCGCACGCATGGCGCCGTCGAGACGATGGCCGAGCGTTATCGCGCGGCGGGCGTCGAGTTACCGGCCACGCAACCGGCCACCGGAGCGGCGCGCGCGGAGGACATTGGGCGCAGCATCATCGTCGCGCCACCCAACGCGGATGGCTCGAACTGGGCGCGGGCGTTCGGCAATCCGGCCACGGCGTTTGCCAGTGGTTGGATGCGCGTGCGCGGGGCTCGTCGGCGACGCAGCGTCGATCGCGGCTTCACGCTGTCCGATCATGTCGACTGGCCGTCGCTGCTCGACGCCATCACCGCAACGGGCGCGCAGCGGGTGTGGGTCACGCATGGCTTCACGGGTCCGGTGGTGCGCTGGCTGGAGGAGCGCGGCCTCGAGGCGCGCGCACTGGCCACGCGGTACGAAGGGGAGCGCGATGATGTCGCGGTGAGCGAGTCCCCCGATGCATCGGCGGGTGGTGATGCCGCGGTTGCCGGAGACGAGGGCAAGACCGCGCCGGACGCTGCAACGACCGACGAGGTGACGCCATGAAGGCGTTTGCCGCACTGTACGACGCGATCGACGCCACCACCTCCACCACCGCCAAGGTTTCGGCGATGGTGAGCTATCTCCGCAGCGCGCCGCCGGAGGACTGCGCGTGGGCCATCGCGTTCCTGCTTGGCCGCCGTCCCAAGCGCCTCGTGCGCTCCAACGACTTGCGCCTGTGGGCCGCGCAGGCCGCGGACATTCCCGACTGGCTCTTCGAGGAGTCGTACGCCCAGGCCGGCGATCTCGCCGAGACGATCACGTTGCTCGTCCCCGAGCCGCCCACCACGGATGATGCGGGCTTCGCCGAGTGGGTGGAGCAGCGACTGCTCACACTGTCAAGGCTCGATGCCACAAGCCAGCGTGCCGCGCTGCTCGGTGCGTGGGGTGCACTGGCCGGCACCGCGCGGTTCGTCTTCAACAAGCTCATCACCGGCGCCTTCCGCGTCGGCGTGAGCGATGGGCTCGTGGTCCGCGCCATCGCGCAGGCGAGCGGCGTTGATGCCGACGTCATCAGCCATCGGCTCATGGGGCAGTGGGAGCCGTCGGCCGAATGGTATGCGCGGCTGATCGCGCACGACGCGGACGATGCCGACTGGAGCCGTCCCTATCCGTTCTACCTCGCGTATCCGCTGGAGGATGATCCCGCGTCGTTGGGTCCGATCGACGAGTGGCAGGCCGAATGGAAGTGGGATGGCATTCGCGCGCAGCTCATCCGCCGGCGGGGACGCACCTTCATCTGGAG
>JALOPS010000482.1 GCA_025453745.1 Gemmatimonadaceae bacterium
TCGACGTGGTGCATGTGCCGATGGGATTTCGTACCCCGGTTCCTGTCGCGCTCGTGCATCCCGCGTTGAGCGTGGAGACGCGGCGCGCGCGCGGCGTGTTGCCCTCGGCCGTCGACCGCCCCACGGTGATCGCGCAGATGGCGAATACCGCGGCGATCGTGGCGGCCGTGGCAACGGGCGATCTCGCGCTGCTCGGTCGCTCGATCGACGATCGGATCGCCGAACCGCCGCGTGCGGTGCTGGTGCCCGGCTTTCCGGATGCGAAGATCGCCGCGCTCCACGCGGGTGCGCTGGGCTGCTCGTTTTCCGGCAGCGGGCCGACGATGTTCGCGATCTGTCCCGACGCGCGCAGTGCGCAGGTGGTGGCCGACGCGATGGCCGCAGCCTTTGCGGGACATGGACTGTCAGCAACCGGGTGGGTGAGCGCGATTCGCGCACAGGGGGCCACGGTGGAGCGATTCGCATGACGGAGCACGCGACCGGCGCGCAGAGCTGGCAGCAGGCGGGCGATGGCACGCGCTATCACGAGCACGACGTGCGCATGCGCGCGGACGATGGTGGGCTGCTCGAGATCATGCACGCCACCACGGACACGGGCGCGATGTTGCGCGCGCGCTTTGCGGCACGCTGCTGCATGCGCGGCGCGGTCTCGCGTGCGGAAGATCTTTCGGGCGTGTGGCGCTTTCGCGAACTGGTGATGCCGACGGCGGGCGATGCGATCGTCTCGCATCCGGAGGGCAATACGCCGCTGCTCGGGCGCGACCGACTGCGTGCGTTCACCGGCGCCGACGGGCTGCTCATCAAGCACGAAGGGCACAATCCCACCGGGAGCTTCAAGGATCGCGGCATGACGGTGGGCGTCACGCAGGCAAAGCGGGTGGGCGCACGCGCGGTGGCCTGTGCGTCGACGGGCAACACGTCGGCGTCGCTTGCGTCGTACGCGGCCAATGCCGGGATCCCGGCGCTCGTGTTCGTGCCCGACGGCCAGATCGCGCTCGGCAAGCTCACGCAGACGCTGGCCTACGGCGCACGCACACTGATGGTGCGCGGTGATTTCGATCGGTGCCTGGCGCTCGTGCAGGAGGCGAGCGCGTCGCTCGGCATCTATCTCGTGAATTCGATCAATCCGTGGCGCATCGAGGGGCAGAAGACGATCGTCTTCGAGCTGCTCGAACAGCTCGGCTGGATCGCGCCAGACTTCTTGGTGCTGCCGGCCGGCAACCTCGGCAACACGGCAGCATTCGGCAAAGCGCTGCGCGAAGCGCGCGCGCTGGGGCTCATCGATCGCGTGCCGCGACTGGTGAGTGTGCAGGCCGAGGGGGCGAACCCGTTCTTTCGCGGATTCGCCGACGACTTTGCCACGCGGCATCGCGTCGAGGCGCACACCATTGCCACGGCAATCAAGATCGGCGATCCCGCCTCGTGGGATCGTGCGGTGCAGGGGATTCGCGAGAGCGACGGGCTCGTGCTCTCGGTGAGCGACGAGGAGATCCTCGCGGCCAAGGTCGTGATCGACGCGACCGGCGTGGGATGCGAGCCGGCGAGTGCAGCGAGTGTCGCGGGGGTGCGGCAGCTCGTGGCCCGTGGTGTGGTGCAGCCGTCGCACTCGGTCGTCGCCGTGCTCACCGGTCATGTGCTCAAGGACCCCGGCATCCTCGTGCAGTACCATCAGGAGCGCGAGCCCGCGCCGCCCGATGCCAATCGTCCGATCGTCATTGATGCGACGATTCGCGCCGTCGCCGACGTGCTCGACCGGGTCAGCGCAGCGTGACGTCACCGATGCGTCGAGTGCTCGTGATCGGAGCGAACCGCCCAGCAGGGCTCGAATGCGTACGCCAATGCGTGGCGCGTGGCGATGCGGTGATCGCAACAGCGGAGCGCCCCACGCGAGTGCCCGCACTCGCGGACCTCGCCGCGGAATCGCAGGGGTTGGTGGTCCTGCCGCTCGATCCGTCCGATCCCGCCACGGTGCGATCGGCGCTTGGCGACATCGACGCGCGGCTCCACGCGATTGATCTGGTGGTGTACGGCGGGATCGATGCGCAGCCCTTGGCCGCGCACGGCGACCCCCCTCGCGATGCGCGACTGGACACGTTGCAGCCCGGCGGGCTGGCGGAGTCCTTTCTGCATCAGGCGGCGCTGCCGCTGGCGGTGTTGCGCGCATTGCTGCCGCTGCTCGCGGCGGGGCAGTCGCCGCGCGTGCTCGTGCTCTCGAGCTGGCTCGGCAGCGTGAGTGGCAAGACGCAGGGTGGCGACTACGCGCTGTGCGCGTCGCTGGCGGGGCTCCACATGCTACTGCGTGCCTTTGCACACGACGTGCGCGCGAAGGGAATCATCCTGACCGTCGGCAATCCCGGGCCGCTCAAGACGGAGATCGAGGGGCCGGCATTCAAGGTGCCGGTCGATCGGAGCGTGACGGGGCTGCTGGCTGCGTGCGATGCGACGACACTCGATGACTCCGGGCGGTTTGTCGATTGGACGGGGACGGACCGGAGCTGGTAGCGGTCGCTCCGAACGCCGCCATCACTGCTGCGAACTGAGCAAGATAACGTGCGGGTCGTGGACCGCCTCCTCGATGCGCTTGCGTTCCTCCTGCTCGAGGAATCGATCCCGATAGACCAGTAAGTGCTTGCCGAACCCGTCGAGCTCCTTTCGTTGCATCAGGCGCGAGAGCTCGGCGACATTGTGGACGACGCTCAGGAGGCCGACGGTCGAGATCGTCCACTTGCCGGTCAGGAGCGCGCGCCGACGAAGCGGACTCGTGGTGCACGACGCGGA
>JALOPS010000483.1 GCA_025453745.1 Gemmatimonadaceae bacterium
GTCGGCGTGGTTGCGGGGGCGAGCGGGCACACGAACAAAGATGACATGGAATGGCATGTTCTGCTACATACTGCCGGCTCACCCGAACTGGAGACTGCCCGATGCACACGACTGCTGCCTACCTTGAGTGGGTCCCCTTTCGCGCCGCACCCGGTGTGACCGCGGACGAGTTGCTGGCGGCCGCCGACCGACTGCACCACGAGTTTCTCGCTGTGCAGCCGGGCTTCCTTCGCCGAAGTCTGCTGCGCGATGATTCCGGCGGTTTCGTTGATTGCGTGGTCTGGCGGTCTGCGGCGGACCATGCGGCCGCGATGGAGGCGTCGAGGACGCATCCAGTGGCCCACGCGTTTTTCGCGTGTCTGGCCGATCCCGATGCGGTGGGCGCTGCAATGCAGCACTTCGCGATCGTTCGGGACTGGGCGTGACCGGCGCCGAAGCGCCCGGTCGGACGTGATGATGCGCGTCCGATTCCGGGCCACGCTCTGGCGGTATCCGGGCAAGGGCGGTTGGCATTTCGTCACCGTGCCTCCGCGCTGTGCTCCGTCGCATCATCAGGCATGGGGGCGAGCCCCGGTGACGGCAACTGCAAACGAACGCACCTGGAAGACGTCTACCTGGCGCGGCAAGGACGGGCGGGTACTGCTCGCCCTTCCTACGTCAGTTCGCGGTACGCTGCAGAAGGGCGATCGCGTGTGGGTCACGCTCGAGTTCGCGTAGCGCGACGCCAGACGCCACCGCGAACTCAGTCCGTACACGTGCAGAAGCGACTCAGCGCTCCTGCAACTGGCGCCCACGACGCGAAAAATCTCGAATATTCGCCGCGGTGCCTCGGATTGCCTCCGCTGCAATCGCGGGTACCGGTCGTCGTCGACCGCCAACGAGTTGGTAGACAGTATCCGGCAGAATCAAGAACACCTTTCGAGGCGACTTTCGTTCTCCGCGGCCTTCGATTTCCAGGGTATCCCCTCGGACATAGGTTGCGGTGCGTGACGATACGATGGAGTCGACGCTCGAGGCTGCCGTCGCGGGCTGACGACCAGGCCGCGACGGTGGCTGCATCACCAGTGAGCACGCGGTCAGGAACACCAACGCGATCATGTCGTAGGCCCAGGCCAGAGAAGCTGAAGAACGTGTCGGCCCATGATTCGCCGTGAGCCTGTACGCGGCGCGAGATCACGCCGGTGGCGGCTGGCGGTCCCCGGTCCACAGGACGATCAGCCCGCACCCCCGAAGCATCGGGAACTCGAAGGGGCGGAGCACGCGGCTCCGGTAAATCTCCACCCCCACCAGACGTGACGCTTGCACGAACGTATCCACGCCAATGCCGCTGATGTTCACCAGTTGGCCATCCACGATCACATCCGGCACGCACACGCCCCCGCTCGCACTGCGCATGAGGAGCTGCTGCTGCGAGACGAACGGGCCAGCCGCACGAATCGTGATGCCCGGCAGGCTGGCGAGCAGGTCACTGACCCTCGACGGGTCACGGCGAGCGATCGTGGCTTCGTCAACGAAGCGTCCCAGCCCCTGCCGGCGACGACTCTCGAACTCGCGCTTCCAGGCGGGCTCGGCGCGTTCTCCCACCACCCGCACCGTCTCGAGGGTGACATCAGCGGGGGACATGACGAACTCGATGCGCGCGGTGTCGCCGTCGGCGATATCGACCGCCTGTCGCAGCGGTGCGAACCCGATGGCGCGTGCCTCCAACGTGTGCGTGCCAATCGGCAGTTCACGCAGTTCGAAGGATCCATCGGCGCTGGAAGTCGCGCTGCCCACGGTGCGGCGAAGCTGCAGCTGTGCGTTGGCGATGGGCGTGCCGTCCGCCGTGCGAATTGCGCCGCGCAGACGACCCATGCCGCGCATCGGGACGATCGCGTTGACGATGCGGTCCGCGCTGTCGGCGCCCGTAGGGGCACCGGCGATCGCTGCAGACGACTGCTCGACGGGTGCCGTGCGCAAGTCGCGCAGCAGCAGGCGCGACGACGGGGCCTCGAGCTCCACGACGCCGCTCGCGCCGTCCGCCGACACGCCCTGCACGAGCGCCGGTGTCGCCACCGGCACGCCGCAAATGACGAAGGCCCCGCTCGCGTCCGTCTCCGCCGTGATGATCGGGCGCCGCTGCTGCACGCCCCCATCGATGATGGTTTCCCACCACTGCACGCTGACGATGCCCGCCGTCACGGGCGCCCCCGTCTGCGCCGTCCGGAGACGCCCCATGAAGATGGCCTCGTCATCGGCCAGCGACATGTCCGGACAGGCCGCACGGGCCAGCGTCGCGACCGAGGGGATGGCCAGCCACACGCTCGAATCCGCACCGGGTAGCTGCACGGTGCTGACGGGCGGTGTGACGTGGAGAGAATCCAGGCGCGGGTGCAGGTAGCCGAGGGTGTACACGCCCGGCGGCACACGGTCGATCACGAACCGACCGTCCGCTTCCGAGGTGGTGGTGCGCGCCCACGCGGGGTTGTCGCGTGCTACCAGTTGCACGAGAGCGCCGCCTAGTGGCGCGTTGGCGATGCTGTCGAACACTGTGCCGCCAATCCGGTGCGCGTTCGGCACGCCACCCTGAGCGTGTGCGACTGCGGTCGGGCAGGCGATCACCGCTCCCAGCAGCACGATGCGCCAGCGAGCCGACCGGAACCGTGGGCGAAATGGGTGAGTCATGCGCGGCGACCTCGATACTCCGGTTCATTCACTCGCTACCGGTCGAAGATCCGCCGTGTTTCGTACAAGGTCAAGAAGCGATCAGCTCAACGG
>JALOPS010000135.1 GCA_025453745.1 Gemmatimonadaceae bacterium
TGCGCTGCGGGCGGCGCAACTGCGATTGCTGAGGAGCGGCGACCCCCGTCTGACCACCCCCGCGGTCTGGGGCGCCTTCCAGTTACTTGGGGGCTAGGAGCTTCGAATGCCAACGGTCGAGGTGGTGCACATCGGAGTGGGCGTGTGGATGCAACGCGGAGACGGAGCTGAGATTCTGTTCCCGGATGCACCGCGTGAGAAGAAAGCAGACTCGGAGACCTGCATTGAGCCACACGTGCCCGTGCTGAACACGTTTCTCGCTCGAGGCTCCTCTCACCGTTGGCCTCCCGTTATCAGGCTCGACGGTTACCGGCTCGATCTTCGCGGATTGACAACTAGTCCCTCATACAAGGTCGACCTCGAAAGCGCTGACTTCCTCGCGCCGCTCACAATACAAAAAGGTTACCCCGCGGAGGAAGGCGACCCGTTCAAGACCAACAAATTGGTGATCGGATCTGCGAGTCTGCCCGGTGGCGCGCTCTTTCCGTATCAAGGCACGCGTCGCCATCGGTACGGTACCCGAGTTCTTGACTTGGGTCTTGGCGTGGTGTGGGCGGCAGAGTTTTCTGGCGGCGAGATATCACTTACTCTCAGCAGCGGCGACCAGGTTTTTAGGTTTCAGCCTGGACCGCGTGAAGACATACACATGATGATTGTCAACGTCGCGCTGTCGGATCTCCACTGCGACCTGAGGGAATCATCGGCCGTTGATGAGGACTTCCCGGCAAATTGGGTCGTGACGGGTCCTGGGGAGGTCCCCCGCGATCCAGCGATTGCCGAAGCACGGTCGGCGGGCACCCCCTTACAAGCACGCGCGTGCATCCCCGAGCGCCCATGCTACCCGGCGAAGGGCATCATTCCCGCTACCTCGCCAGCTGGCCAAGAACCGAATCAAGCAACGGACGCCGCGCCATCGCCCCAGCGCGCATGAGCTGACTCAGCATTCGGCTCGCGGCGGAGTCAGACCGGGCAACGGCCACGATGGCAGCAGTGGGCTGCCTCGTGGCCCGATCGGCGCCGTTGACCGCATCGAGGCGTGCGCGCTCAATCCATGCGCCGGCATCGAACGCCATCGTGTCGACCAGCGCGCGCGCAAGCACGGTCGCGTTGATGATCCCTTGACGGTCCGCGGCGCTTTGGATCGCAGTCTCCACGACGGCGCTCCCATTCACCGGCTCGAGATAGCCGAGGAATTCGTCGCGAAGGCCGGCGAAGTCTGCGGCTGTCGGCTGCGCCGCACGAGCAACCAAGTCGACGCTTAGCACACCCAATCGCACAGCCCGACTCTGGTCATCCGTGATCGCCGACACTCCTCGTGTGCGACTCCAACGGTTTGCAAGTGTCTCTCCTGCGATTGGTGAGCGTTCCTCCGGCACGTCAAGAAGAGCCAACGTCGTCTCGCGCCCGCTCGTCTCTGTCGAATCTGCGATTCCCGCTCGTCGAATCAGCACGAACAGGGCAACCGCTGCGATCGCAACCGCAGCCCACGCCGGACGCCACCGTCGCTGCGTTGAAGCAGTGGGGCGAGCCGTCGAATTGCTCGGCACAGGCCGAGCATTCGGGAGCACCGCCGACGCATCCGCCATGACCTCGCGCCAATGCTCGTCTTCCGCCAGTTGGGCGAGGACGCGGTCTCTCTCCGGGGCTGGCAGACGATCATCCAGCAGCGCAGCTACGAGTTCCGCGTCAAGGGGCCGGTCAGCCATCGAGCCCTCCAAGAGCGCCGAATCGTGGTGTTCGAGGCACAGGGGGAAAGACGGACGCAATCGATCGTATTTCCGTGAATGTCACCTGTCGGCCTCCGCGACAAGTTCCCGAACCGTGACCCTCGTCACGCCCTGCCGTTCAAGACGAGTTCGTAGCTGCATCAGCGCGCGCTCCAACCGCCGATACAGCGGCTTCTGCTCGACGCGAAGCACGCGCGCGATATCCGCAACGGTCTGTCCATCGAGGAAGCGCATGACGACGAGCAATCGGTCCTCGGGGGGCAGCGCCGACAAGGCCTCCTGGAGCGACTCCTGTGCGGCGGCTCGTTGGTGCTCAGTTTCGCCGGTCGCGACCGCCGCATCCGCCGCCACCGAAGACGGCGACTCCGCTTCTGCGGCTTCATCCGCCGCGACACTCGTCGGGCGGAGTGGTTGACGACGCGGGAGCGCCGAGACGATCTGGTGCAGTTCGCGCTCACTGTATGAATAGCCACCGCCCGATCGGATCTCCTCGATCGCTTCTCGAATTGAACGATTTCCCTTTCCAAGGAGTCGCTCGAGTTGAACGGCCACCGGTCCCAGGCGCAGCGCGGTTGCTGACGGCCTCCAGCGCCCGTCTCGGGCGATCACGTAGTCTTTAAGGATGCTCGAGACGACGACTGCCAGATACGTCGACAGCGACGAGTCACCTCGAAAGCGGGCAATCGGCGCGTAGCCCGTCTCAACGAACCGTGCGCGCACGTGCGCCACGAAGTCGTCCGCGTCGACCCCGAGGAGGCCGCGGCGCCTGCTCAGGGCGGAGCTGATGCGATCGATTTCGGGCAGCAGCTCCAGGAAGCGAGCTTCGGGCGAGGGCGTCACGCGAGCAGGGCGGGGGATGCCGGCAATCTACAAGAGGTACGCCCGCAGGCGCCGAGGGCTACCGGAAAGCCGTCGTACCGGACACGCCGATCTTCGACGAATGGCTGGTCGGTCGATTCAACTTTCATCCAGCTGCCGCGGGAATCCACACCGACGTGTCCGTCAGCATATGGCGTGGTACGGTTCGCTGGGCCGGGCCTGCACTTGCCTGAGCAGGTCGCCCGAACTACGGCTCGAATCACGGGCGGCGGTCCGTACGGACTGTCATCACCCCGAGGTCGAAGAGCGATTCTCATGCGACACCAGAGGGGGGGCAGGCTTTGTCTTCGAGTGACAGTTGGCGTGTCGGACGCAATGCGGAAGAGGGGATCATCAAGAGCGGCACGCTAGCGGCGGGCATCTTTCCCATCGCTTCGATGGCTCTCGGCGCCGCCTTCTGTACTCCCCAGTCGTCCGTCGGCCTCGCGCAGGATGCCGAAGGCCTCACCCACTCAGCTCAGGCAGATTGCGACGAGAGGTTTGAGGTAGTTGCGTTCCTGATGGCAAGCAACGTGCTTGCCAGCGATGAGCAGCCTCCGACGAGGCGCGGGATCGTTGCGATATCATCGTCGGCAGCGACACGGAGCGGACAGAAGGCAGCCCACCGCTGCGTACCGTGCCAGCCACAGTCCGATGAACGCCGACATGGTGCGAGACCTACCTTGCCAGCAACATGGGAGAAACGATTCTGAGCGGACACTCCGGTGGCGACCGGGGAAACGACGGTTGCAACCACCGCACGAGTGGCGCGACCACTTCCGCCGCTTGGGGCTCGCCACGTGCCCTATCAGCTGTTGCGCTCGATCGAAACTTACCGACATCTCAACGGGCAGGCGGAAGCAGCAGTTCGGGCGGGAGACCGGCGGCCGCACGCTCGTAACCCTCGTCGCGCCGATCTCGCACGTCAACTTGAAACCGAGGTAGCAGACGGTGATCAGAACCGGATTGATCAACTTGGAGTCCACCGAAGCGATGCTTGGAGCGCCGAGCATGCGAAGTATCGCCATCTCGCTCATTGTCGCCGTGCTTTCTGGTATTCCCTACCACACGGGTCAGACGCAAACGCCGACGACTACCATCCAAGTCGATGCACTTCGGCCGCATGCGCCGGTCCACACCACCGCGATTGGGCTGCGTGAGCGCGCTCGACTCGAGATCCGGAACGTCAATCCGTTTGTTCACCAATATCGCATCCGCGTAGTTCAGGAGACATTTACGGAGAACGCGATCGGGGAGTTCGCGAAGGTGTTGGGCGTGACAATCGCGCTGCCTCAGCCGCAGACGACGGTGATGTTCGTTTCTGGCTGCGACGATGCTGGCGTGGACGATGACCAGAGCGTCCAAGCCAAGGCTCTGTGCGTGCAGGGCGAACGCGTGATGACCATACACGGCCAGCTGACCCAAGAGACTGAAGCGATCGCGACCCTCGTGAAGGCGAAAGGCATCCCTATCATCGCCAAGCGAGCGGCTCTAGAGAGTCCTTCTATCGACTCGACAGGCCTGATGAGAGAGGCGGATTCACTCGCAACACTGCTAGACCTCTATCTAGCTGAGTTGCTGCCGAGCAGTTTGCAGGCGATCGCAGACAGGGCTGCCACCTTCGCGAGAGGCGTCGCTGATCTAAACTCGGCAGCGCAGAAAGCCGCCGACAAGTACCCGGGCAATGGCAGAATCGCCGAGTTCCGAACGGATGCAGCTTCGCTCGCGCTGGACACCCTACTGTTTCGCTCCGCGGTCACGCAGGCGGTGCAACAGCGCGATGAAGTCGCAAAGCTAGCCGCTACGATCAAGCGCCTGAAGGCTTCTCGAGAGATGCTCCACATCATCCGCGACTTCGGGCCTTTCAGTGATCCCGCCGCGCTTGACATCACCGTGCAGCGCAGTCCGATCGGAGCTGACACCGTGTGGCGGACCCTACGCACCGAACGCATTGAGGTGGGTGGGGGGCGTCGTCGATTTGGCATTGCCGTCGGCACAACCTTCACCAGCGTCACAACGTCCGACTACGCGGTGCTCCGACGGTTTCGAACGCCGAGCGCACAACAGCCTGGCGACACCGTGGAGTCGATCATCACCGAAACGCAGAGAGACACGCGCCAGGTCCTTCCGGCCGTGGCGCTGACGGCGCGCCTGTGGAACTGGGATACAGCGAAGGACCAACCAGGGGTACATCTAGTTGTCGCCACCAGCCCACGAAGCGAACAAGGCCGGATGTCTCTCGACTACTCGCTCGGTGCTGCCATCTCGCTGCTCAACGAGAGAGTCATGTTGGGATGGAGT
This sequence comes from Gemmatimonadaceae bacterium, assembly GCA_025453745.1. Classification (GTDB taxonomy): domain Bacteria; phylum Gemmatimonadota; class Gemmatimonadetes; order Gemmatimonadales; family Gemmatimonadaceae; genus JALOPS01. The sequence goes on from JALOPS010000135.1 coordinate 4,887, forward strand.
GCTGTGACTGTTCAGCGGCGCCAACTTGTGTCGGCGCTGAGCGGTGTGTCACGCCTTCCCGCCACTCAAGCCACCGTACCCACGAAGACGTCTCGAGTCATTGTCGGTGCACCCTCTTTGGTGTTCAGGGTGTTCTGATCGTGAGTTCTCCATTGGGCTGCTGAGAGGTGTGTGACGTGCGGCACTGGAGGCGTCTCCTTAGCGACGTTGCGCGATCCGGAGGCCTCAGAAATGCGTCTGGTAGACTCATCCGAGGCTAGGAAACCCGGACGTCGCGCACGCCATTCCCGGCGGTCCAAAACCGTCGCTACACCCCGGTCCGAAGTCATGAACTCTTCAGGAGCCTGAAGACCAGCGTCAAGCCTAGTATGTATGGCGATGCCCACCACGCCTCGCCCGGAGAGCCGCGTGGTTCTGGCATCGGATCGATGCTCGTGCACCGCGGGCGGGACCTGACCCATCAATGCCTCAAGCATGACGTCGACGCAGCCACGTTGCGGGCGGCACGGTGCAGATGGGCTTGTCGGCGCGCCTCCGCACGTTGGCCTTTGTTGGGGAGTCAGCTTCTCGAGGGAACGTATCCAAGTCGCGTTCGGCGAGTCGGTTCCTGTAGCCAGGAATCACGGCTGCTGAGTGCTCGAATCGAGTTCTCGGGCTCCGTAGATGAGCGGCTGACACTCACGGGCCACCGAGGCCGCGGTAGCCAAGCTCAAGGAGGCGGGTTGTATTGTGGGTGATGCCCCACCTCGCCCTCGAATCCTCCGTCTTCGCCCAGGGCCTCCCCATCCCGGAGAACCGGGAGGCCCTCACCCGCATGACCAGCGCCGCCCACGCGGCGGGCGCGACCCCGCGCATCACCGCGGTCGTGCGCGGCTCCCCCACCACCGACCTTGCGGCCGACCCCGCCGCGCTCGAGCGCTTTCTCGCACGCGACGGCGTCCGAAAGGTCTCCACGCGCGACCTCGCGCTCTGCATGGCACAACACGGCGACGGCGCCACCACCGTTGCCGCCACCATGCACCTCGCCGCGAGTGACGGCATCGACGTCTTCGCGACCGGCGGCATTGGCGGCGTGCACCGCGACGCCCCGTTCGACGAGTCGGGCGATCTCGTCGAACTCGCGCGGACCCCGGTCATCGTCGTCTGTGCCGGCGCCAAGTCGATCCTCGATCTCCCCGCCACCCTCGAGCGCCTCGAGACGCTCGGCGTCACGGTGCTCGGCTACCGCACCAACACACTCCCGGGCTTCTTCACGGCGCACACGGGGGTGTCACTCGCCGATCGCGTGGACTCCGTCGAGGAGATCGCCGCCGTGTGGCGTGCGCATCGCGCACTCGGTCGGACCGCTGGACTGCTGGTCATGCAGCCGCCGCCGGCCGCCGATGCACTCGATGCAGCGCTCGTGGATGCCGCCGTCGAGGACGCGCTCGCCGAGGCGCGCACCGCACGCGTGCGCGGCGGCGCGGTGACCCCGTTTCTCCTGGCGGCGGTCGCGCGTCGTACCAACAACCAGTCGCTCCGCACCAACCTGTCGCTGCTGGAGGCCAACGCGGCACTCGGCGGCGCCATCGCCGCACGCCTTGCACGCCCGTGACGTGACAGTGCGCGCAAGCCCTTACGAAAACGCGCCCGTCTACCGAGAATACCGACAGAGCAGTCGCGTTCCCCGCCCACCTGCCGTTGGAGGCATTCGCGCACCTGGCCTTCGCCCGCCGCCCGTCGTTCGCAGTCGCTGCGCGCCGCTGAACCTGCCGAGCGTGTCACGGTACAATCCGAGAGCAATCCCGACCCGGAGGCCCGAGCCGACATGTCTTCCCAGTTCCTGAGTTCCGAGGAGTACGACGAGCGTGCCCATTCCCTCTACAACGAGGGAAAGTACGACGAGGCGCTGGCCGTCTTGCGCGAAGGGCTGGCCGTCTACCCCACGGCCGTCGACCTGCATGTCGGCGAAGGGTACGCGCGCATGGCGCGCGAGGAGTACGCGTGGGCGCGGCGTGCGTTCGATCGCGCGCTCGTGCTCGACGGTGATCAGGAGGACGCGCTCACCGGACTGGGCGAAGTCCTGCTCAAGTTCGGGCAGCACCAGGCGGCGCTCGATACGCTGCGCAAGCTCTTCACCGTCGGCGAGGAAGACGACAACGACGCGCTGCTGCAGGCCGGGCGCGCGCTCTTCCGCGAAGGGCACCTGCTCGAGGCGCGCGAATTCTTCGAGGGCGCCATGGTGCGCGATGTGGAGTCGGCCGAGGCGATCGCCTGCTACGGCTACACGCTGCACCGGCTGAGCGAGGAAGGGGAGGCCATCGTGCAGTTGGAGCGCGCGCTCGCACTCGACGAGAGCCTCACGGAAGCGCGCGTGTACCTCGCGAACGTGCTCTACGACGCCGATCGCCAGGCGGAGGCACTCGCGCAGCTCGAGCAGACCTCGCCGGAAGATCACTGGGACGAGCTCGGCATCTGGCGCTATCTCGAACTCAAGAAGGCCGCCGAGCAGATCGACGACGGGCATCCGCTGCTGGCGCCGTGGGAAGAGCGGTTGGCCGACCTGGGTGGCGAGCTCGATCCCATCGATGAACTGCTGGCCGAGGTCGAGCAGACCGTCGAAGACGCCGCCGATCAGGCCAAGAACAATCTCGAACTGCTCGGCACGCTGCTCACGGGGTTGCAGGATCAGCGCGCCTCGGACGATGCGACGGGCGCCGGCGGCGAGCCGGTGCGCACCGAGTCGGTGGTCACGTCGCACGACGTGGTGCTGGGCGACGGCCGGCGCGTGCAGGGGAGCTGGGACGAGATCGTGCAGGCGATTCGCGACGCCGATGCAGAGCTCGCCGAGCGCACGCTCGATGACTTCATGCAGGCGGCGGCGCATCGGCATCACCGGCGCACGGGAGTGCGATTGTCCGCGCGCGGGCCCGAGGAGTTTGTACGGGCGAGCGCGGCGGCGGGCTTGCTGCGCATCCTGCGGTGAGGCGCGTGGTTGACCTCGGCCGCCGTGCGACGATTGATCGCACGGCGGCCGTTTGCTTCAACGGTCGCGCATGAGCACGCTCACGCGCGCCGCCGCGCGGGCAGAATGGCAAGCGTCGGAGGCGCGCGTCGCGCCGCTCATGCACCGCGCCGAGGTCATGCCCGGGCAACTTGCCGAGGCCTGGCGCGCCGTCGAGGACACGCTGCGCGTACTCGTCGCGCAGCCGGACGCCGCGGGCCAAGCGCTCATCACGGCGGCGCGTCAGTACGGCGTGCTCTCGCTCGAGGAGACGCATGCGCTGCTCGAGGCGCTGGCCGTTGCGTCGCGCGCCACCGAGCGCCCCGACGTCGCCCTTGCCGAGGGAGACGTGTCGCTCGTGCGAGAAGGGGTGCAGGTGGTCGACACCCTCTGTCGTGACGACCGACTCACCGTGCCGCCCATCGCGGGCGCACCAACGGCAATGAGCGATCCGGCGATGTGGGCGCCGCCGAGCATCTCGAGTGCACCGTCGGCAACGCGCGCAACGAGTGCTTCCGAGTGGGCGCCACCGCAGACGACCGCGACGCCGCGCGACGCCGCCTCCTGGGCGCCACCATCCCTCACGGAGCCCGCGGCCACGGGACCAGACGCGGGCGTCCTCGCCATGCCTGCGCCGTCGCCGGCCAGTGGTGGCGGACGCACCGCCGCGCTCGTCGTCGGCGGCGTGGTGCTCCTCATTGCGGGCGTTGCCCTGGGGGCGCTGTTCTCCGGGGGCTCGTCGCGCTCGTCGGCGGCGACCGCACCGGCCGTCGCCGATTCGCCTGCGCTCGCGGACTGTCGCACCGCATTCGAACGTCGCGATTTCGCGCGCGCGCAGGTGGCGTGCGGTGCGGCCGCGGCGCAGGCGCGGCAGCGGCCGTCGGATGCGATCGCCCTCGTGTATCTCTCGCGCATGAAGCGCGCGGCGGGGGATCTGCAGGGGGCGATCGCCGACGCCGACCTCGCGCAGCGACTGCTCCCCGTCAACGGCATCGCGCTTCGCGAACTCGGCGCGGCGTTTCTCGATGCGGGCAATCCCGGCGAGGCGCGCCGCGCGTTCGTCGCGGCCGTCGAGAACGATCGTGCCGATCAGGTCGCGATGGCGGGGCTGGCGTGTGCGCTGCATCGCATGGGGCGCATCGACGAGGGGCGGCGGTGGCGCGAGCGGTCCCGCGTCTCGGCGTTCGACGCATGTCTCGCCGCGCCACCAGGGCGCTGAGCACGTTCGGCTGCGCGTCATGACGCTCGCGGAACCGTTCATCGCGTCCGTGCATCGGGAGGTGTTGCCGAACGGGCTGACACTGCTCGTGCGGCGCGATGCCACCGCACCCGTCGTCGCGATCTACACGCGCGTCAACAGCGGGTACTTCGACGAGCCGGATGAGGTGGTGGGGATCGCGCACGTCCTCGAGCACATGTACTTCAAGGGGACGCCCACCCGCGGTCCCGGCGACATCGCGCGTGAGACGCGCGCGCGCGGCGGGCAGCTCAACGCCTACACGACGTACGATCACACCGCGTACTACGCCATCGTGCCGTCGGACGCGTGGCGCGAGGCGCTGGCGATCCAGCACGACGCGTATGCCAACTCCGTGATCGATGCGGGCGAGCTCGCGCGCGAGCTCGATGTCATCATCGAGGAAGCCAAGCGCAAGCTCGACGCGCCCGGTGCCGTTGCGGCGGAGTCGCTGTATGCGCTGCTCTTCGACCGGCATCGCATGCGCCGGTGGCGCATTGGGCAGCCCGCGCAACTCCGGGAGTTCACGCGACAGCAGGTGCACGGCTTCTATCGCACGCACTATCACCCGTCGAACACGATCCTCGCGATCGTTGGCGACATCGACGTCGAGGCGGCGCGGGCGGAGGTGCACGCCCGCTATGGCGCACTCGTGGCGGCCTCCGTGCCGCGCGATCGCGGCGCTGCCGAGGCGGACGCCGCGCCCGCGCGACTGCGCGACTGGAGCGGCGACGTGCAACAGGCGCAGCTCGTCTTCGGGTGGCGGACGCCGCCGCGCGACGCACCAGATGCCGTGGCGGTTGGTCTCGTGGGGCGCGTGTTGGGCGACGGGCGCAGTGCGCGGCTCTATCGGGCGTTGCGCGAGCGCGAATTCGTGACGTCGGTCGGGGCGCACGACTATCACACGGGCGATGTCGGCGTGTTCACCGTGCATGCCGACGTGCCGCCGCGGCACACGGCGGCCGCCGCGGCGGCGACCTGGCGCGAGCTGGACGTTCTGCGTCTCGACGGCGTGCACGAGGCCGAACTCTCCCGACTGCGCGAGGCGACCGTGTCGCGCTGGCAGCGCGCGCTCGAGACGATGGAGTCGCAGGCATCGCTGCTCGTGGAGTGGGAAGGGACGGGCGGCCTCGCCACGGGGGCTGCGCGACTCGAGGCACGGCTCACGACAGACGCCGACGCCGTCACGTACGCCGCGCGCACCTATCTCGACCCTGCGCGCGCGTCGCTCGTGCACTATCGGCCAGCGTCCGCGTCGCCGCTGGTGCTCGATGCGCCGGCGCCCGTC
>JALOPS010000484.1 GCA_025453745.1 Gemmatimonadaceae bacterium
GGTCAAGGACTCTGACCCCTTGAACCGGTCAGTTGTCGCCGTCGAGTAACGAGCCGATGCCACCGAGAAGGCTGCCCTCCTCGCGTGACCGCCCGCCCGCCCTCGGCGAGGCGGCGATGATCCGATCGGCGAGCCGTGAGAACGGAAGCGTCTGGAGAATCACGCGCCCCGGCCCGGTGAGCTGCACGAAGAAGAGACCCTCCCCGCCGAAGAGCGCCGTCTTCACCCCGGGCACCATCTGGATGTCGTAGCTGACCGTCGGCTGGAACGCGGCCAGACACCCCGTGTCGACGCGCAGCCGCTCGCCGGGGGCGAGGTCGACGGCGTGCAGGGTGCCGCTGGCGTGCAGGAAAGCCAGGCCATCGCCCGTGAGCTTCTGCAGGATGAAGCCTTCGCCACCGAAGAATCCGGCGCCGATCTTCCGCGTGAACGCGATGGAGACGTCGATGCCGCGCGCCGCGCAGAGGAAGGAATCCTTCTGGCAGAGGATCGTGCCGCCCCACTGCTTCAGATCGATGGGGATGATCTTCCCCGGATAGGGCGCGGCGAACGCCACGTCGCTCCGCTGCGCCCCCTGGTTGCCGAAGGTGGTGACGAAGAACGAATCACCCGCCAGGACGCGCTTGGCACCCATCTTGAGCTTGTCGAACAGGCCGCCCCCCTTGCCCGTCGCGTCGAGCGTGGTCGCCATGCTGATCCCTTCCTTCATGTACATCATCGCGCCCGCCTCGGCGAACACCGCCTCGCCGGGATCGAGCGTCACGATGACCGCCTGCAAGTCGTCGCCGATGATCTTGTAGTCGATTTCGTCTGCCATGCGCGCTCCAGCAGCTCCGTCCGGTGGTGAAGGGCGCGCGCCGTTCGCGCGCCCGATGCCTGCAACTACGTGTGTCGTGGTGCGTCGGTGTCAGCGCTGCGGCGCGCCGCCCGCCGGTGCCGGTGCGACCGTGACGGGTGCCGCCGGCCCGAGCTGGTCCCGCCCCTTCTCCACGAAGGGAATGCCGCGCGTCATCCAGGTGGGTGCCGGCGCGCCCAGCAGCTTGACGGCGAAGAACTCCTGCATCTTCCGGTCGATGTCCTTCTGGTTCGCGCGCTTGGTCGGATTGTGTTCGTCGCCGTTGTACACCACCATGTACGCCTCCTTCCGCAGCCGGCGCATGGCGACGTAGAACTCGATCCCCTGGTACCAGGGCACCGCGCCGTCGTTGTCGTTGGCCATGAAGAGCACCGGCGTCGTCACCCGGTCGAGGTGGAAGAGCGGCGAGTTCTCCACGAAGCGCTCCGGATACTGCCAGATCGACCCGCCGATGCGGCTCTGCGTGTGCTCGTACTGGAACGCGCGCGCCAGCCCGCTCTGCCAGCGGATGCCGCCGTACGCGCTCGTCATGTTCACCACCGTCGCGTTGGGCACGGCGGCGGCGAAGAGCGACGTCTGCGTGATGATGTACGCGGACTGGTAGCCCCCCCACGACTGTCCCGTGATCCCGAGCCGCTTGGGATCGACGAACCCCTTCGCGATCAGTGCCTGCACGCCCGGCACGATCGATCGCACGGCACTCGGCCCCGGATAACCGTCGACGTAGTGGATGTCGGGCATGAAGACGAGGTAGCCGAGCGACGTGTACACCACCGGATTGACGACGTTGCGGCCCGAGGGAGCGCTGTAGTTGTGCAGGTTGTCCGACAGCGACTCGTAGAAGTAGGTCACCATCGGGTACTTGCGCGCGGGGTCGAACCCCTCGGGCTTGTAGAGCAGCCCGCGCAGCGGCACGCCGTCGCTGCTCAACCAGTCGACCAGCTCCACCGTCCCCCACGGGTACTCCGACTGCTGCGGGTTGGCATCGGACAGCCGCACGGTGGCGGCGATGCTGCCGCCGACCCACAGATCGGGAAACTCGCGGTACGTCTGCTGCGTGAGCAGGTAGCGCTCGGCACGACGCGCCTTCTGCAGCGCGCCGTAGTTGCGCGCGCCCATCACCAGTCGAGTCGGCGGCGCGGTGCCGGTGAGCCGGTCCTGCCAGTAGCCGCTGTCCTTGGTGCGATGGTCGAACGCCCGCAGGATCACCGGCGCGGCAGGGTCGACGAATCGATCGTCCGGGTCGAGGTCGACCACGCGGTACGTCACCTGCGTCGAGCGCCCCGTCCCCTCGGTCACGTTCACGGGCTGCGCCACGCCACGAGGGTCGACCGCCCAGACGTCGTAGCGATCGTAGAGGAGCACACGCGCGTCGCCGGGCGTCCACCCGCCGAGCCCCCAGGGGGCCGGCGTGTCGGGAGTGTCCCACGTCTCCTGGTCGAAGCGGACGTCGCGAATGCCACCGGTGAGATCGACGGTGGTGCCACGCGCAATGTCGTAGGCATGCCAGCGGCCATTGGCGAACCAGGTCACGAAGCCGCCACCGGGGGAGAGCTGCGCGCCGAAGTCGAGGCGCTCGGCGACGCGCGTGCGAACGCCGCTCCGCGCATCGATGACGTACGCATCGGACGCGCCCTCGCCCCACGTGGCTTCCACGGCGTAGCGGAGCGGGTCGAGCGCGAGCGCCGTCGCCCCGTTGTCGCTGACGGTGACCTGCGCGAGCGTGTCCGAGCCCAGCGCGGTGAAGCGCCGCGTCGCGATGTGCACGGCGGCCAGCCAGGAGCGGCTGCGCGTGCGGTTGGCCTCGGCCTTCTGCTGCGGCTGGATGCGGGGCTCCTGCCAATGCCAGAGGTCGTAGACGGCCTTTTCGGTGAGCGAGTCGGCAGGGATCGAGTCCA
>JALOPS010000485.1 GCA_025453745.1 Gemmatimonadaceae bacterium
TCTCGCTCGTCGCCGAGGCGATGAGCCATTGCTGCTCGACGAGATCGCGCAGATAGGCGCGGAGGACCGGCTGATCCACCGCGTGGCGCACCAGCACCGCAACCTCGATCTGGTGCATGGCGTAGATCATCGCGGTGGATGCGCACACGCGACCGAGCGTGGTGCAGTGCGCGACCACCTCCTCGAGCGAGGCGCCCGGACCACCGAGTTCGACCGGGACAAGTGCCCCCAGCGCGCCGGCCTTCCGCAGGGCGTCGAAGGCTTCAGCGGGAAACCGTGCGTCGCGGTCGACCGCATCGGCATGCACCGCGGCGATCTCCCGCGCGATGCGCTCGACGGCAGCGCCGATCGCAGGTGCCGAGGTACCGTCGCGCCGCGGCGGCGCGGCGGCCGTCATACGGCCGCCGGTCGCGCGCCGAGCAGTGATTCCAGGGAGGAGGCGATCTGTCCGAGCGACTCGAAGGTGCGCCGACGGAGCATTGCCTCGGGAAACTCGACCTCGAACGCGTCTTCCAGCGCGAGCATCACGTTCACGCTGGCGTGCGACGTCAGCCCATGCTGATACAGGTCGGACTCGAGCGTCAGTCCATCGGGGTCAGAGGCCAGTCGACCATGCTGCCTGAGCACACTGCGAATGCGATCGATCACGGGGGCGTCCCTCCATCGGGGCGATGAGCAATGACTCACCCTCCCCGCTGTGCGACAACCGTGCCATCGACGCGACACCCGGCAGACTCGACCGCACGAATGGTCGAGTCCGATTCGATTTCAAGTGAGAAACCGCACACAATCGTCCGCGAGAGGCGACCTGGCGATGCTCTGGTCACGGAGTCAGCGCATCAGGTGTTGCACTGCTGCCACGTCGCCTGCGTACGCGCGCTGCGACTCTTCGGTCCGGTTTTCGAAGATCGCGCGGCGCGTCAGTACCGCAGCACGCTGCGCACCGGCAGGTCACCAACCCGTGCGCGCCCGCCGAGCGCGTCGAGTTCGATCAGCACGTGGGCACCCACGAGCCGTGCGCCTGCCGTGCGCACGAGCGTGGCAGCGGCAGCGAGCGTCCCACCCGTCGCCAGCACGTCATCGACGATGAGCACACGGGACTTCGGGGTCAGCGCGTCGCGGTGCAGCTCCAGCGCGTCCTCTCCGTATTCGAGCGCGTAGCCCACGCGATGCGTCGCGCGCGGCAGCTTGCCCGGTTTGCGCAGCGGGACAAACGCCGCATCGAGCGCAAGCGCCACGGGAGCACCGAGAATGAACCCGCGGCTCTCGATGGCCACCACGTGCGTGACCTGCGCCTCACGCACCGGGTCGGCCAACTTGGCGACGGCAAGACCAAAGAGCGCAGGGTCGGCAAGCAGCGGCGTGATGTCCCGAAACAGCACGCCGGGGCTCGGGAAGTCGGGCACACTGGCGATCGCGCTGTGCAATCGGCTCAATACATCGTCGGTCGTACGCATGCGGTGCGGAGCTGTGCCCGGCCTGCGCACGCTCGTCAGTCGTGACGAACGTCGAAATGGCCAGGCCGCATTGGTATCGGCGCCGCCGCGGACGCGACGTGCACAGCCTCGACGCTCGCGCCAGCGGGGCCGCGATGCAAGGCGTCGCGCAAGCGATCGAGTGCGTCGACCGGGCCTACCGCGTAGACCTCCACCGTGCCCGCGGGAAGATTGCGCACCCACCCCGTGAGTCCCAGGTGACGCGCCGTACGCTGCGTGAACCACCGGAACCCGACGCCCTGCACGCGACCATGAACAATCACGTGCAGCGTCTCGTCGGCCGTCATGGGGCGATGAGGTCAGGCCTTGGGCGTGAGCAGCGCCGCCAGCGTGGCCGCGAGGGTCGCCGCGTCCCCCATGCCCGTCGCATACGCGGGCAGCGCGAGCTCTCCGCGGCGCACGCGCTCGGCCACCGCTTCGATCGTGCGCGCGGCATGCTCCGCGGTCGATGTGGACATCGCGCGACGATCGGACGGCGCTGGCATGATCTCGTCCATCAGGTCGTCGTCGGCCCACTCGGCCATCGGCGCAGGGCCCACCGGCTCCGTGAGCGCAGGGTCGAGGCCAAAGCGCGCCGCGTCATCGATCGCGCGCATCTGTGCGGGCGTCGGTCGGTGAACGCCGCCAGCCAGCGCTTGTGCGAGGGTGGCGATCTCCGACGCGGCGTCCTGCAAGGTCCAGTCGGCACTCGCCTCGTCGCTCGCGTGCCGTTCGACGACGGTCGTCACGTCGACCGCGAGCAGCTCCGCCATCGACACATCAGCCACCGCCGAGGACGCGGCGTCCCACGATGACGCCTCGCCCGAAAAGGGCGCGGGCGACGCCGATGCAGTCGGCTCCACACGAGCCGCCAGCTCACGCATCCACGCCGGGACGAAGGGCGCGCGCCGCATCGGGGCGCTCTCGTCGAGCATACGGCGGTCTCGCGGAGCGCTGAACGGAGCGAGTCGAGGCATGCGGGTCGCAGTGGAAGGGGTCGAAAGCACGCGGGCGTTCCGGGAAGGTGACGGTCATGCCGGCCCGCGACCAGCCATCAGGTGGGGGGCCACCCCGCGGCGCCTACGAGTGGGACGAAGTGGACGGTCGCGATGTCACGGCGCTCCAGGCGCCCGGTGCGCTTCGTGAACAGGGTCAACTGCTGTTCTTTCCGAGTCCCCACCGGAATCAGCAGCCGCCCCCCCTCGGCGAGCTGCTCGACCAGGGGGCCCGGCACGTCCGGCGCCCCCGCACTGACGACGAT
>JALOPS010000486.1 GCA_025453745.1 Gemmatimonadaceae bacterium
GCGGAACTCGCCGAGGTGCGGGCGTTGGTGTATGAGCATCGCACCCTGATTCAGGAGAAATGGGATGAGCACTTCCGCGATTCGCGTGGTGCCATTGGTCGTTGACGTCGCCTGCAGTGACGTGTCGCTGCGTGTCGTGCTGGCAGACGGGCGCGAGCTGACGGCGCCGATCGAATGGTTCCCACGACTTCGGGAGGCGACGCCGGAACAGCGAGACAACTGGCGCCCCATCGGTGGAGGTATCGGGATCCACTGGCCGGACCTCGACGAGGACATCTCCGTCGCCGGATTGCTCGCGTCCTGACGAGACGCACTGGCGCTGCGATGACGACGATCTCTGACGCGGAAGTCCGTTCCGCGGCAATCACTTTCGTGCAAGGCATCCGGACGCGATTCGGCGGACGTGTGCCTCGGACAGCACTCATGGAGGGTGTCCTGCTGCATGGCGTGCGAGTTCCGATCTGGAACTACCAGAAGGGAATCTTCAAGCCAGCGGTGGTCGGTCCTCTCGGTGCGGCTCTGAGTATCCAGACATCTGTCGACTCCCCGTACGACGATGATCACGACCTTGAGGCCGGGCTGATCACGTACAAGTATCGGGGAACAGATCCTCGGCACCCAGATAACGTCGCCTTGCGCCGTGCTTTGGAGGCGCATCTTCCGTTGATCTACCTTGTCGCAGTCGATCCGGGCGTCTATGACGTGGTTGCGCCGGTGTACGTTATCGGGGACAACGAGGTGCAACTCCAGTTTACGCTGGTCGCGGATCAAGCTAACGTCCGTACCTCGACGGTGGATGTGATGCAGATGACTCTCCGCCGAGAATACGCGACTCGCGCGGTGCTTCAGCGACTGCATCAGCAGCAGTTTCGACGTAGGGTGCTCAACGCCTACCGCGAGCGCTGCGCCATCTGTCACCTGCGACATGTCGAGCTCCTGGACGCCGCGCATATCCTGCCCGATCGGCATCCCAAGGGAGAACCCGTTGTCACAAATGGGCTTGGGCTCTGCAAGATCCACCATTCTGCGTACGACGCAAACATCATCGGGATCGACCCCGACGCACGAGTGCACGTTCGTCTTGACATCCTGCTCGAGAAGGATGGCCCGATGCTCAAGCACGGAATTCAGGGCGTCGCCGATACGAAGCTTTCGCTACCCCGGAAGATCGAGTTGCGTCCGAACCGCGATTTCTTGGCAGAACGATTTGAACGCTTTGTAGCAGCATAGGTTGCGGCGTAGGTCTTGCCCCGCGTGACCGGCTGCGAAGTTTCCGCGCACTCGCAGTCGTGGCACCGCTGGGTGGGCGACACGGGCGCGATCGTGAGCATCGACACGTCCGGCGCGAGCGCTCCCGCTCCCGTGCTGTTCAAGGAGTACGGCATCACGGCCGAGCGGGTGGAGGAGGCGGCGCGGCGGGTGCTGCACGCCTGACGCGGTCAGCCCGCCGCCGAGGCCCGTTGGTCCGGCGGCGGCAGCAACTCCTGCAGAAAGAACGCCGCGCTAATCCCGGATTTGCTGTAGACCGAGACGGCGTGCTGTCGGACGGTGCGCTCGCTGCGTCCCGTCTTCGCGGCGATCTGCTTGTGCCCGAGCCCCTGCAGAAGAAGTGACGCGACCTCGCGCTCGGTCGCGGTCAGTCCCCACGCGGCGAACTGGGCGTCAATCGCGCGCCCGAAGCCCGCGCGCTCGGCCTCGGCGGTGCGCTGCCACGCATCACGCTCCGCCTGCCGTTCCGCGAGGGTGCGGGTCGTGCGCGCCAGCGCCGCCTGCGTGCGACCGAGCGCGCTCGCCGCGCGGCGCCAGCCGCGCCACAGGGCGACGGCGAAGCCGAGACTGACGAGGATCACGCTCACTTCGAACAGCACGTGCGCCGAGCGCCACGTGGTCGGCGCGTCGAGGACGAGATCGGTGACACCCGCCACGATCACGAAGGCCAGCACCAGCACCAGCCACGGCGTGAGCCGCCCCACATCGGCCAGCGCGTCCTGCTCGTCGGGCGCGAGCCCCTCGGTCAGGGGCAGGTCAGGCGGTGACAGCGGGGCATCGGTCGGCCGCGAGGAAGGCATCCGGCAAATGTCGGAGGGACAGAAGTGAGGCACAAGCGCGTCACCTGCCGGATAGGCGAGGGACGGGGTCTGGCAGAGACTACCTCACAGCGGCAATGGCGAGTGCTGGCGTCCGCCAGTCCGTCCGCCGCGGTCCCGAACGCTGGAGGCCGTCATGCTCGCATCCATCCTGCCTACCCCCCTGCACCCGGTCATCGTGCACCTGCCGATCGCCCTCGCGGTGCTGGTGCCGATCTTCGCGATCGGCACGCTGGTCGTGATTGCCCGAGGGGCTACTGTGTCCCGTACATGGTCTGTAACTGTCGCGTTGCTAGCGGCTTTGACCGCAAGTTCGTGGGTCTCGGTGGAGACCGGTGAGACGGCCGACGAGGAAGTCGAGGCCGTCGTGGCGGAAGCGCCGATCGAGACGCACGAGGAAGCAGCGGAAGCCTTCCTCGCGGCCAGCGCCATCGTCTTTGGCATCGCGCTCGTCGGTCTGGCGCGCGGCCGCCTCGGTCAGGGAGCCCGCCTGGCCGGCACCGTCGGGACGCTCGTGCTCGTCGTGATGGGCTGGCGCGTCGGCCACTCCGGCGGCGCCCTCGTCTACGAACACGGTGCCGCGTCGGCGTACACCAACGCAGCCACCGCGCCGATGACGCCGAACGGCGCGAACACCCGCACCGAGGAGGACGATCGATGAGCGCGTCATCGAACGACACCGACTGCGGCCACCGGGTGGACCGGCGCGAGTTCGTCCGCCGGGCCACGCTCCTCGCCGGTGGCGTGCTCGCCTCGCTGACCGGGGCAGCGACCGCACACGCGACCGCGCGAGCGGTCATCACGGAAATCACCCCGAAGGCGTTGGAGGACGCGTCAGCCGTGCGACGCTATCGCGTCCCGACGGCCAACGGCGCGTTCATCGATGCCGGCAATGAACTGCTGATCGTCCGCTGGAACCGTCAACTCTTCGCGTTCGCGCTCGCCTGTCCGCACCGTGGTGCAACGCTCGAGTGGCGAACCACCCCGGGGGAGGTATACTGCCCGAAGCACAAGGCGCGCTTCGACGCAGGTGGCGCGCATCGCAGCGGGCGAGCCAGCCGCGACCTAGACCGCTACTCGCTGCGACTGGAGGGCGCCGAGCTCGTAGTGGACCTCGCGAATCGTTTGCGGGCCGACCGCGACGCGTCCGCGTGGGCGGCCGCCGTGATCACGCTCTGACCCCGTCGAGGCTCATATGCCACGCACCGTCCACCCGGAACGACACTTCACGCATCGCGTTGGCTGGCTGCGCGCCGCCGTACTCGGGGCGAACGACGGCATCGTCTCCACCGCCGCGCTCGTGGTCGGTGTCGCGGCGGCCGGCGCGGATCGGCAGGCGCTGCTCGTGTCCGGGATCGCCGGCCTCGTGGCGGGCGCCATGTCCATGGCGGCGGGCGAATATGTATCGGTGAGTTCGCAGGCGGACACCGAGGGCGCCGACCTCGCGCGCGAACGCGCGGAACTCGCCGCCGATCCAGCGGCCGAGCTGCGCGAGTTGGCCGCGATCTACGAAGCGCGTGGTCTTGCTCCCGCACTTGCCCGCACCGTCGCGGAGCAGCTCACCGCGCACGATGCGCTCGGTGCGCACGCGCGCGACGAACTTGGCATCACCGAGGAGCTCGCCGCGCGCCCGGTGCAGGCTGCCGTGTCTTCCGCGGCGACCTTCGCCGTCGGCGCGGCGTTGCCCCTGGTACTGGCCCTCGTGGTGCCAGTGTCGCGCGTGCTCATCACCGTCTCCGCTGGCTCGCTCCTCTGTCTCGCGCTACTCGGCGCCGCGGCCGCTGGCGCAGGTGGGGCCAACCGCTGGCGCGGCGCGCTGCGCGTCACGGTGTGGAGTGCGCTGGCGCTCGCCCTCACGGCGGGCGTTGGACGACTCTTCGGCGTTGCGGCCTGAGGAGCTTTCGCGGCGTCAGCGTCCGTTCCCCTCCGCCACCCGCTTCGCGAACTGCGCCTGCATGAAGTCGAGCAGGCGCTGCCAGTGATCGTGAAAGTCCTCCACGGTGCTGGCGCGTCCGGCGCCGTGCCCGCCGCGC
>JALOPS010000136.1 GCA_025453745.1 Gemmatimonadaceae bacterium
GTGCTCGGTGTCGCGCAGCAGCAAACCGAACCCTGCCACCGCACTCGCGAAGCTGTAGTCAACACTCGGAGCGCCGCGCGTCTCGCGCACGGGATAGCTGAGCAGCGCACTCGCGCCGCCGCGCGGCGGCTGGTAGCGCACCTTCACGAACGCCAGCTCATCGCTCCCGCCGCGCGGTGCGGCCACGCGCTCGCGCGGCGTCTCGTAACGAAGCGGATCCACGCTGCCGATGCGCACCGGGCTCTCCACATCGGCAAGCACCACTTCATACAGCGCCGTCACGCTGTGGCTCGCGCCGAGCTCACCGGCATCCTTGGTGTCGTCGTTGAAGTCTTCGTCGCGCAGCAGCCGGTTCTCGTAGCCGAGCAGTCGGTAGGCGCGCACACGCGCCGGATTGAATTCGACCTGGATCTTCACATCCTTCGCGAGCGTGAAGAGTGTGCCGCCCATCTCGCGCACCAGCGCCTTCTGCGCCTCGGCCAGGTTGTCGATGTACGCGTACTGTCCGTTCCCCTTGTCGGCGAGCTGCTCCATCTTGGCGTCCTGCAGGTTGCCCATGCCGAAGCCGAGCACGGTGAGATGCACACCGCTCTTGCGCTCGCGCTCGATGAGCTGGATCAGCTCACTGTCGCTCGTGGTGCCGACGTTGAAGTCGCCGTCGGTCGCAAGGATGACGCGGTTCGCCCCGTCCTCGAGGAGATGCGCGCGCGCAGTCTGATACGCCAGGCGAATGCCCGCGGCACCGTTGGTGGAGCCGCCTGCTTCGAGCCGATCGAGCGCCTCGAGTATCCGCTCCTTCTGACGCCCACTCGTCGACGGCAGCACGAGGCCGGCCGCGCCGGCATACACCGCGATCGCCACACGATCCTGCGGTCGGAGCTCCTGCGTGAGCAGGCGGAGCGACTGCTTCACCAGCGGCAGCTTGTTCGGATCCTGCATGGAACCGGACACGTCGACCAGGAAGACGAGGTTGGCCGGCGGCAGCTCGGCAATGGGCAACCGCTGCGCCTGCATGCCGATGCGCACGAGTCGGTGCGCGGACTGCCAGGGCGCGACATGCGTCTCCACGGTGACGTCGAGCGGTGCGCCGCCGCGCGGCGGCGCGTGGTAGTCATAGTGGAAGTAGTTGACGAGCTCCTCGATGCGGACCGCGTCGCGCGGGGGGCGCGCGCCGTTCTCGAGGAAGCGGCGCACGTTCGCGTACGACGCGCGATCCACGTCGATCGCGAAGGTCGACAGCGGATTGCGCCCCACCGCGAGGAACGGGTTTTCCGCGATGGCCGCGTACTGCTCGCGATTGAACGGTTCGCTCGGCCGGCGCACACGCCGATCGAAGGGCGGCGGCGCCATGCTCGTGCCCCCGGGCATGCCCATCCCGCGCATGGGCATGGGCGCGGCCACGTCGGCCGCGCGCTCACGCCGCTCCATCTCGCGCGACTTCGCGGCATTGACCACCGTCGGACTGAGCGCCGAGTTCGATGCGGCGAGCGTGAAGTCGACCGTCGCGGGCTTTGCGGTGATCGCCACGAGCTTGGTCGCCGCCGCAAAGCCGAGCGCGCGCACGCGGAGCGTCACCGCGGCGAGGCCGGGCGCACGCGCGATGCCAAGCCGATAGCGCCCGTCCGCCTCGGAGCGTGCGTTCACCGAGGACCCGTCGACCGAGATCGTGGCGCCGGCGATGGGCTGCCGTGGCTGGTCCCGCGTGATGGTGCCGGTGACCACGAATGAGTCGGCGCGCACGACCACGTGCGCGGGTGGAGACGGAGCGGGCGAGGGCGACAGGACAAGGCCCACGAGCGTGGAGAGCAGCGACATGACGGACTCCGAAAGAGCGTCACTGCGCGATCGCCCCATGCGAGCGCACTGCGACGCAACCGTATCGGAGACGTCGCGACGGCCGGCCGTTGCACAGGCGTCCCGCCATGTGACACCTGGTGCCACCAACGCCGGGCACGGTCGCCGCGGCCGCCTCGGTCACGACTGCTGCCGGTATCGCCGCCGGCGACCGGCGCGCCGACGCTCAGTCGAGCACGCCGCGCTCCATCGCCGCCAACGTCGCGCCGGCCCGCGTGGAGACGCCGAGCTTGGCATAGATGTGTGCGACGTGGTGTCCGATCGTCCGCGTGGCGATCCCCAGCGCACGCGCGATCTCCTTGTTGGTGCGCCCCACCGCAAGGAGTCGCAACACCTCCACTTCGCGCTCCGTGAGGCCGGAGGGGCGCGTGCGCGTGAGCGCGGCGTTCCCCGGGGCCACGGTATCGAGCAAGGCGGTCGCACATTCGCGATCGAGTCGCCCGCCGCGCACCGCCTCGCGCACCACCGCCACCGCCTGTGCCGTGGTGTGTGCCGCACGGTGTGCACGCTGTTCACCCAGCGCGTGCCACACGTCGCAGACCGCGAGGAGACGACTCTCCCGCGACAGCATGTGACCGGGCAGTCCCGCATGGTAGCCGCTGCCATCGAGTCGCTCGTGGTGCTGCGCGGCAATGGCGGCGACGCTTCGCAGCGCGGGAGCGCGACGCAGCGTGCGCTCGGTAAAGTACGGATGCAGCCGCACCTGCTCCCACTCCACCTCGTCGAGTGCCCCCGGCTTCTCCCAGATCGCATTCGCCACCCCCACGCGACCGAGATCGTGCAGCAGCGCCGCCTGCTCGAGCGCCACCACGCGATCGCTCGCGATGCCCAGTGCGGGTGCCACGCGCACGATGAGCTGTGCGACGCCAGTCGAATGCGTGAACGCGAGCACCGACTTGAGATCCACGAAGTGTGCGAAGGTGCGCGCGACGGTCGTCAGATCCGTGGTCGTGCGCAGCGGCCCGGGCTCGCACGCGAGAAACGCATCCCATGCGCCACGCGCCGTCAGTGCGTCGATGTACGGCTCCGCGTCGCGAGACAGCGCCGCGACGACCGTGGGATCGAGCTGCCGCCCCGCGCGCGCCGCGAGCACGTCGAGCGCGGTGTTGCGTCCGGCAAGGCGCAGGAACAGCTCGAAGACGTGCGCGGCACGCACGATGCGCATCGGGAGCGCGATTGCATCGCCGACGAGCCCCGCCGGCCCGCCGCTCCCGTCGAAGTGCTCTTCCTTGTGTGCCAACGCCGCCTGCACCGACGGCGACATGCCCAGTCGCGCCGCGAGGCGCACCGCCACCTCGCACTGCGCGGCGGCGTAGCCTGCAGACAGCGCCGGGTGCGCGACGTGCTGCCACACGCTGGCCAACTGACGCCGCCGACCCGCATGGCGGGTAATCGTCGCGATGGTCCGCCACTCCTCGAGCCGGCTGGCGCCATCGAGCTGGCCGAAGTGCGTGCGCAGGGCAATGTCTTCGCCCGCACTCAAGCGCGACTCTTCCGGCGCGTACGCCGTGCACCCGACAAAGAGCAGCACGGCCGACCAGTAGACATCGTGCACGGTGGCTGCGTCGGCGCCGAGTGCGCGAGCCAGGAGCACCGCCGCGCGCGCCGTGCGGATGGTCTTCTCCGGGGGGAAGCCGTCGGCCAGGTCAGTCGCCAGCGAGAGCGCACCGAGCAGCTCGGCGAGCCGGAGTGTGTCCGGCGCGCGCGCGGGTGCCGACCCCGTCGACGTGGGGCACGACGGAACCGCCGAACGACTGGGCATCTCAGGCCACCAGTTCGGGAGAGGCGCGCAACGGCTGCGTCGCACGTCACAAGCGCCGCGACAGTACGTCACCAGCACGGACGGCGGATTCCGCCGATGGATGCTCCGTGATGCACCGCACGCGCCGCGTCCGGGACGTCGGTCATTCACTCGATGGCCCGGCCATCGGCGATCCGGAATCGTGTGTGTCCCCACATCGCTCGCACCAGTGCGACGATGCCCCCGATTCCAACCCGGAGCGCTCGATGTCGTGGCACCTCAATTCTCACTCGCCTCGTGCAGCGTCGATGTGGACGCTCGTCGTCGTGGCGCTGTTGAACGCCTGCACCGGCGACCAGGGCCCAGCCGGACCCGCTGGCCCGGCCGGGCCGACCGGACCACAAGGCCCCGCAGGTCCCGCCGGCCCCACGGGTCCACAAGGCCCCACCGGCCCCACCGGCCCCCAGGGGCCGAGCGGCACGCTGGGCCGCGCGATCTACGGCGTCGATACCACGAACGCGCTGGTGGTCTTCCCGGCGGGACGGCCCGATCTCATCACGCGCCGCGTGCCGATGGGCGGGCTCGCCGCCGGTGAGCAGGTGCTCGGCATCGACTTTCGCCCGGTGGATCGCCGTCTCTATGGCATCACGAGTGCGAACCGCGTGATCACCATCGACACCCTCACCGCAGCGACCGCGTCCGTGGGCACCGGCTTCACCCCCGCGATCAACGCTCGCGACATCGGTCTCGACTTCAACCCCACCGTCGATCGCATTCGCGTCCACACGATCGCGCGACAGAACCCGCGCTTGCACCCTGACCTCGGCACGATCGTCGCGGTCGACTCGACGTTGCGCTTCGATCCGATGAGCGTGACCGACACGATCTCGCCGCGCATCGTGGCCACCGCTTACACCAACAGTGTACCGGGTGCCACGACGACCACGCTCTACGCCATCGACAGTGAACGGGATGTGCTCGTGCTGGTAGCCAATCCCAACGCCGGCGTACTGCAGATCGTCGGCCGGCTCGGCGTGAACACCAATGCCAACGCGGGCTTCGATATCGCCGGGACCGACGCGTTCGTGGCGCTCACGGCGCCCGGCGGCACGTTCTCCACGTTCGGTCGCGTCGACCTCGCCACGGGAGCGTTCACCGTGCTTGGCGCCATCGGCTCCGGTGTGCCGCCCTTGCGCGGCATCGCCGCGTCGCCGTGACCGCGCGAGGTGTCTGATCGCGCCGTAGGACTGGCTGCACCATGTCGGGGACGCTGATCGATCGTGATGGGCCGGTCCAGGCGCTGGGCGATGCCGCACACGAGGGCCCTGCACGCGATCTGCTGGACGTCGCGTGCATGGCTGCCGGTGACGAGCGTGCACTGGCCGCGCTCTATGCCCGCTGGGCGAGCGCACTCCTGGCGTACGTGCTGCGCCTGGTGCCGGAGCGCAGCGACGCCGACGAGGTCGTCGAGGAGACGTTCTGGCAAGCGTGGCGTCAGGCGGGGCGTTTCACCGCGCAGCGCGGATCGGTGGGTGCGTGGCTCTGCACGATCGCGCGCACGCGCGCACTCGATCGGATGCGCGCCCTCTCGCGCTTCCGTCGCGTGCACGAGCTCGATGGTGAGGCCGGCGAACGCGTGCCGCACGACGCGACACCCGATCGGCTCGTCGAAGCGACCGAACGCGCCGTGCGCGTCCACGCCGCGCTGGCGCGCCTGCCTCCGGAGCAGCGCGACGTCGTCGAGCTCGCGTTTTTCGAGGGCCTGTCGCACCGCGAGATCGTCGAACGCACGGGGTTGCCACTCGGTACGGTGAAGTCGCGCACCCGACTGGCGATGCAGAAGTTGCGCGAGCGGCTCGGCGCCGATGCCGAGACGTGAGGGCGTTACGTGCCGCGCGGCTTGGCGCGGCGCGTCGGCGTGGCCGTCAGCGGATCGTCGGGCCAGACGTGCTTGGGATAGCGCCCGCGCAGCTCCTTGCGCACATCGTGGTAGCTCGTGCGCCAGAACCCGGCGAGATCGCGCGTGACCTGCACCGGGCGGTGCGCCGGGCTCAGCAACTGCAGCACCACGGGGACCTCGCTGCGATACACACGCGGGGTCTCCTCCCAGCCGAAGACCTCCTGTAAGCGCACCGCGAGCGTCGGCGCCATCGGATCGCTGTAGTCCACGGCAATGCGCGACCCTGTCGGCACGGCCAGATGCGTGGGTGCGAGCGTGTCGAGGGCGGCGCGCTGCTGCCAGTCGAGCAGTTCGCGAAGCGCCGCGCCGAGATCGACGCGCGACACGTCGCTCACCCGTCGCACACCGAGCAACTGCGGGGCGAGCCACGCGGCGGCGGCGTCGCGCAGTGCATCGTCGCTGACATCGGGCCACGAGGTATCGCGCGCGTGGACAAAGCGCAGTCGATCGCGCAGTTGCGCGCTCTCCTTCGTCCACGGCAGCGTGTCGATGCCGCGCTTGACGACGGCCGCGGCGAGTGCCTCCGCGAGTTGATCCGGTGGCACGTCAGTGAGTGCGGTCTCCTGCAGCACGATCGCGCCCAGGCGCGTCTGTCGTGTGGCGCGCACGCGCTCGTCATCGACCACGACCCGATCGGTGTCGATGATCGCGTGTCCCCACGTTGCCTCGATCTGTGCGCGCGTCACGGCCGCGGCCCGATAGACGCGCACGTCGGGTGGCTGACCATCCACGTCGGCGATGGCGAGATACGGCTCGCGTGAGAGCGGATCGGCCGCATCGAGTGTCGCGCCCTGCCCCGATCGCAACAGATAGCGCACCGCTCGAGCCGACTCCGTGCCGTCTCGGCGCTGCGCGATGCGATCGGGATATGCGGCGGCCACCAGCACGCCGATGACCTCCAGCGCATCGCCCGCCGGAACCACCTTCGCGGCATCGAGTCGCCGACGATAACTGCGCGCCTGTTCGCGCACCGCGTGCACGCCCGTACGATCCACCGTCACGCCGAGTGGCAGGGTGCTCAGCGTGCCGCTGCCACGCACGAGTGCGACGCGCTCGGCGAGATCTACCGGCACCCGCAGCGTGCGGGGATCTACGGCGCGACGATCGACGCGCAGCAGATCGCGCGCGTCGAGGAGCGCGGCCAACGTCGAGCCGAGCTCGGCGTGCCCGAGCGACTCGGCGGTGATGAGCAGCCTGGCAAGTCGCGGATGGGTGCCGAAGCGCAGCATGCGCGCGCCGTCTGCGGTGGTCCGGCCGTCTGCGTCGATCGCCTCGAGTGCGCGCAGTGTCTCGCGTGCCTGCTCGACCGCGGCGGCGGGTGGCGCATCGAGCCAGGCCAGCGACGACGGGTCGCGAATTCCCGCGGCGGCCAGTTCGAGCACGAGCGGCGCGAGGTCGGCATCGAGGATCTCGGCGCGCGCCTGCGGTACGAGCCCCGCCGTCTCTGCCTCGTCCCACAGGCGGATGCACACGCCCGGTGCCACACGTCCCGCGCGCCCGGCACGCTGCGTCGCACTCGCCAACGTCACGCGTGTGGTCTCGAGGCGCGTCATGCCCGTCCTCGCGGCAAAGCGTGGCACGCGCGCGAGTCCGCTGTCGATGACGACGCGCACGCCCTCGATGGTCAGACTCGTCTCCGCGAGACTCGTGGCCAGTACTACCTTGCGTGTGCCGGCGGGCGACGGCGCGATGGCATCGTCCTGTTCATCGCCGCGCAGCATGCCGTGCAACGGATAGATGCGCGTGTCGTCGTCCACGCCCACGCGCACGATCGTCTCGGTGCGATGGATCTCTGCCGCGCCGGGAAGAAAGGCGAGCACATCGCCCTCATGCTGCGCGAGCGCGTCGCGAATGGCATGCGCCACGCGCTGTTCGAGTGTTGCGTCGCCACGCGGCGGTCGATACGTCACGGTCACCGGATACGTGCGCCCCTCGGCGCGCACGATCGGCACCGGACGTCCCAGGGCACGCGCAAGCAGCGTTTGCACCGCGACCCCATCGAGCGTGGCCGACATCACCACCAGCCGCAGATCCTCGCGCAGTGCCTGCATGCTCTCGAGCACCAGCGCGAGTCCGGTGTCGGCATGCAGCGAGCGCTCGTGGAACTCGTCGAACAGCACCGCTCCCACGCCGTCGAGCGAGGGATCGTGGACGAGCTGTCGCGTGAGGATTCCCTCGGTCACCACTTCGACGCGCGTGCGCGTGGTCACGCGGGCGTCGTTCCGCACGCGATAGCCCACCGTGTCGCCGACCGCCTCGCCCAAGGTCCGCGCCATGAACGCGGCGGCCGCGCGTGCGGCAATACGCCGCGGTTCGAGCATGACGATGCGCTGTGTGCCGAGCCACGGCGCATCGCGCAGCGCCAGCGGCACGCGCGTGGTCTTGCCCGCACCGGGCGGCGCCTCGAGGACGGCAGCCGGCCCCGCGCCGAGCGCGTCGCGCAACGCCGGGAGCGCCGTGTCGATGGGAAAGTGGCCAGGGAGCCGCGTGGACATGGGCGGGCAAGATACGAACCGCCCCGCACCGTCCTACACACGCACCGTCACTCGCACGTCCCATGGCTCTAGCCGCTGGACGGCCCCCCGGTCACGTTCCATGCAGTCCCGAGGAGGTGTCCATGCACACGATCCGCGCCCTGTGGTGCGCCGCGCTGCTCGCGCCCGCACTCGCCGCGCAACCGAGCGCGCCGTCGCTGCCGCGCCCGCTCATCGACAGCCTGGTCGACGCGCAGATCACCAGCGCCGGCGACGACGCGCTCTACGCCCGGCTGTGTGGCGCACCGCGCGCCGCCGGGCAACAGGTGGTCGTGGGCCGCGTGATTCCCGCCGAGGGGTCGGCCGCCGGTGCGATGGTCTGGCTCCTCACGGAAGCCGGCGTGTCGACGGCGCCCATCACGGTCGACAGCACCGGCATGTTCCGCCTGTGCGGACTCGTGCTGCTCGGACGCGGGGCAACGCTCTTCGGCGCCATCGCGCTCCCCGACGGGCGCGCCCATCTCGCGGTGCGCGGCCAGGGCGCGCTGCGCGACCCGGTCTTCGTCCACGTGCTCGGTGTCGACCCACCGGCGGTGCGGCCGGCAACGACCGATGGCCCGTCGTCACTCCTGGGTGTGGTCTACACCACGAGCGGCGCGGCCTTGCCCAATGCGACGGTGTCGCTCGAACAGATCGCATCTGCACCGCGCGCGCGTTCGGGACCCGATGGCGCGTTCAGTGTGGAGCTCCCGGGAACGCTCGGCGACGGCAACACGCTGCTCGCGGTTCGTGCGCTCCGGCATCATCCCGTGCAGGTGCGCGTCTCGCGTGCGATTGCCTCGGCGTCGATCGTGCTTGAACCCATCCCAACCGCGCTCGATACCGTCGTAACGCGCGACGTGGCCGATCGCACCATCAGCGGCTTCGACCAGCGGCGCCTTAGCCGCAACGGCGGCACGTACATCACCGAAGAGGAAATTCATCGGCGACAGCCGCAAAAGATGTCACAGCTCCTGCGCGGCATTCCTGGCCTCGTCGTCGAGACGCAGCAGAAGGCCAACGTCGCACAGGTGCTCATCAGCTCCATGCGGCAGCAGGGGTCGAGCCCCGAGCGGCAGGGTGGGTGCCTGGTCAGCGTGTTCGTCGACGGGGCGCTGCTGGGTGACGCAACGGGCACGAGCAGCGGGCTCGACTTCCTCGACAACGTGGTACCGCCGTCGGAGGTCCTCGGCATTGAAGTGCATCGTGGACTCAGCTCCCTGCCGCCGACCTTCCAGCGCACCGGCAAGGATCAGTGCGGCGCGATCCTCGTCTGGACCAAGCGCTGAGCATTGGTCAGCGCGGCGGCGCGCCGCTGGCGTGATGGAGCTGCCGGACAGCACGCAGCTCGCAGTCCATACGTGTCCACGACATCACGCTCGACATCCGCAACATCGGCGAGGGCGCGGTCGTGATCGACGTCGTCGAACGCCAGGACCTCGACGGCCCCGTCCCGCCTCAACGGAGCGCGTGTACCGGTGTCCCGATCGCCAGGGGCGCGACCGTTCGCCGGTCCATCGTCTCCGTCTCGGCGATCAGGCGCCCCGACGCCTACGTCCTCTACTGCACACTGCCCGTGACGCCGACCACTCCCGAACGACGACTCCTGGTCGCGGGGGGCTGATGCACCCCCCGCGTCCAGAATGCGTCACGGCGCGACGAAACCGGACACGCCGTCCCACACGAAGCCGCCAAACGCCGCCAACGCGGACCGCGCGATCGCCGCTGGCGGATAGAGCAGCGCCAGCTCCGCCCCGAGCGTGGTCTCGCCGGCGATGAGCCCGGTGAGGTTCACGAAGCGCACGAGCGTGCCGCGATTGCTCGACGTCACCGGGAGCGCGAGCGGCGTGGGATGTACCCATCCCGCTGCCGCCATGATGGGCGCCACGTCGAGATAGCGACGCGCCGCCGGGGCATCGTCCACGACGGTCGACGACGACGCACGCATCGCGACCCAACTCGCCTCCGGCACCAGCGTGCCGCCGTCGAGTTCACGTGCGACGAGACGAAACGGATCGGTCGACGGCGTCTCCAGGCGCGCGATCGCCAGCGCATCGATCGCCGGATCGACGAGCACCGTGCCGGGAAAGACCTCGAGCGTGCGACCGAGTGCGGCCATCACCACATCGGGATCAGGACTCGTGGCCGTCACGCCCGGCAGCGACGCCGGGAGCACCGCGCGCGGCGCGCGCAGCGGGAGCTGACATCCCGACGCGTGCAGCGTGGTCAACGCCGCGAGCAGGGGCGCG
>JALOPS010000137.1 GCA_025453745.1 Gemmatimonadaceae bacterium
CTCTCCACGCTCGTGGACAGAGTGGCTATCGGGCTGCTGCGCGAACTGTGGGGGCGCCGACTCGGCGTGCCCGAGCCACGGCTTGCCGCGATCGTCACGAGCAACCCCGTCGCACTCGACGCCTATCTGCGTGGCGAGTCGCAGCTGCGCGCCGCCGCGTGGGACTCCGCCGTCGCGAGCTTCTCGCGGGCAGTGGATGCTGATTCCACCTTCGCGCTGGCGCAGCTTCGGCTGGCGGAAGCGTTCGGCTGGCGCGGTCTGATGGGAACGGACGCAGCGCGGCGCGCCCTCGCGACCGCGCGGCGATATGCGAGTCGCCTGCCGCCGCGCGAACGGTTGATGCTGACCGTGCGCGAACTGCACGAGGCCACGAGCTTCGACGCGGTCGAAGCATCGAACCAACTCGTCGCGCGCTATCCCGGTGATCCCGAGGCGCGCTACATGCAGGCGGACATCGCCTTCCACGCGAGCGATGCGCTCGGACTGTCGGCGCGTGTGCGGACCGTCGCCCTCTTCGACACCGCCGTCGCGCTCGACTCGACGTCGGCGCGCGTGCTCGTACATCCGCTGGCCATGGCGCTCGACTACGGCGACCGCGAACGATTCCAGCACTATTCGGCGCTGGCCGTGGCGCGCGAGCGACCCGATCGGCGAGCGGCCCGCCGCGCAGAGTTCGATACGATCGGCGGTCTGCGCTTTGCTGCGCCCGCTGAAGCGGCGCGCGGCTTCGAATCGCTCATCCGCTCGGGGCGATTGAACGGTGCGCGCGTGATGCCCCTGCTGCATGCCACGTCGTCTGCCGTGCTCGGGGCGGAGGAGCCTGCACCGGAGTTGCTCCGCCGCATCTACGAGGTCGCGCATACGGCGTACGGTGCCGATCCGCTCGTCGGCACGACCATCAAGACGTACTACGCGTGCCTGCTGGTGGGCCTCGGGCGGATGGACGAGGCACGTCAACGCTTCCCCACGCAGTGGAGTCCCAACTGCATCATTGAACCCATCGTGTGGAGGTATGCGCCGCGCGGATGGCGCGAGAGCGTGCAGGAAGCGCTGTCGCTGGGGCGTGAGCCCACGGGAGCCCGCCCGGATCGGCGTGACGTGCAGTACCGGTTGGCGTTGCTGCACCTTGCCGCAGGCGACCTGGCGGCGGCACGTACCCTGCTCGCGGATGTGACCACACCTCGCGTGGGCGAAGACAGCATGCCGGCGATGCTGGGTAGCGCGATCGACGCCGCTCGCGGGTGGGCCCGGCTGATCGAAGGGGACTCTGCGGCGGCGCTCACGGCGATGGATCGCGCGATCGATGCGATGGGCTACAATGGGCGTGGTGTGTATCACCTGGTGCCGCTACGTCTCAGGCGTATCCAGATGCTGATGGCCGACCCGCGTCGCCGGCGCGAAGCGGTCGACCTGCTCGCGGGGCTCATTCGTCCGACGGATCGGGTGGCGGCATGGCGGTACCTCGAACTCGCGCGCGGCCACGCGCTCGAGGGCGACACCGCACGTGCGACGGCGGCGCGTCGCAAGTTCGACGCACTCTGGCAGGGGGCCGATCCGCTGGTGCAACAGGCGGCACGTCGCGTGCGGACGGACGGCGCGCGGTAGCGCACGCCACACGTCCCGCTCAACGTGTGACGTGCGCTCACGCGCCCGCGCGGACTATCGCACCGGCCGCAGGGGTGGCGTCAGCTCCGCTTCGATCGCCGCCGTGACGAGATCGACGACACTCAGGTCGACGGCGAGCGCCGAGTGTCCCTGTTCGGCCAGTGCCACGGCCGTGGCGTGCAGTTGGCCACTTGCCGCGCGTGCCGCCCGCAGGTCGCCGAGTGTTGCCGCATCGCGGAGCGACTGCAGCGCTCCACCCAGCGCGCGTGCCGCGTCGCCATCGAGGGCGGGGAGCACGCGCTGTTCGAGATCGTCCAGCGCCACCTGCAGCGACGACGGAATGATCTGTTGCATCTCCGCAGGCATCACGACGGCAGCCGGTGGAGCAACCGAGTCGTCGGGCGCGAGCGGCGCGTCTGTCGTCGGCGTACACGCCATGAGCAGTGCGACGGGCAAGGCATACACTCCGCCGAGGAGCACGCCGCCAAACGGTGTCGACATCATGACCGGCTCCGGCGGCGCCGCGCCGCAGTGAGGAGAGCGATGCCCGTGCCGAGCAGCATCAGGCTGGCCGGTTCGGGTACCGTGCTGATGGGCGTGGCAGTGCAGCTTGCGACAGTCGTTGGGTCGCCCAGGTCGATGCCGACGCCCGGATCGCCGGAGCGCAGATCGATGAAGCACGAGGCCTGATCGGGCAGCCCGTCGTCGTTGTGGTCACCAGTGTAGACGTCGAGCGAGATGCCCTGCACCATCGACGTGTTGAAGAGCAGGTTCGACCCGACGAATGCCTCGTAGGCGCCTGTCCCGCAGGTCTGCGCCGTCGTCGAGTACGTCGCGTCGAACACCGTGCCGTCGCACCCCGCGATGAAGTTCGCCGTGCCCGGATCCGTCGAGCTTGCGAACGCCACGAAGTTCTGGGAGAGGTCGTCCGGGAGGGACGGGGTGGCGAGCGATTGTGACAACCAGGATGAACAGCCCGGCTGGTTGATCGCGGGGGCCCCACCTCTCTCGATGAGACAATGATTGAAGGGGGCGATATTGCCGGTCACGGACCGCGCACCCGCCACGTGCCATGCAAAAGACATCAGGCCGGATGCGATACCTGGTACCGAACGATGCTGCACGAGACTGCTCACCAACGAGGCGTTGCCGATGCCCCGCACGCCAATCCGCAGGTCGGTGCACGTGCCAATAGCGCTCGAGAAGCAGACGGTCCAGCCACGATACTCGTTCGCGGGGAACACGCCGCCCTGTGCCGCGCTGATGCTCGGCATGAGCAGGACGGCTGCACTCACGCGCGCGGCGAACGCCGCGCGACAGAAGATGGAAGTCATGGGCGCCTCACTTCCGCAGGCAGAGTGCGTAGACCTGCATCGATCCATCGTTCAGCGGATGATCGTTGCGCACACGCGCAAACCACCCCTCGTCCGTATCGGGATACGACTCACGCACCTTCATGTCGCCGTCCGCGGTATTCACCCCACCGCCCGTGACGACATAGCCGGCGGGACAGGTCGCACGCGCGCCTTGGGTGCTCGCATTCGCGACTGCGGTCTGCACACCGGCCACGCGCACGGTTGAGCTGCCGATCTTCACGCCTCCGGTGCAACTGAAGACGCCATCCGTTGCCACGGTGCAGTTGGTCGCGGCCGTGGCGGAGGGGACGAGTCGAATGCCACCTTCGCCGCGGATCGTCACCTGGTTGGCCGCGCTCGAAGTGATGTCCGACTCGGAGAACGCGCTCATGACCAACGCGCCGTTGTCATCGGCGATCGCGCGATGCCCGAGCACCATGCTCTCGGGGGTCGTGGCTGCACTGCGCACCCCGATGGCAACACCGCGGACCGCGGCGGCGCCCACCTGTGTGCCAACGGCGACAGCGGCATCTGCGCTGGCGGTGGAGAACAGTCCGAGCGCTGTGCTGCTGATGGCCGTCGCGCGCGTGCTGCTGCCGAGTGCCATGCTGGACTGGCCGGTCGCTTCTGTTGCGACGCCGATTGCGATGCTGCTCACTCCAGTGGCGGCAGCGGTGTTGCCGATCGCGATCGCATCTTCAGACGTCGCGCGTACGTCGCGCCCAAGGCCGACCGACCGCAGGCCGAGATTCGCGAAGTCCCAGCGCCCGTCCGTCACCGCACCCGCCCGGAAGGCCGCGCGCTGTCCGATCCACATCATGCGCGTGCCCGCGCCGATTGGGACGAGCGACGGGTCGATGGCCGCGTCCTTGGCGATTACCGAGCTGCCGAAGTTCGCCGACCCGCCCATGTCGATGCGGCCGGTATAGATGAGGTCGGGCCCGATCGTCCCGCCCCCGTTCTGGATCTGGAAAGCGACGTGGGCCGGCGTCAGACAGTTCGCGGGCGCGCCTGGTGCCGGTGACGCCGTCGTGTTGCGGCGATAGATGGTACCGCTGACCGGCACGTAGCACGCATCGATCACGGCGGGGGTCTGCGCCCGTGCCGCCTCGAGGGCGGGGAGGAGCAGGGCGGCCGCAAGGGCGGCCTGCATACAGCGAGTGCGGTGGTGTCCCATGGCAGGTAGCGAGGAAAGGGGGATCGCTGGCCCGGGACGGGCGGGGGGGTGCACCGTCCGGGCGCCCAGCGACACCAGCACAATGGGCCGACCGCATTAGCGGCCCATGTGCAAAGCCGAGTCGGCGTCTGCTAGCGCCTTCTCCCAGCGGGATTTACGGCGAGTGGCGCCTTCGCGACTCGCGGAGTTAATGCAATCGCGCCCTGTTGCGATCTCGCCGCCCGCGCTCCGCCGTTAACGCATTAACGCACAATCCCGCCCCCTCCACGTGGAGAGAGCGGGACGCGCGAGCGGTCGGTGCCCGTCGACGTCGCTACGCCGCCTTCATCCCCTTGGCGTCCATCGTCGCCGCCAACTGCTCCGCCGCCCATTGCAGCGCGTTGGCGTACATCCCGGCCAACGCATCGGGGTCGACCCCAAACATCTTGGCCGACTCACTCGCACTCTCCCACATCCCCAGCTCGTACGACTCCGCGATCGCGAGCGCCTCGGCGTACGGTCCCTCACGGTCGAGGAGGGCCTTCTTGGCCTGCTCATCGAGCGGCACCCGCTCCATCAGGTCGTGCATCGGGAGTCGGAACACGCCGTCCATGAGGGAGAAGAGTCCCACCAGGAAGAGCGTCCCGCTGTCGCGACCGCGCCCGCCCAACTGCTCGCAGAACCGTGCGCGCTCGACCGCCTGGCGCACGAGTTCGCGGTCGATCCCCTTTTCGCCGCGGCGCGACGCCGCCACCGCGACCGCGAGCCAGCGCTGAAAGGCATTGCGACCGATCATGCGCAGCGCATGCCCGATCGATTGCACCCCGCGCCCACCGAGGGCCGCCGAGTTCACCAGGCGGAGCAGTTGGAAGGTGAGCACCGGGTCGATGCGGATCGTCGACTCGAGCGCCGAGTCGTTGGTATTCGGATCGCGCGCAAGCCCCATCAGTCGGACCGCCGCAAGCGTCGACGCGGGGACGTCGGCTGCGGGCAGCGCTTCGGGGCGGCTGAAGTAGGGTCCGAGCAAACCGGTGACGCCCAGGTTCACCGCCATGTCGAGCTGCGCCTTCTCCATGACGAAGTCGGCGTGCACATCGATGTCGCGCCGCTCCATCTGGTCCACCAGTCGACCGAGCTCGCGGAAGTCGAGCATGCGCAGGTCGGCGCGCACCATCGACGCCGTCTTGAGCAGTGCGAGGTGAATCGGACTGTCGGCCGTGTACTCGTCGAGGCCGATATGGATGCCCGTGCCCGCCGCCGCCTGCACGCTCTCGAGCACCTCCGCTTCGGCCGCGAGTTCGGGGCCGATCAGCAGCACGAGCGCGCGGGGATCGGCCATCTCGTACGCCTTTTCGAGCAACTGCTGTCGCGTGGCGCGTACGAACGCGGGGTAGCCCGCGCGCACGATGTCGAACATGCCGCTCAGGCAGCTCTGCGCAAACGCGTGGCGCCCTTCGGCCCCTTCGCGGAAGCGCAGCTCGTAGCCCACGACCGCACCGGCGCAGTCGAAGACGGGCTGTCGGACGAGATGACAGGAGGGAGAATCAGCCATGGTGCAGTGGAGGTCGGGTTCCTGCCTCGCAGTATCGGCCACCCACCGCGGTGACATGAGGGCCGGCCGCGGGACTGCGAGTCCACCCACCGCGCGCGTATACTCCCGCGCCATGAGCGTGACGACTCTCGACGGCCATGTGCACCGCAAGTGCGGCGGCCGGTATGCCGCCGGTACCGAAAGTGTGACCGTGCGCCTCTCCGGCATGAGCGCGGAGGTGGAGCGCGGTTTCTTCCGGTGTGACCGGTGCGGCGATGTGCAGCGCACGCTGGAGCAGCGTGACGTCGCCGAAAAGACGGCGATCGATCACATCCGCACGAAGCACCAGTTGCTGACCCCGCGCGAAATCCGGCAACTGCGGGAGGGGCTCGGCCTCACTTCGCAGCAGTTGGCCGATCTGTGCTACGGCTCGCCGCGCGGTGTGGTGGAGGGGTGGGAGAAGGGGCGCTATCTGCAGAATCGCGACGCCGACGCCCTGTTGCGCAGCTTGACCGACCGGACGGTGCTCGAGGCGCGCGCGGCCAAGGCCGGCGTCACACTCCCCGAGCAGCCGAATCTGCTCGGTGTCGTGGGGACGGAAGCGCCGGCGGAGGCAGTGGAACAGGCGATCGTCTAGTCGGCGATGCCTGCGGCGGCGCGTGCGCGGCCCATGGCATGCGCATTGCTACACCCCTTTAGTCGGTGTATCCGCGGTGCCCACCCGAAAAGGAGTTGACATGCCAAGTTCCGCTGCGTCCCGTGTATTGCTCAGTCTGGTGCTCGCCGGCTCCATGCTCCATGCGCAGCCGGCGTATCGTCAGGCCAATGCAGAGTTGCCCGCTGGGCTCGCCACGCTGACCGCGAGTCGTACGCTCTGGCAAGGGGATGCTACCGCGCGCGGCGTGGCGAGCCTGCAAACGCAGGGCTTCGAGACGATCGCAGACGGGAATCCGCTCACCTTCGGTGGTGTGACCATGCAGCTGCAGTCTTCGAGCGGGGGCTTCAGCGGCCTCTCCAACAACGACCTGATTACGACCGAGGGTATTCGGGTCATGTCGTTCGTCACGACGGGCGCGACCTTCGTGGACTTCACCTTCGCCCAGGCGATCAATGCCTTCGGTGTGGACATCACGTCGATCGACTTCACGTCGACGAGCGGGTCGTTTGAGGACAATCTGGGAAACACGCGGAATCTTGGCTTCGCGCCAGTGTTTGCAGGGGCCTCATTCTTCGGCGTGACGAATGCGCAGGCATTCACGTCGGTGCGGCTGAGCTTCACCGGAAGTGAGATTCTCAACTTCGACAATCTGCAGTGGGGGCGCGCGACGGTGATTCCCGAACCGAGCACCGTGGCCCTCTTCGCAACCGGCCTGATCGGACTGTTGGGAGCGACGCGGCGGCGGCGCCGGATCTGAGCACATTCCCGTGGCGCAGTGATTCGGGAATCGTGGCGCGCCCGCGACAACATGTCGCGGGCGCGCTGCTGGTCTCCGTATCCTCCGTGATCTTTCTGGCCCGCTCTGAGACGGCTGCTAGGTCCCTCCGTACCACTCGTACCCCCGATCGCTCCAATACCCGCCGTTGCGCTCGGGAATGAACACGATGCGCGTCAGATACTTCGTGTTCTTGTAGCCCAACTTGACCGGCCCGTGCAAACGCGCCGGCGCGCCGTAGTCCACGTGCAGCGGCCCACCGTCCTTCGCGAGCACGATGAGCGTCTGCGGGTGCAGCGCACTGTCGGTATCCCAGCTCTCGTGGTACCCGTCGTCGAACGATTGAAAGTCGACGTACCCCGCGTCGCTCGTCGGCTGCGCCATGCGAGCCAACGTGCTGAGCGCAACACCCCCGAAGGCGGCCACCGCCGTCCACCCCTCGACGCAGTAGTGGTGATGGCGCTGCGTCACCACCGGAAGCGCGCGCAGCTCTGCCAGCGAGAGTGACAGTGGCGCGCGCACGGCGCCCTCTACGCGCAGTCGCCACTCGCCCATGGTCGATGCATCCCACACCGGTGTCTGATCGGCGACGTGATACGCCGGAAAGCGGCTCCCCGCCGCCCGCAATTGCGGCGAGACCGGATCGAGCCGTTCACGATCAAACAGCCATCGCTCCACGCGCTCGTTGAAGCGCCCCACGCCCGTCAGCAGCGACTGCACGCGTTCCGGACCGGCGGAGTTGCACGCCGAGAGCACCGCCGTGCCCACGCCGAGCGTCGAGAGTCGCAGGAAGTCGCGCCGATCGAGCACGCCACGTGCCCGGCCGCCGTCCAGGAGTTCGCGCACGCGCGCGAGGATGCGACGATCACGCGGCGTCATCGGGTGTCTCCATCGTGGATGGTGACGGCGGTGGCGCGCCGGCCGCGGCAAGCGGCAGCATCGCCGGACGCAGATTGACGAACGGTCGCGCGTTGCGCGCCTCCGGCGAGAAACGCTCGGCGTCATACCCACCCGTCGTCATCGCGCGCAGCGCGTAGGGATCCGTGCTGAACACCATGAATACATGCACTGCCGTGAGCGCCATCAGCACGAGCATCGCCAGGAAGTGCCACCAGCGCGCGAGCGCGTAGCCGCCCATGAGATCGGTGAGCCAGCCGAGCGTCACCGGCTTCCAGATCGCGAGCCCGGAGAGCACCGCCACCACGGCCGCGGCGAGCATGGTGAGATAGGCGTACTTCTGCAGCGCGTTGTGCTTTCCCTGGCGCGGGTGCTGCATGGCGAGCCGCAGATAGTAGCGCAGCATCGCGATCACGTCGCGTGCGTCGCCGCGACGCGGGGTGAAGTCGCGCCATTCGCCGTGCAGAAACGCCCAGCCGAGCCAGAGCACTCCCGCCACGATCACCATCCACATCGCCGCGAAGTGCCAGTGCCGCGCGCCGCCGAGCCAGCCACCGAGCGTGAGCCATGCGGGAACCGGCGTGCCTTCCCACGGCCACCAGCGAAACGGCGGCTCGCCCTTGGGGGCGAAATGCGGGGCAGCGTTGAAGATGCGCAGCCCACTGCTCGCCATCAGCAGCAGGCCCAGCGCACTCAGCCAGTGCGCGAGGCGGATGACGGGGTGGTGTCGTCGGGCCATCGAGTCGAGTCGGGCGCCAGGAGACATCGTGAAGGTGTGTGCCGGTGCGCGCTGGCGATAGCCAGTGCACGGCCCATCCCGTAATCACGGTCGGCGCCGCCCACTGGATCACGCCTCGACGTGCCGGCCCCCGCACCGATCCGGCGTGCCGAGGCGACCCCGTGGTCGTGCCGCACCCTTGCCCCCCCGCCGGGGTAGGGAGAGCTTGCGGGTCCCGCGGCCCGCCGCGGCCTGGCGCCGTCGCCAAGTGGTAAGGCAGGAGTCTGCAAAACTCCCACCGCCGGTTCGATTCCGGCCGGCGCCTCTTCTATAAGAGGGACGTATCGTGCGCACGCTCTTTCCGCTGCTGATCGCAGCGCCGCTCTGCGCGCAGGTCCCGCTGGCGCCCCCTCGCGCCACCCTGCCGTCCGCGCTCGGGACGGTCACCGGCGTCGTGATCGACAGCCTCTTCACCAACGGCCCGCTCGCGAACGCCGATGTGATCATCGACGGCGTGGACCGTCTGGTGCGCACAGACGACCAGGGGCGCTTTCGTGTGGATAGCGTGCCCGCGGGTGCGCGACGGATCGCCTTCTTTCACGAATCGCTGGATGCGCTCGAGCTGCAGGCCGGTGGACGCGTGATGGACGTGCGCGCCGGCAAGGTGACGCGCATCACACTGACGACGCCGTCTGCCGCCACGTTGTACCCGCAGCTCTGCGGAGCGCCGGGCAATTCGATGATCGGCTTCATCGTGGGGGTCGCGCGTGCGCTCGACACCACGACCATCGTCCCCGTCGACCGCGTGCGGGCGGCATGGACAGAACTGTCGGTGAGCACACCGCCGCTCGGGATGGTGCGCCGCGAGATGGAGGGACGGCGCACGAGTGGCCGAGGCTTCGTGGTGTGTGGCGTGCCGCGCGATGCGGAAGTGACGCTGACGGCAGAGACGGCCGATGGTCGGCGCGGCGTGGCACTGCATCGCCGCCTGGGGACGATGGCGAGCGCGCACCAGCTCTTCATTGCTGCCGCGGTGGCCGGCGACGCGACGCGCGAAAGCATCGTCGTGCGCAGCGCCGATGGTGCGCCCGTCTCCGGCGCGGTGTTGGCGGTCGCGCGCGATTCGACGCGACGACGCACCGACGAGCGCGGGCGCACCACGTTCGACTCCACGTTTCAGCGGGCGGACGGTGTGCTCGTGCGTGGCATCGGCTACTTCCCATTGCGCGTCGACATCGACAGCGGCGCACGCTCCGTTGTCGTTGCACTCGATGCGATGGGCGGGCAGCAGCTCGATGCGGTGCTCGTGAGCGCACGACGATTGTCGGGCGACGTGCCCGAAGCGTTCGAGCGACGGCAACGCAGCGGCCTCGGTCGCTATCTCACGCGTGACGACGTTGCCCGACTCAAGCCGATCTTTCTGCACACCCTGTTTTATGGAATGAATGGCGTCCGGGTGCAGAATCGCGACGTCTGGTTCACACACGATCCGCTCGGGCCATGTCGGCCCAGCTACGTGATCGACGGGGTGCCGATCGCGTGGTCAACGTACGATGTCCTCGCGGCGCCTGGTACTCCGGGGCCGTCGGTGCTGGCGGACTTCGGCGACGGGTCGGGTCACCACTCGACTTCATCACGCCGAACGAGGTCGCGGGCATCGAGGTGTACCAGGCGAAGCTCGGCGTGCCGCCCGAGTACGCGGCGCTCAGTCGCTGCGGGGCGATCGTGATCTGGACGCGTCGCGGAGCGGCGACCCAGTGAATCCGCGCCCATCGCGACGCGGGCGGCGCCGTGCACTCATGGCCTGTGTGCCGGCGCTCGCATTTGTCGCGCCGCTCCATGCGCAGGCGCAACGCGCGAGTCTCGGCCGCATCACCGGCGAAGTCGTCGACTCGCTCTTCACGCGCGGTCCGCTCGCCGACGCCGACATCCTCATCGAAGGGCTTCCGCGTGTGCTGCGCACCGATACGCGCGGCCGCTTCGTGGTCGACAGCGTGCCGCCGGGCACGTACCGCATCGCCTTCTTTCATCCCACCATCGATCGCATCGACCTGCAGGCCGCGACCGTCTCCGTGCGCGTGCTCGCCGACGAAGCCGCGCACGCCCGGCTGTCGACACCGTCACCGACAACAGTCTATCCCCAGCTCTGCGGACCGACCGCGCGCACCGACGCCGGTCTCATCGTCGGTGTCGCACGCGCCGTTGGTGGCGACGCGGTCGTTCCACTCGCACGTATCGTCGCACACTGGGACGACATCGTCGTGCGCAACGGCCGCGTCACGCGCGAACAGCCCGCCGTGCTCGGCCGCGTGCTGCAGGGCGGCGGCTTCGTGTTGTGCGAACTCCCCACCGACGCGGAGATCACCGTCGTCGGCGTGACGGATGACGGGCGTCGTGCGGTGACGGGGCAAATGCTGGCGGGTGCCACCGTCACGCCGGCGGTGCTCCGCATCGCGGAGGCGCTGCCCGGCAATGCGACGCAGAGCGGCGTTGTGCTGCGCCCCGATGGGTCACCCATCGTCGGCGCGCGCATCACGCAAGGCACCGATACGCTCGGCGTGCGCACGGACGCCGAGGGGCGCTTTGCCTTGAGTGGATTGCCGGCGCGTGACGGCGAGTTTCGCGTGCGCGGGCTGGGTTTTCGCCCCGTGCGCTCGATGCTCGACACCACCGTGCGCGCACTCGCGGTGGTGCTCGATCCGCTGAGCGCGCAGGAACTCGAAGCCGTGACCGTCTCCGCGCGCGGCGCGGGGGAGGCACCCAGCGAATTCGAGCAGCGCCGGAGCAAGGGCGGAGGCAACTTCATCACCCGCGCAGACATCCAACGTCGCAACCCGATGCAGCTCTCGCAGATGTTCGAAGGGCTGCCGGGCATGATGGTGCAGCAGACCACCGGTCGCGTGTTGAACCTGCGGGGCGCGTCGATGAGCGGTCCGTGCGAACCATTGTATTTCGTCGATGGCGCCCGCTTCGACGTGGGCACCGGTGTCGCTCCGCTGACGGTCCTCAACCCCGAAGACGTCGCGGGGATCGAGGTCTATCGCGGCGTGGCCACGCTGCCGATGCAGTACGGGGGCTCACAAGGGGCCTGTGGCGCGATCCTCATCTGGACGCGGCGCGGGTCGCGCACACGCAACTGATGATGACAGTTCGATTCGCCGTGTTTTGCGGTCTGGCAGTCGGAGTGTCGTTGCACGCGCAGTCTCCCGTCGTGCGGCCCGCCGGACTCGGCCGCCTGACGGGTGAAGTCTTCGACTCGCTCTTCACGCGCGCGCCCCTCGTCGACGCGTCACTCTACGTCGAAGGGCTCGACCGCGTCATCACGACCGATGCACGCGGACGCTTCAGCGCGGACAGCGTCCCCGCGGGGCGCTATCGCATGACGTTCTTTCACCCCTCGCTCGACGTGGCGGGGCTGCAGGCGCCCACCGTCACCGCCGACGTGCGCGCGGACGAAGCGACCAACGTGCGTCTTGCGACGCCCGGCTACGCGACCGTCGCCCGCGCCGCGTGCGGCGTGCCGGCAGCGAGCGCTCCGCCGGGACGCGTGGTCTTTGGTGCCGTCAAGCGCGCGGGTGATCAGAGCGTGGTGCCCGGTGCGCTCGTGCGCGCCACGTGGGTGGAAGTGACGATCGGCGCATCTGGTGCCAAGCCCACGCGTGGCGGCCGCGAAACGCGCGCGTCCGACGGCGGCGGCTTCGTGCTCTGCGACGTGCCCGGCGATGTCGAGTCGCGCCTGCTGGTCGACGCAGGCGACGGCTCGATCGGCGTGACCACCTTCTGGCCGGGCGAACCCGGCGCAAGCATGCTCTCGGTGTTCGTGCCGCCGGCCGACTCGGCTGGACGTCGCAATCGCAGCATCGTGCTCAACGCGCAGGGCGCGCCGATTGCCAATGCCATTGTCGCGGCAGGGCGCGACACGTCCACGCGCACCGACGCACGCGGCCAGTTCGCACTGCAGTGGACGGGGCACCCCGCCAACGACCTCGTCATCCGCGCCCTCGGCATGCAAGCACTCACGCTGCCGGCCGACGAGTTTGCCGCACCGCCACGTGCGATGGCAGTCACGCTCGATGAGGCGGGACGTCGACTTGCGGATGTGAACGTGCGGGCGGCCGGACGCAGCCCGCAGTGGTTCGACGAGTTTGAATCGCGGCGCAAGGCGGGCTTCGGCAGCTTCGTCACACGCGCCGAGATTGATCGGCGCAACCCGAGCCAGACCTGGCAGATGCTCTTTGGTGTCCCGGGGCTGCAGGTGGACACGCAGAACGGTCGCCCGCGCGCGCTCTATCCGGGGTCACTCAGCGGTTGCGAGCCGACTTACTGGGTCGATGGCGTCCTGTTTCCCGATGTCCCGGGCAATCCGCGTCCGCCTGGTCCGCTGTCGCTCATTCCGCCCACCGAGGTCGAGGCAATGGAGGTCTATCCGCGCGCGTCCGGTGTGCCGAGCGAGTTTCGTGGTACACAATCGGCCTGCGGCGTGATCGTGATCTGGACGCGCAAGGGCGGCGGACGCCCGGCGCCGCGGTAGCAGATGATGCGCTGGCCGGTCACGACTTGGACATCATGCCGATGAGCATGCGGTCCGTGATGCGCGTGCTGCTGGTGGGTGCACCATGCGCGCACGTCGCCCAAGCGCAGTCGTCGACGAGCGTCGCGCGTCCCGCCGTCGGCCGGCTCACCGGCGACGTGTTCGACTCGCTCTTCACACGCGAGCCGCTGGCGGACGCGTCCATCTACATGGAAGGACTCGATCGCGTCATCATCACCGATGCCAACGGGCGCTTTCGTGTCGACAGTGTGCCCGTGGGGCTCTATCGCCTGACGTTCTTCCATGCGTCGCTCGAGGCGGCCGGACTGCAGGCGCCCACCACGTACGTCGAGATCCTGGACCAGGAGCGCACGGAGGTCCGTCTGTCGACACCGGGCTATGAACGTGCGGCGCGACTGGCGTGCCGATCACTGCCGTCGACGAGTGCGCCCACGCGCGTCCTCTTTGGCGTCGCGAAGCGCACGGGCGATGCGTCTCCGGTCTCCGGCGCACTGGTCCGCGCGAGTTGGGTCGAGTTGACGCGCGGTCCGTCGGGCAACACGCCAACGCGCGTCGGTCTCGACACGCGCACGTCCGACGGCGGCGGCTTCGTCTTCTGCGATCTGCCGGTTGACGCGGGGTCGCGACTGCTCGTGGATGCGGGCGATGGTTCGATCGGCGTCGCGACGTATTGGCCGGGGCCAGCAGGCGCCAGCATGCAGACGATCTATCTCCCCGCCATGGATTCTGCCGGGCGGCGTGCGCGCAGCGTCGTGCTCAGTGCACAAGGCACGCCCCTCGGGAACGCCACCATCGCCAACGGCACCGACGCGCCCGTGCGCAGCGACGCGCGCGGACAGTTCGCGCTCGACTGGCGTGGCCATCCCGACAGTGATCTCACGGTACGCGCCATCGGCATGCAGGCGTTCGAGCTGCCGGGTGATGAACTGGCGTCGCCGCCACGCGCGATCGCGATCGCACTCGACGATGCAGGACGTCGACTCTCCACCGTGTCCGTGAAGGCGCGGCGTGCCCCCGCATGGGTCGATGCCTTCGAGGCACGACGCACCGCAGGCTTGGGCAGCTTCGTGACGCGCGCCGACATCGACAAGCGCAATCCGAGTCAGACGTGGCAGATGCTCTTTGGCGTGCCCGGCATCCAGATCAATCCGCAGAGCGGGCGGCCGAGTTCACTCTACCCTTCCACGCTGCTCGGCGCGTGCGACTTCCGCTACTTCGTCGATGGCGTGCTCTTTCCGGACTTTCCGCCCGACCCACGCGAACTGCAGAACCCGCGCGTGCGTCCACCGGGTCCGCTCTCCGCGATTCCACCGACGGAAGTCGAAGCGATCGAGGTCTATCCGCGCGCGAATGGTGTGCCCTCGGAATTCGGCGGCACACAATCGGCGTGTGGGGTGATCGCGATCTGGACGCGCAAGGGAGGCGGCGCTCCCGCGCGCCCCTAGAACTTTGCGCGGAGCCCCGCGGCGATCGTGCGCCCGGGGAGAATCGTGAGGTTGTCGGGCTCGCCCTGCTGCACGTTGAGCAGATTCTCACCCGAGAAGGTGAGCGTGAGCCGTTGGGTGAGATCCCGCGTCAGCGCGGCGCGCAGGCGATCCACTCCGTCGTACGCCCGCCAGTAGCGACGCAACACGGCGCCGGTGAGCTGCTCCGGCGTGCGCGTGCCGCGCGCCAGATCACGCGCGATCGCGGCGCGGTCGTAGCCGATCCAGTCTCCCGCGCGCGTGCCACCAATCGATGCCGACCAGTGCGCTGCGGTCCACGTGGCATTCACCCCGGCCGTGATCGCCGGCACGTCGAGCATCCGGTCACCCACGCGGAGATCTCCCAGGTACCCCGCCGCCACGCGTGCCACGCGACTCGAGACGAGCGACAGCGTCCCCGAGAGCGCGAGTGCGCCGGTGCGACCGGTGCCGCTCAGCTCCCAGCCGCGATTGGCAATGACGCCGACATTCTGCAGCGCCGTCACCATCCGACGCGCGCCGGCCTGTCGCCACGGGGAGAGGTCAGCGGTGACCGTCGACGCCTGGATGAGTCCCGATGCCCGCTGATCG
This sequence comes from Gemmatimonadaceae bacterium, assembly GCA_025453745.1. GTDB lineage: Bacteria > Gemmatimonadota > Gemmatimonadetes > Gemmatimonadales > Gemmatimonadaceae > JALOPS01. The sequence continues at coordinate 15,302 of JALOPS010000137.1, forward strand.
AAGCGGACCACGCTGAGCGACAGCGCCTGGCCAATGGACAGGTCGACGCCGCTCTCGAGCCCGGACTGGATCTCCGGCTCGAGGCCGGCGGCCATGGTGGTGCGGTTGACCGCGGGCCCCATGGTGAGCGAGGGCGCGCGCGGCGGTCGGATGGCGCGCCCCCAGGCGGAGCGCAGCTTGACGGACGCGGGCCCGACCTCGCGGACGAACGCAGCGCCGACGGTCGGGAGGACGGAGAGCTGCCCCAGTGCGGTGTAGCCGAGGTTCTGTTCGATGCGCCCGCCGGCGGAGAGGAAGAGCGTGCCGCCGATGTCGAAGTCGACCTTGGCGAGTCCGCCGGTCGAATGGCGCAGGAGCGACGTTGGCGCGACGGTCGACGACGCGATCGACGCGGGCGCGGGACCCGTGGCATCACGAAGCGTAGTATGCTCAGCGCCAACCAGCACTGTGGCTCGAATGTTCTCTGATACTGTCGCTATTCTGTTCGATCCAAACCGCATCGTCAGGCGATCTGCCGCACCAGATGCCGCAAGAATCGCCGAGTCGGCGGAAGAGCCGGCCAGCCCAAGCTCGGCGATCGGGTTGTTGAGGCGATATCCGTCTGCGCCGACGGTCAGCCGAGTGGTCCAATGTGTTCCACTCTCGGTCAAGACTGCACCAATGGTGTATTGCTGTGTCGATTGTGGTGCTATGGAAACCGCCGCTCCTGAGCTCGGCGGCGTGTTGGAGGTGCCCCACGCGATCGAGTTCAACGAGAACTCCCCGCGCGTCGAATCGAACGGCCCCCACCGCGTGGGGGCGCTGGTGGTCAGGCGACTCCCGTTTGGCCGGCCGGTCGGGGTCGCGAGCGTCGCGTTCGCCAACAGCGCCGTCGGATTGCTCGCCTCCTGGGAGAAGAAGCGCGCGGAGGCGACGAGCGACCGACGACTCCCGACCAGCCGAAGATCGCCCGCCGCATTCCATTGACTCGTCGACCCGCTGGGCACGTAGTCGCCCAGCCGGGAGGTCGCAAACGACAGTCCGCCCGAGCGTGTCGCGCTCCCGGCGCGAATGCTGAGCGAGTGATCTTGCGACGCGACCGATCCGCCGCTCCCCGACGCGGTCATCCCCGCACTGGTGCGAAGCTGCGTCGTCACGCCGGTGCTCGAGGCATCGTGTCGCGTGGTGATCTGCAGCACGCCACCAATCGCATCCGCTCCATAGAGCGCGCTGCCCTGCGGCCCGCGAATGACTTCCACGCGATCGACCGTCTCCGGCCGGAGCTGCGTCAGCACCAGCGGATTCGCGACCTCGACACCATCGATATAGACCTTGGGCGCAGTTGCCCCAAACGAGGACGCGCCGCGCATCGAGCCCATGCGTACCGTGGCCGCACCGGGCGCCGCATTCCAGATCCACAGACCGGGCACCGCGCCGTTGAGTGCCGACGCGAGGGTGGTCGCGCCGCGCGCCTCGAGGTCGCGCCCCTCGATGACATCCACCGACAGCGCCGCGCCGCGCACCGGATCGTCGCCCCGTCGACCGGTCACGATCACGCGCTCGAGCGTACCCACGCGGATGGCGGCACGCGCGCGGGCCTGGGCATCTGCGGTGGTGGGGGCGAGCACGACCTGGTCGCGCCCTGCGGCGATCGGCGCCACCGACGTGCCGGCGAGCAGGGCCACGAGGGCATCGCCCGTGCGCGTGCTCGAGAGCGAGAGGCAGACGCGCCGCTCGAGCGGGAGCAGCTCGGCGATGTAGGTGAGTCGCACATTCGCCGCGGCGCTCACGCGGGTCAGCGCATCGCGCAGCGTGAGACCGTCGAGCGGGAGCGAGACGCGCCGGTCGAGCGGGGCACTCCATTCGCCGCGCGAGAGCATCGCGGACTCCGCCCCGCAGCGCAGCGACCGCTCGGGAGCTCCATCCGCTGACACCGGCGACGCG
>JALOPS010000487.1 GCA_025453745.1 Gemmatimonadaceae bacterium
TTCCACATCGCTGATGCCTGCCTCACGGAGCCGCTGCTCGAGCGGGTCGCGCATCGACGCGATCTGTCGCTCGCGCTCGCCACGCTTCGACGCGATCTGCTTCGCGAGTGCCTTGTACTCCTCGGGCTCGAGGAACTTGAACGCGAGATCTTCCAGCTCCCAGCGCATCCGCGCCATGCCGAAGCGATGGGCCAGCGGCGCGTAGAGGTCGCGCGTCTCGAGCGCGATGCGCCGCCGCTTCTCGGGCGCGAGGAAGTCGAGCGTGCGCATGTTGTGCAGCCGATCGGCCAGCTTGATCAGAATGACGCGCGCATCCTTGGCGATCGACAGGAGCAGCTTTCGGTAGTTCTCGACCTGGCGCTCCTCGCGCGAGGTCAGCGTGACGCCGGAGATCTTGGTGAGCCCGTCGACGATCTGTGCGATCTCGGGGCCGAACTCGCGCTCGACGTCGTCCACGGAGGCGGCCGTGTCTTCGACGACGTCGTGAATGAGCCCTGAGGCCACCGTGACGCTGTCGAGCTGCAGATCGGCGAGGATGCGCGCGACCTCCACACAGTGCGTCACGTACGGCTCGCCCGAGTGTCGCACCTGCCCCGCATGCGCCCGCTCGCTGTAGCGGAAGGCGCGCGCGAGCAGGTCGGCGTCGAGTCGGTCGTACGACCCGTCCGCCGTGGGGGTAAAGCCCGGAATGACCTCGCTCAACACCGTCGTGCTCACGCGCGTCCTCGTCGCCTGCGTCCACCCGCGCCACGCACGACAAGAGCCCGTCGCGCGCGGCTACAGCAGCCCCGCCTCCGCGAAGCTGAGGAATCGCCCGCGCCCGACGATCACGTGGTCGAGCACGGGGATATCCAGAATCCGCCCCGCCGCCACGAGTTGGCCCGTCACCAGGCGGTCCTCGGGCGAGGGAGTCGGATCCCCACTCGGATGATTATGCACGAGAACGACCGCCGCCGCACGGTCGGCGATCGCCTCGCGGAAGACTTCGCGCGGGTGCACCAGCGACGCGTTCAGCAGCCCCCGCGAGACCACCACATCCCGCCAGAGCCGGTGTTTGGCATCCACGTGCACGACGTGGAACTCCTCGACGGGCAATCCGGCGAGTCGGGGGGCAAAGCAGGCCGCCACCGCTGCCGGATCGCGCAGGGTGGGCGCCTCCGCGGCCGTTTCCACGGCCAGCCGACGACCGAGCTCGAGTGCTGCGGCCACCGCGCTCGCCCGCGCTCGCCCCACGCCGGGCACCGCGGCCAGGACGCCCACCGGGAGTGCGGCCAGCCGGCTCAGCGCACCATCGACGCGGTGGAGCAGGCCCTCGCCGATCTGGAGCGCCGGGTATCCCACCGAGCCCGACCCGACCACCACCGCGAGCAGTTCGGCGCTGGTGAGGCTCCGGGCACCGGCGTGTTGCAGTCGTTCCCGCGGACGGTGCAGCGGCGGATCGATCATGACGTCGGACATGCAGCCACAGTAGCGCCGGTCATGCCGGGCGCCCGCATCATTCCCGCGCGCGCCCAATCGTTGGCACTCGCCATCACGACGTGGCACCGGTGCCTCAAGTCGCATCGGGGAACCCCCGACACTCGAGCGCATGTCGAGCGCGTCGCCCCGCATCAGCTCTCCGCGTGTCGCAGTCGCCGGCGTGCTCGTCGCCCTGATCGCAACGGGGCTGACGGCGCGCTCGCTGATGCTCGGCGTCTCCGACACGCTGACGGTCGTCAGCGATGTGCTGGCCATCGCGCTCATCGCCTCGTTCATCGTCGTCGCCCGCGCCGCGCACCGTGCCCGGAACGCAGAAGCGCGCGCACGGGTCTCGCTCGCCGTGCAGGACACGCGACTGACGTCGATCGTGACGAATCTGCCGGGCGTGGCCTATCGGTGCCGGCCGCGGGGCCCCGGCTTCGTGTACGTGAGCCCGGCGATCCTCGACCTGACGGGGATCCCGGCCGTCGAGTTCATGGAGCCGACCCGTCGCTTCGACGACCTGGTGCATCCGGACGATCTGCCGCGCGTCGCTGCGAGCATCGGTCGCGCCGCGGCGTCCGGCACCGCCTATCGCCTGCAGTACCGTCTTGTGCTGGCGGACGGGACGCTGATTCACGTGCGCGACACCGGCGGTGTCACCCGCGACCCGTTTGACGAGACCACGTGGATCGACGGTTGGCTCTTCGACATCACCGAAGAGGTCGACAACGCCGAGCGGTTGCAGGCCGCCGTTGCGGCGGCGGAGCACGCGAACCGCACCAAGAGCTCGTTTCTTGCCGCGATGAGCCACGAACTCCGCACGCCACTGAACGCGATCATCGGCTTCACCAAGGTCGTGCGCAAGACCGGCAGCGGTACACTCGCCGCGCGCGAGCTCAACTACCTCGACCGCGTCGCAAACAACGGTGAGCACCTCCTCGGACTCATCAACGACCTGCTCGACCTCGCGAAGATCGAGGCAGGGCGCATGGAGTTTCGTCGCGAGTGGGTCGCGCCGGCCCCGCTGCTGCGCGAGGTCATCGCCTCGCTGGAAGCGCAGGCGCTGCTGCGCGGCCTGACGCTCACGTTGGAGGCCGCTGCCCCCGCCGGCGAGATCGAGCTCGATGCGACCCGACTGCGACAGGTCCTCATCAACCTGATCGGCAACGCGATCAAGTTCACCGAGCGTGGGGGTGTGACCGTGCACCTCGAGGTCGCCGACGGGCGCACGTGCGCCATCCATGTGGTCGACACGGGCATCG
>JALOPS010000488.1 GCA_025453745.1 Gemmatimonadaceae bacterium
TATCCCGCGTGCGGATACGCGTTGCCGTAGCGGTGGTACGCCTCGTCGTACGGCGTGCCCGTGAGCAGCGCGTGCGCGGTGGCCACGGTGAGCACGGTGTCGTCGGTGAAGACGCTGTCGCGCGTGAAGAGCGGAAAGTCGGGCGACTCGGCGGGCTCGCGTTCGAAGACGGAGCCGATGATGTCGCCGGCGATGGTGCCGAGCATGAGTGATCAGGTCAGGGGAAGGCGGCACGGCGAAACACGACCAGGCGTCACAATTTCTTGCACCGACTTGTCACGACCGTAGCAGCTCCATGACGTCGACATCCAGAATCGCATCGCCGACCGCAGCGTTGTGTGATCGGCCGTTGATGTTCTTGTTGCGCTGCATCATGTCGAGGTGCATGGCGCGCGCCTCGAGAATCCATGGCTCACTTTCGAGAAGCATCATCATTTGCTCACACGGTCCGATGATGTCGAACTGATCAAGTCCGGCAGCGATCATTGACGTGGGACGACACACCAGTGTCCTCAGCTCCTCTTCGTCGGAGAGAGGAACGCAATCGGTCTCGGCAGGTACGGCGCCAAAGTTCGGCAAGGCGCATCCAAACGCTCGCTCGAATCGTTCCCGCGGCGCGAAGATGCGAACTTCCGTCTTCCAACCCGGACAGCCAAGAAGATCGAGGACGGTCTGCACGCCCACATTCAGGCGAAGCCAAGCCGTGCCATCCTTCTCGAGCCGAAGCGTGACGCTCCAGTACGTTCGTTCGCTTCGCGGCGGATCCGGAATGGTCCTCCACACGTATCTCCCGAGTGCGCGAAGCATCCATGGCGCCGCATGGTGTTGAACGAACGATTCGAACATCGCGTCGCCGCGCGTGGTTCGTTGATCGGCCATGGGGCGCTCATCACCCGAGATGATCAGCGCTGGATTGACGAGCCATTGCCGTTGCTCCTCCTCGGACAGCACATCCGAGAACGAGAGTCGCGCCCCCGGCTCCAAGCGCGCGAATGACAGGTTCTTTAGGCGAACGCCAGCGCGCTCGAGCAGGGTGTGCACCTCGCGCTCGCGTGTGCTGAGCTTCTTCAGTGCTGTGCGCACGAACGTGACAGCGCGAATCCCCTCAACATTCCGACGATGGGCGCTCAGTCGGGTGCTGAGGGCGCCCGACGTTTGCCCAACGTAGCCCTCGCCGTCCTCACATTCGAAAACATAGATGCCACTTCGCCAGCTGGCAGGCAGTACGGAGGCCAGCCGACCGGTGGCCGGCAGCACGCGGAATGCGGGGAAGCCGGCGGCCGCGAGCGTCTACTGTGCCGCCGGATTGGTGACGAAGCCGGTGGTCGTTTTCCGAGCGGGAGTCATGGAGCTGTGTTGTCCTCGTCGATCGATCTCGTGGTCGCTGGCACCTGCATCCCGCCCGAACATACGGTCGGGGTATGACAGCGCGCGACACTGTCAGGCGCACACGGTAGAATGGGGGATCACCTCACACCGGCCCGTACCATGCCCTCCTCGATCTTCCACGTCGATCCGAACGACCGGCTCACCGCCCTGCAGGAAACGCTGTTCGAGTCGGAAGCACTGCTGCAGCAACTGCTCGCGCGCTTCCCGCAGATTCTCAGCGGGGAAGCTGACGATGGGCCGTCGCCGACGTGGCTGCTCGTGACACGGGAGATGCCGGTACCGGATGACGCGACGAGTGGCGGACGCTGGTCGCTTGACCACCTGTTTCTCGATCATCGGGCGATCCCCACGCTGGTCGAGGTGAAGCGCAGCACCGACCTGCGCATCCGGCGTGAGGTCGTGGGCCAGATGCTCGACTACGCGGCCAACGCAGTCACGTACATCCCCGTGGAGCGGCTGCAGGAGGCGCTGCGCAGACGCTGCACCGACGAGAGGATCGACATGAGCGACGCACTGCAGCCTGTGCTCATGGCGTCGGGTCTGTCGGAAACGGACTGGTGGCACGCGGTGAAGACCAACCTCCAGGCCGGTCGCATCCGCCTGGTGTTCGTGGCGGACATCGTGCCCCCGCCGCTTCGCCGCATCGTCGAGTTCCTCAACGAACAGATGGACCCCGCCGAAGTGCTCGCGATCGAGGTCCGACAGTACGTCGGCGCGACCGGACGCACCCTCGTGCCCTCACTCGTGGGACGTACGGCGGTCGCCGAGCGACGCAAGAGCGTGGGGACCACCGCGAGCGGCGAGCCGTGGACCGAGGCGCGGTTTTTCGCGACGCTCGAGGAAGTCGGTGCACCCGAGGCAGAACGGCAGGCCGCGCGAGCGCTGCTGCACTGGGCCGAGGATCGTAGGCTGCGCGTGTGGTGGGGCTCGGGCAGCACGTTCGGCTCATTCGTTCCCGTGCTCGATCGCGGGAGCGAGTCCTACCAGCTCTTCGCCGTCCGCACCAACCGGCTCGTGGAACTGCAGTTCCAGTGGCTCGCGCCGCGACCCGCGCTGACCAACGGCGAGCTGCTGGAAGCGTTGCGCACTCGATTCAACGCGATCACAGGGGTGCACGTGCCTCTCGACCGCATGCAAGGTCGACCCACGGTGCCGCTCAGCGCGCTCGCCAACGCCTCGTCGCGGGACGCGTTCCTGGCCGCGTGGGACGAGTTCCTCTCGGCGTTGCCACCGGCGAGCTCGACGAGCGATTGATGCCGGACCGTCATGGTGCCGGCGCTGCATCTCAGACGCTACGGCGAGGCGCGGGCTATCGACCACCTGTTCTAGGTG
>JALOPS010000489.1 GCA_025453745.1 Gemmatimonadaceae bacterium
GTTCGGCGCCGGTGGAGTGAAGGTCCACAGGATGGGGAGTCTGTCATTCACCTGGCCGACGATCTGACCGGACGAGTTGACCGCCAGTGCGCGCCCGACCGACACGCCGGGAGGCAACGGCAGCACCTCATACGCGAAGCTCCCGTTCGCCGTGGAGTACCAGACGACCGGGACCGTGAATCCGGTCGTGCACTCGCCGACGACGAGCTCCGTCCCGTTCGGCATCGTCGCGATCGCGTACGCCGTCGAATTGAAGTCGGGCGAACAGATCGAGCCGATGTCGGTGATCGTTCCATTGCGCCAGATCACCGCCGACAAGCGGCCACCGCTTCTCTGGCTCCAACCGACGATCACCCCGTCCGGCGATACGTCGTACGCGGTGCCCGCGCCTGACGCGACCAGGGTTGGCAGCGGGGAAACCGCGCCCTGCTGCCAGACCACCGCTCGCCCGCTCGACACCCCGACGATCATCGCGGCCGGTCCAGGCACCCCATCCTGTATCGCATGCGCGATCGTGATGCCAGTCGACAGGGGAGGAAGTACCGTCATCGTCGCATATCCATCGACGGCGAACCATGCCGCTGCTTGCACTCCTGCGACGTTGTCATACGTGTTCCCCACGATGTCGCCCGCGTCATTCACGTCTTCGGCACCGGTGCTCAAGGTGTCGACGGAGGGGAGTCGGACCAGGTCACCCGGCGAATCCGAGTAGTAGGCCACACGACCGGCGCCGTTGCCCGCATAGCTGAAGCCGACCATGCGTCCGCTGCCGTTGATGCCGCGAACGTCACCGACGCACGCGGCGAGCGTGCAGGGAAGTTGTACCAGCGGAGCGAACTGCACGCCGAAGTTGCCGCTTCGTCCCGCGATGATCCCGCCGTCGTTGATCGACGTGGCCGCCCCGATCGAGGCAGACGGCAGGTTGCCGAGCAGCGTCCATGTAGCGCTCGAGCTCCCTGGCGCCGAGCCGGAGAGTGCCGGAGTGCCGCCAAGCGGGGGGAGCGATCGCGCGGGCTGCGTCGGATCGTCTACCGTGCAGGCTGCGGTGGCAAGGCCGCAGATGGTAACCAGGGCCTGGATCGTACGGACGGAGGATGACATGAGTGCCGTGAAGGTGACGTGCCCGAGGAGATGGTTCCTTCCCGCGGTGGCGTGATTCGCGAATCGGAGCGTCTGCTGCGGAGCGGCGGGTGGTGGCGCTGTGCGACGAATGCCGTGCGCGTATGGTGGCCACGGTAGCGTCCGTCTCGGCGCGCGTGTTAGGCCATTCGACCTAGGTCGATCCTGCCGCCCTCCCCTTACCGCCAGCAGGCGCGCCGCCACCTCGGCCCGATTGCTCACCCCCAGCTTGGCCAGCACGCGCTCGGTGTGGCGGCGTACGGTGTGCGGGCTGATCCCCAGTTCGGCGGCGATGGCGTCGTTGCGCATCCCGCGTGACAGCCGCAGCGCGACGTCGTGCTCACGGCGCGACAGGTTGAAGCGGGTTCCGATCTCGTCCGCGCCGGGCCCCCGGTCGGGAAGTGCGGCGACGGTCACCAGCACGTCGGCGAAGCCGAATTGCATGGCGTCGGTCGCCAGCGCGGCGCTCAGGCGATACCGGCCACGCGTGGTCTGCACCAGCTGGTGGACCGCCGCGGAGGGGAGGGGACGTGACGACGACCGCGAGGGCGACACGCTGCGGGCTGCGGCGCGCGCCACCGATGGGATGCACTTCACGACGCCGCCCCCTTCCGGGTCGTCCGCCAGCAGAAGGCGGAGCGTCTCCGACTGGTGCACCACGTGCCCGTCGCGCGCGCAGACGCAGACGGAGATCCCCAGTGCGTCCATCTGCGACGCCAGCGCCTGCCGCTGCCGGCCGACGGTGTAGAGCAGCCGCGATCCCGCCTTGAGCGAGGGGAGCAGGAGGGCAAGCAGCGCCTCGCCCTCCTCACCGAAGCGCGGCGTGCCGAAGGTGCGGCCGTGCAGCTCGATCGTCGCGAGCGCGTCGTCCTCGGGCCAGTGCAGCACGTACGCCGCGGCGTCGTGCACGCCGTTGGGGATGTACCACTGCTGGACCATGGGATCGGCGTGGTAGAGGTCCCAGGCGTCGCCGATGACCGTGCGCATCGTTGCCACCTCCATCCCGGCGGCGATCGCGCGCTGGGTGCCGCGGTCGTCGAGCTTCCAGCGCGCGAAGTCGGCCACGATTCGAGGCTCCCACTCGGCGCTGTCCACCGCCACGCTTCCGTCGGGGTCTCGCGTCCCGCAGATCGCGGCAAAGGCGCCGATGAGCGGCTGCAGCTCGCGTGCGACCGACGTGAGGTATCGCACCGGCGTGGCGTGGTCGAAGGGACGGAGCATGAGCTCCGACGCGCGGTGCAGCCGCCGGCGATCGTCTGGCGTCAGGATCATGGAAGCGGCCCTGCCGGGCAGGGGGGCGGAGGGCGGGCGGCGACGGATGCCCCGCGGTCGCACATCGACGGGGGCGCCAGGACGAATCGTGACAGGATGCGTGAGCGCTGCGGGCAACCGTCCCCTGTCGGAGCTGCCATGATCGATCGTCCGGCTCACGGGAGTCTCACCGCGCTCTCACCAGAGGCGTCACTTTCCTACAACTCGCCAACGATCCGGTCACGAACGGGCGCTCGGCTCCTCTGGCGACTGGCTACTCCGCTCCGATACGTTTGGCGCGTCGACGCAGCCGGGATGGCCCCCCTCAGCCGTCCGCCACGGCTCGTCCCT
>JALOPS010000490.1 GCA_025453745.1 Gemmatimonadaceae bacterium
TGTCTCTTCCTGCTCGAAATGGGCGTCGTGGCCGGCTCACGCCTTGGCGACTTGCGCAAGGTGGGGCCGTTCCTGCTCGCCTTCGGCATGATCGTGCCGCTGCTGCACGGGTCGCTGGGGGCGTGGCTCGGCATCACGGCCGGACTCGGCGTTGGTGGTGCAACCGTCCTCGGGGCGATGGCGGCGAGCGCTTCGTACATTGCGGCGCCGCCCGCCGTGCGCCTCACGCTCCCCGAGGCGAATCCCACCTACTACCTCACGGCGGCGCTCGCGATCACGTTCCCCTTCAACCTGCTCGCCGGCATTCCCGTCTACTACCGAGTCGCGCAACTCGCGCACGGCGGCTGAGGCCATTTCCCATGTACACGACTCCGCTCTCCATCATCACGATCATCGCCGAGCCGGTGCTCGAGGACCGGCTCGTGCACGACCTGCGTCGCCTCGGCGCCTCGGGCTACACCATCAGCGACTCACGCGGCGAAGGCTCGCGCGGCGTGCGCGCAAGCGATCCGCCGGGCGTCTCCATTCGTGTCGAGGTCGTCGCGAGCCCCGAGGTCACCGATCGAATCCTCGACCTGCTCGCGGCCGACTACTTCCCGCATTACGCCGTGATCGCGTGGCTCAGCGAGGCCCGTGTCGTGCGCGGCGAGAAATACCTCACGCGCTGAGGCGCGTGTCGAGCACGCGCGGCTCGGTCGACGGCACCTCTTCCACGCGCGCGTCCCGAATGGCCGTGATCGGATGAACGGGTGTGAGTCCGCTGCGTTCACGCGCGTAGACCTCGGCATCATCGCCCGTCATGGGCCGACTGAACAGATAGCCCTGGCCGGTGTCGCAGCCGAGCGTGGTCAGGAACCGTTCCTGCGCATCGTGCTCGATCCCCTCGGCCACCACCTCCACACCGAGTGACTGCGCCAGCGAGACCATGGTGCGGACGAAGGATGCGCCGCGATCGCCGTCGTCGACTCGCGCCACGAAGCTGCGGTCGATCTTGAGCTCATCGACCGGGAAGAACTGCAGGTGGCTGAGCGAGGAATAGCCGGTGCCGAAGTCATCGATGGCAATGCGAACACCAAGCGCGCGCAACGCGTGCAGTCGTTCCTTCGCCAACTCCGGCGTCCGCATGATCTGACTCTCGGTGATCTCGAGCACGAGACGGCGCGGATCGAGCCCCGAGGCCCGCAGCGCATCACGGACGTCATTGATGAAGCCGTCGTCCTCGAGCTGCCGCGGCGCAACGTTCACGGAGATGGTCGGGGCCGGCTCCACCTCGGCGACCCACGCCGCCGCGTGACGACACGCTTCGTGCAGCACCCAGCGGCCGATGGGTACCACGAGCCCCGTCTCTTCGGCGACCCCGAGGAACTCGCTCGGTGCCATCAGGCCGCGCCGCGGATGCCGCCAACGCAACAGCGCCTCGAATCCACGCAAGGTGCCGCTCCCCAGTCGCAACAACGGCTGGAAGTGCAACTCGAATTCGGCCTGGCCAAGCGCTCGACGCAGATCCTGCTCGATCTCGAGCCACACCAGAGCGCGCGCGTGCATGGCCGGATCGAACAACCGCGCGCACTGCTTACCGGCGCTCTTCGCCGAGTACATCGCCGTGTCGGCGTTGCGCAGCACTGCGTCACCGTCTTCACCGGGCTGCGCGATGGCAATGCCGATGCTGACGTTGACGATCACTTCGCGACCCGCGATCTCCACCGGCGCGGCAGTTTCGCGCAGCAGACGATCGGCCAGTGCCATCGGATCCTCGTCCTGCTGGACGGACTCGATGACGATGGCGAACTCGTCGCCACCGAGACGCGCCACGGTCTCTCCGGCGCGCACCGTCATCGCGATGCGGCGCGCAATCGCGCGCAGCAGTGCGTCGCCAGCAGCGTGACCGAGCGAATCGTTCACGCGCTTGAAGCCATCGAGATCGAGCAGCAGCACGGCCACATCGGTGCGATGACGCAGCCGGCGATCGAGCGCGTGGGCCAGACGGTCGCGGAAGAGCGCGCGATTGGCGAGTCCGGTGAGTTCATCCTCGAACGCCTGCTGCACGAGCTGCTGCTCCATGCGCTTGCGGTCCGTGGCGTTCTGCAGCATGGCCATGAGGCGACGCTCGCCACCGAGCGCCACGGTGGCGAGTGTGACCTGTCCCCAGACGGTCGTCCCTTCAGCGTGCCGGAAACAGGCTTCGAACGTCACGACGTCGCGCGCGGCCGTGACGAGCTCGGTGATGGCCTCCTGCACGAGTGGCACCGCATCCGGGCACGCGAGGTCGAGGACGCGCGTGCCCAGCAGTGACTCGGCGTGATGCCCGAACATGTCGCGGCAGGCGCTGTTGGCCTCGAGGATCGTACCGTCGAGCGCGAGCAGCTGGATCGCAATGCCCGCGTGGTCGAAGAAGGCGCGTACGCGAGCGGCGCTTTCCTGCTGCGCACGCTCCGCGACGCGCTGCGCGGTGACGTCGCGCAACATGACGAGCACGGCGGGTTCGCCACCGAGCTGCATGTCGAGCCCCTGCACTTCCACGTCGACAAGCCGTCCATCGCGCGCGTGCAGGCGCGTCTCGACCACATCGGCCGCAGACATCGGTCCGTTGCCCATGAGTCGCATGGCGAACTGACAACCGGCCTCGCACAGCCCGAGGGTTTCCACCGCGCGCTGCAACACGTCCTCTCGTGGCCACGCCAGCACCCGTTCGGCGGCGCTGTTCCAGTCCAGTACGGCT
>JALOPS010000491.1 GCA_025453745.1 Gemmatimonadaceae bacterium
GATGCGGTGGAGAGGTTGCGGCGGTTGGTGCTTGACCTCGCGGTGAGAGGCAAGCTGGTGGAGCAAGACACCACGGACGCGATCGTCAGGAGTGCTTTGAACACTGCAGCGGTAGCGGCTCCGATCCCGGAGACCGAGCGGTTTGTTCGGGCTCCTAAGTCGTGGAGCTGGTCGCGTGTATGCGAGCTCGGCAGGCTCTCGGGCGGGATGACTCCAGCGATGGGTCGCGCAGAATTCTGGAACGGCGACATTGTGTGGCTGTCCCCAAAAGACATCAAGGCCGATGAGGTTGCCGACTCTGAACTGAAGATCACGAAGCTTGGCCTCGATGAGACGCGCCTCAAGCTTTTCCCTGCCGGAAGCCTGTTCATCGTCGCACGAAGCGGCATCCTAAAGCGGAGGCTTCCTGTGGCGATCAATAAGGTCGCCGCCACGGCCAACCAAGATATGAAGGTGCTAGTGCCATTCGAATCAGGACGCGAACGCTACCTGCAAATCATGTTGCGTGGCTTTGAGGCCTACATCCTCCAGCGGCTTGTCAAGACCGGAACCACTGTTCAGAGCCTTCGGTACGATGAATTCGAACGGCAGGCATTCCCGATTCCGCCCCTCGCCGAGCAACACCGCATCGTCGCGAAGGTCGACGAGCTGATGGCCCTGTGCGACCAGCTCGAAGCCGCGCGCACGGAACGCGAGGCCACGCGCGACCGGCTCGCTGCGGCAAGTCTGGCGCGTCTCAATGCCCCGGACCCGAACACATTTCAGTCAGACGCGCGCTTCGCGCTCAACGTGCTTCCGGCGCTCAGCGCGCGGCCCGATCAGGTCAAGCAGCTGCGCCAGACGATCCTCAATCTTGCGGTGCGCGGGAAGCTGGTGCCGCAAGAGCGACGTGGGGAGCCCGCGAGGGACCTAGTCGAGAACCGTACGCTTAACAGCCCAACCTCTGAACACCTGGAGGTTGCTGGACCTTTCGAATTGCCTGAAGGATGGGAGTGGACGACGCTGCGACACCTGGTCGTGTCTTCAGATGCTGGGTGGAGTCCCAAAACTGCAGATCACCCTAGAACCGGTGATCTATGGGGAGTGCTCAGAGTCAGTGCAGTGTCTTGGGGTAGGTTCCGGTCTAGCGAAAACAAGGAAGTGCTACCCGGAACACAGCCACGATTGCAGGCTCAGGTCCGGCGAGGAGACTTCCTCATCTCACGGGCGAATACGGCCGATCTTGTCGCGCGGGCCGTCGTTGTAGATGAAGATCCGATCAACCTCATGATGAGTGACAAGATTGTTCGTCTTCAACTAAAGCCGGGAATCAACCCGCACTTCGTGTGCATGGTGAACAATTCCGCTGATTACGCCCGGGAGTACTACGCGCGTTCGGCCTCCGGTGTAAGTCCGTCAATGAAGAACGTTTCGCGCGACGCCATCCTTGATCTAGCCGTACCGCTTCCCCCACAGGCGGAGCAGCATCGAATCGTCGCGAAGGTCGACGAGTTGATGGCGTTGTGCGATCAACTCGAAGCATCCCTCGCTACCGGTGAAAGCGCCTGCGGTCGTCTCCTCGAAGCGGTGCTCCATGAGGCCCTCGACTCCGAGCATGCCACCGCCGAAGTCACCGCCGCAACGTCCTTATCGTCGGCAACCCGCCCGCAGCAGAAGACCACATCGCTCCGCGCCTGACTCCGCCTCTCCAAGACTCTCAATGTCCCGATATCACGATCGAGGGGTAGCCCCGATTCTCCACGCTGCGGCGATCTGGGCCGAGCGATGCCTGGTACTCGACAACTCCATCTTCGGCGATGAATCGCTGTGGACCACCGAACATCTCGCGCAGCTCGATCGGTACTTCGTCCGGAACCTCGATGAGGGGGATAGGGGATTTTACGAGAAGTTGGATGATCAGCTCGCGCCGGCAACGCCAGCGGCGTGCAAGCTCATGGCCGAGCTACTGTGGGTGCTCTTCCTGTTTCCGTCCAACTCCGGACCGCAGTCGAAGCGCGATGGTATCGAACGGGTGTGGCGGCTTTCGGGGGAGGTACTCGCCGCGGATCATCCGATGCTTTCCGACGCTGTTCTGGCCGGGATCGGTTCCGGCGGTATGGCGTTCCAGACACTGCGCTGGCGTGAGATCGGCTTTGCCATCGCCCTGTTCACAGCGCTGAAGACGCTCAACGTCGACGAGCGGGCGGCGCTGCTGCGCGACTACGCGCGACTTGCCGACTGGCTCGCGGCGCAGCCTATGGAGGGCAACCGCCAGTTCAGGCACATGCTGCGCTACTTGCTGTACCCCGATGTGGTGGAACGGATGTCGAGCAATCGTGACCGGCATACGGTGCTGGACGCGTTCGGCGTGGCATCCGCCCGTGAGACTAGAGACTGGTCTGACCGACGAATGGACGAGGCGATGCTGGCGTTGCGCCAGCGATTGGAACAGGAGCACGGTACGGCTGATCTCGACTTCTATCTGCCGCCGCTCGTCGAGAAGTGGCGACCGGAATTGGGCGACGAGGAGCTACCGCCGCCGGTGTCACCGGTCAGCAAGGTCCGCGAACCCGAGACGCCGTGGCCCGCAGGACCAACTCCGGCGCTTAACCAGATCCTCTACGGCCCTCCGGGTACCGGCAAGACCTTCCACGCCATCAACAAGGCGCTCGATGTCCTCGACCCGGCGTACCTGCGCGCCCACGCGACCGACCGCGCCTCGCTCAAGGCGCGCTTCG
>JALOPS010000138.1 GCA_025453745.1 Gemmatimonadaceae bacterium
AGAATAAAACCGTGCGTCTTGGTCTTTGCCCTCTCCCCGCGCGAGCGTGGGAGAGGGTGGCCGAGTCTGCGAGGCCGGGTGAGGGGTGCTGAGAGAAGACGCAAGCGAAACGTGCAGAGGACCGCCGCCGCGATGACCACCGACACCCACACGCACGACACCGCGCACGGCCCGGCGCTGCCGGACCCGCTGCCGCGCATCCCGCTCGTGTGGGGGCCGGCCGACTTCGAGTCCGTGTCGCAGCAGGTGAGCGAGATCACGGAGAAGCCGCAACCGGGTTGGTGGTGGCCCGCGTTCCTCATCTCCGCGGCGCTCATGTGCGGCGGCGTCATCGCCGCGACGTACCTGATTTCCACCGGCATCGGCGTGTGGGGGTCGAACAACCCGGTGAACTGGGCGTTCGACATCACCAACTTCGTGTTCTGGATCGGCATCGGGCACGCCGGCACGCTGATTAGCGCGATCCTGTTCCTGTTCCGCCAGAAGTGGCGCACGAGCATCAACCGGTTCGCGGAGGCGATGACCATCTTCGCCGTGATCTGCGCGGGCATCTACCCGGGCATTCACGTCGGCCGATTCTGGTACGCGTGGTTCATGTTCCCGCTGCCGAACGCGAACCACATCTTCCCGAACTTCCGGTCGGCGCTGCTGTGGGACCTGTTCGCGGTGTCCACGTACTTCACGATCTCGCTGATCTTCTGGTACGTCGGGCTGATCCCGGACCTCGCGACGCTGCGCGATCGCGCGAAGTCGCGGTTGCGCCAACTGATTTTCGGGTTCCTCTCGCTCGGCTGGCGCGGCAGTACGCGGCACTGGCGGCACTACGAAGTCGCGTACCTGATGTTCGCGGGCCTCAGCACGCCGCTGGTGCTGTCGGTTCACTCGGTGGTTAGCTTCGACTTCGCTACGTCGCTGATCCCGGGGTGGCACACGACGATCTTCCCGCCGTACTTCGTCGCGGGGGCGATCTTCGGCGGGTTCGCGATGGTGCTGCAGTGCATGATCCCCGCGCGCGCGGTATTCAAACTCGACAACGTGGTGACGATCAAACACATCGACGTGATGTGCAAGTTCATCCTCGCGACCGGCACCATTGTGGGTTACGCGTACATCATGGAGCTGTTCGTCGCGTGGTTCTCCGGCAACCCGTACGAGTGGCAGATATTCAAGAATCGCGCGTTCGACGGCGACTACACGTGGGCCTATTGGGTGATGATGACGTGCAACCTCATCATTCCCCAAGTGTTCTGGTTCAAGTGGTGCCGGCAGACGCCGTGGTTCGTGCTGATCGTGGTCACGTTCGTGAACGTGGGCATGTGGTACGAGCGGTTCGTGATTATCGTGCAGTCGCTGCACCACGATTTCTTGCCGGGGTCGTGGGGCCAGTTCCACCCGACGTGGGTCGATTGGCTCCAGATGATCGGCGACTTCGGGCTGTTCTTCACGCTCACGCTGCTGTTCATTCGGTTCCTGCCGATGGTGGCAATGGCCGAAGTGAAGGGCGTGCTGCCGATGGCGAACCCGCACTACGCGTTTAAGCCCGATGAGCAGTATTTGAAGGGCGAGAACGGGGAGTACATGCGCGAGCCGAAGTAGTTGTCCGGATTCGCCAGCGAGAGGCGATCGGGATAGGTGTTGAAGAGGTTGTCGGCGCCCAGCGTCACGCCCAGCTCCGAGAAGCGATACGTCGCACTCAGGTCGGTCAGCCACTTGGCGGCAAAGCGCTGATCGCCGAGACGTCCGGCTGGCGTATCGCGATTGTCCGACCGCGTGATGAACGCCCCGAATTGTGCCTGTTGCAGCTCGATCGAAAGTGGTCCGCGCGAGTAGTTGGCCGCGATGCGCACGTTGTTGCGGGGCTGCGCCTCCACCAGGCGCGCCTGCTCCACACGATCGAAGAGTGGCTCGCCCACGCCGGCCAGTTGCGTCGGCGTCGCCTCGATGCGCTGGATGGTGTTCTCGGAGTAGTTGTAGCTCCCCGTCAGCCGCACCGTCGCGTCGTTGCCGAGATTGATCGCGTAGCGCAGCACCAGATCCACGCCGCGCGTGCGGGTATCGATGGCATTGGTGAAGAAGCGCGGGCGGATGTCCCCGCCGAACCCGTCGAAGTTCGCGAGAATGCGCTGGATCGCGAGGCCGGTGAAGTTCGACGAGAGGATGATCCGGTCGCGGATGTCGATGTTGAAGCCGTCGACGGTCGCCGAAAACGACTGGTTCGGCGTGTAGATGAAGCCGGCCGTGTACGTCGTGCTCAACTCGGGCTCGAGTGGTTGTGCACCGAGGGCGGTGGCCACGGGCGTGTTCACCGGGATCGTGCGCGCCTCGTTGGGTGTCGGCACGCCCGCGATCACCAGCACGTTCGATGCGCTCGCCGAGTAGTAGATCTGCGCCAACGACGGCGCGCGGAAGCCCGTGTTGACCGCGCCGCGGAACGCGAACTTGTCCGGCACGACGGCCACACGCCCCGCCGCCTTGCCGATCACCGTCGAGCCGAAGTCGCTGAAGTTCTCGAAGCGCCCCGCCACATCGAGCGAGACGTACTTGTTGAACGCCTGCTCGAGATCGACGTACGTCGCCACCGAGGTCCGTCGCGCATTGGCCGTGTTCTGCTCGTCGATGGGGCGGAAGCCGAAGAAGAGCTGCGATCCCGTGATGGCGAGGCGGCCAGCGTTGGGCCCGTCGAGGATGCGCTGCCCGCCATCGTTGTACGACGCCGGCTCCCCCGCATAGATGTTGTACTGGTCGCGACGGACCTCCGCACCCACACCGATGTTGAGCGGCTGCGCGAAGCCCAGCGCCACCGTGCGCGAGGCATCGGCGTTGAGCGTGGTCTGATTCGAGTTGAGCGACCCGGCGTCGAAGGTGCGCTGCGACGCGAGCCCGTAGGTGGGATTGAGCGAGTTCGCGAGGTTGAAGCGGAAGCGGTTGTTGCCGTTCACCCCGCTGACGTCCCAACTCCAGCCGCGCGCCGTACCCTTGACCCCCGCCGTCACCGATGCGTCATACGTGGTGCCGATGATCTCCGGCAGGAAGCCGTCGGGATAGATGCCGCGCACGTTGCGATCGTCACGCGCACGGCGCGAGAAGCCGTAGGCCGTCGCCTGTCGCGCGGTGAGCCCGCCGAAGGCATAGAGCTGCACGCCATTGGCATACGTGCGCCCTGCGTTCACGAAGCCGCCCCCTTCGACCGTCGGCGCGTCGCCAAACCAGTTGGTGAAGCGCCGTGCGTAGTCGAGCCGTCCGGGATCCGCGGTGGCATCGTTCAGCGTCCACCCGGTGGGCTGGAACTCGGGGAGCGAGCGATTGGTGCGGCCGCGATTGCGTACTTCGCCGGAGATGTTGAGGTAGCTGCCGTTGCCGCCGGCAAAGGTCTTCGATGCATCGGCCTGGAACAGCGTGCCGTCGCCAACCGTGGTGGCGCCGGTGGTCATTGTCACGTCGGTGGTGGCGCCCGCCGACCCCTTGAGCACCACATTGATGACGCCGGCGATGGCATCGGAGCCGTATTGTGCCGCTGCGCCGTCACGCAGCACCTCGATGCGCTCGATCGCCGCGGCGGGGATGGCGTTGAGATCCACGCCCGTCGTCCCGCGACCGATCGAGTTGTTGAGCGCGAGCACCGCGCCCGTGTGCCGACGCTTGCCGTTGATCAGCACGAGCGTCTGATCGGGCGTCAGTCCGCGCAGCGTGAACGGGCGCTGCATGTCGGTGCCACCCGCAATCGACGTGCGCGGGAAGTTGAAGGACGGCACGAGCATCTGGAGGATCTGGCTCGTCTCCGTGCGACCGGTCTGCTTGATCTCCGCCGCCCCGATGACGTCGATGGGCACCGGGGCGTCGGTCACGGTGCGCTCACTCGAGCGGCGGCTGCCCACGATCGCGAGCGCCGAGAGCTCGGCGGCCGACTTGGCCAGCGTGAAGTCCTGCGTGAGCGTCGCGCCCGCGGCGACGGTCACCGACGCGCGCGTCGAGCGATACCCGAGCAGCCGCACGAGGAGCTCGTATCGTCCTGCCGGGAGCACGATGCGATAGCTGCCGTCCTCTCGCGTGATCGCACCCCGCGGCGTGCCCACCACGCCCACGCTTGCCCCATTCACGGGCTGGCGGGCCTCGTCGCGCACGGTGCCGATGATCGTGCCGATGGATTGGGCCTCGAGCGATGCACGCGCGACGTGCATGCCACTGACAACGATTGCCAACACGGTCCAGCGAGAAGGCTGCGGAAGTCGCATGATGTGCCCGTCGGATGAGGCGACGCCGATCCGTTCGAGCGAGAGCGTTCACGCGATCCTACGGCACCAACGCGTGATCCGATCACCCGATGCAATTCGGCGGCAGGTGGGACCAGCCGGCATCGGCTGCAAGAGTCGAACGGTTCGTCCCTGTCGTTCGATCCCGACGCGTTGTGGATGAGCCCGGCTACCCCACGAGTTTGCGGTACGCGCGCGCGCCAAAGAGCATCCAGCACACCGCGAGCACGATGCCGATCGATGCCACGCCCCAGCGCCGCGTGCACCACCCGCCCCCGAGCGATGCCAGGAGCAATGCGACCCCCGCGAGCGTGAGCGGAAAGGCACCGAGCGTATCCTGCACACGCCAGGGCGCGACGCCGCGTCGCCGCATCGCGCGAGACACGCTGCCGTGCAGTGCGAGCGCGCCGGTGAGCCAGATCACGGCGAGCGGCGCGAGCATGCGCACGCACGAATCGCCCGAGGTCGCCATTATTGAAGTCATCGATGCACAAGATCCGCCCGCTCATCGACGCCGCCAGCGCGTCCCACCGCGCACACTCGCGCTATCGCCCCGCGTGGTGGCTCCCGGGTGGGCATGCGCGCACGATCTGGCGTCGCCTCACCCGAACGGGGGAACCGGTCGCTGGGACCCACGAGTTCTGCGCCACCCCCGACGACGACGAAATCGAACTGGTGCGCGTCGTGGGCGCGCGCCCGGATGCGCCGCGACTGCTCGTGCTGCACGGCCTCGAGGGCACGCCCGCGTCGCACTATGTGCACGCCCTCTTCGGTGCCGCGGCGCGTCGCGGCTGGGCCCGCGACCTGCTGCTGTTTCGCACCTGCGGCTCGCGCCCCAATCGGCAGCCGCGCAGCTATCACTCGGGTGAGACGTCGGACCTGGCGTTCGTCCTCGAACGACTGGCCGCCGAGTCCGACGCGCCGCTCGTGATCGTCGGGATCTCACTTGGCGGCAACGTGCTGCTCAAGTACCTGGGCGAGGTGGGCAGTGCGGTACCCGCGATCGTGCGCGGTGCGGTCGCCATTTCGGTTCCGTACGATCTGGCGCGTGCGTCGCGCTACATCGGGCGCGGATTCGGACGCGTCTACGAGCGCGCCTTTCTCAAGTCGCTCGCGCTCAAGGCTCAGGCCAAGGTCGAGCGCTTTCCTGGGCTCGTGCCCATCGAGCCCGTGCTCGCCGCCGATACCCTGTGGGACTTCGACGAGCACTTCACCGCCCCCGTCCACGGCTTCGCAGGTGCCGCCGACTACTACACGCGATCGAGCGCGCTACGCTTTGTCGCTCACGTCGAGACACCCGCCCTGCTCGTGAGCGCGGTCGACGATCCGTTTCTCCCCCCCGACGTGCTCGACGAGGTCCGCGACGCCACGCGCGAGACGCACGCCATCGAGATCGACTTCGTGCCGCACGGGGGTCATGTAGGGTTCACCACGGGTGGGCTTCCCTGGCGCGCGGGCGCGTGGGCGGAGGAGCGGGCGATCGACTGGCTGGCCACACTGCTGCCGTCCGGCGCGCCCGATCGCTAGAACGTCTTCCCGAACTCGAGGATGACGCCATCGGTCCGTGACCCGGGTTTGTTGGAGATCTTGTATCCCAGAATCACGACCCACGACTTCGTGTGGTAGTTGATCCCCGGCACGAAGTCGCCGAACTCGTGCGTGCCCGCCCACCACTCGCCGAGCAGACTCACATGCGGGATGATCCGGTCGATCGGTTGCTCGTACGACGCGATCAGATGTGTCGTGTGCTTCCCGAACAGATTGGCCGGTCCGTCACTGACCCCCACCATCACGCGCGTGCGTGAGGCGGGCACGGTGGCCGCCACCTGGCCGTACGACCAGATCCCCGTGCCACGACCGCGCATCGAAAGTTGCAGCATCTGCCCCGCACCCACCGTGACATCCCAGCGCGGAAGTGCGCCACGCAGGATCGGTTGCGCCGTCTTCCAGCCGAGTCCCACCGTCGAAATCGGCAGTGCGGGCGACCCGACGTTGTACACGGTGGTGGCCAACTCGAACCGATCGGTCAGGCCGTAGGTGAGGAAGTTCGTGGTCTGGTAGTAGTCCACGCCGTCCCACGCTCGAATCTGCGACTCGTGCAGCGCGAAGAACTTTCCCTTGGTGGTCTGATCGACCGACGGCACGTTGATGATCGTTTGTTGCGCCCACACGTTCGACGCAGCAAGCCCCCACCACAGTGCGAGACTTGCTGCCAGCAGACGTCGCGCCATGGCGCCCGGACACCGAGGGCGCGATGGCGGTGACATCATCGAGCGCCGCGTGCTGCCGGACATGGCTCATTGAAGCGCACGACCACCCCGACCATCACGAGATCCGTGTCGTTGCGTACGTCGGTCATCACGGGCCCGGGAAAGCCCCCGAGCCAGGCGCCTCCGAGCCACGGATCACCGATGCCACCAGTGGTCGTCCCACGCGATCCGACCACGACTTCCGCCTTGTGGAAGTTGACGATGGCGTCGCCGCCCATCTCTCGCACCCGCTGGCGCATGGCGTCGGCGAGGCGATCGGCCTGACGGAAGTCGCTGCCCTTCACCTTCACGCTGCCAATCTCCTCGTAGGCGCAGGAAGGCCGCGTGTCCTGATAGAGACGCACCGGCGCGTCTGCTGGCTTGGGCGGTAGTGCGTCCATGAACCGCGTCGATGAGACCATCGGGCCGCCGGCACACGCGGCCAGCGACGCGAGCACCGCCACGACGCCCGCACGCGTCGCCCATCGCGGGAAGCGCTGGACCGACACGCTCACCATCGAAACCCCACCGTCAGCGGCACCATCACACCGGTCTGCCCCGTCAGCGCCAACGTCATGGCGCGTGCCTCGACGAACGCCTCGTGATGCCCGGGCGCATCGAACGAGAGCCCGACACCGCCGGTGAATCCCAGGCGATTGGACTCGGTGCGCGTCGGACGATCGAACTGAAAGAGCCCCACCCCGCCGATGACATATGGCGCGCCGCGGCCAAGCCCCGGCACCGGAATGCGGCTGCCGCCAAGTGGAACGAGCAGATGCGTCGATCCCCCGAGCAGACGACCATCGCGCACCACGAAGTTCGGATCGGTCGACGGCGCCGTCAGCGGCAGCCGAGCATAGGAGAACTCCCCGACGAACAGCACCGAACGGAAGAGCGGCAGATGCAACGCTCCCTTGAAGGCGGGCCCCCAGTCGTAGCGGTCGGCGAGCTGCCCGGTGGGGATCATGACGCCGAGGGTCCCCGCGATGGCGGGGCGCGTGGCGAAGGGACCGCGTCGTGGCGACCCCGATTGCGCCACCAGGTCAGTGACGGCGGCGCTCAGGCAGAGCGCGAGCCCCAGCCGCGGGAGGCGGGGCAAGAACGAACGGAACACGGTGCAGCGTCCTTGCGAGCCGCCATAGCGCACGCCGGAGACCGGGTTCGCATCGACGACGGCACGCGGCCGAAAGTCGGCGAAGGTCTCACCCGGCGGCGCGCCTTCGTGTCCCGTGCGCGACATCGCGCAGTGCTGACGAGATCACGACCCGGAACCGTGTGCTCCGGTGGGTTACTCCCCTTCCTGAGCGGCGCGACACCGTCGCCTCCGCAGCGATCAGGATAAACTGCGACGCAACGCCATGACAACCACCCTCGTGCGCCTCTCGCTCTCGGGCGTCGCCCTCGCTGCCCTGATCGCATGCTCGCGGCCGCCACGCGCGCCCGCACGCGTCAACGTCGCGAGCGACGTCCCGCTCGCGACCGCGCGCGACGCCGACACGCTGCTCATCGACGTGCTGGCGTTCGATCGCACCTTCGTGATCGACATGCGCTACGCGACGCCGAACAACTTCACCGGCGCGGTCCTCCCCGGCTACGAGGCCAACCGCGCATGGCTCCACCGCGACGTCGCGCGCTCACTCGCGCGCGTGCAACGCACGCTGGCCAAGGAAGGGCTCGGCCTCAAGCTTTTCGATGCCTATCGCCCGGTGCGGGCGACGCAGGCGATGGTGGCGTGGACGCAGCGCACGGGGCGCACGGCCCTCGTGCGCGATGGCTACATCGCCGATCGCTCGCGCCACAACCTCGGCGTCGCGGTGGACCTGACGCTCATCACGCTCGCCGACGGGCGCGAGCTCGACATGGGCACGCCGTTCGACACCTTCAGCGAGGTGGCGCACACGGCCAACGCCACCGGCGCGGTGCTCGCCAACCGCCAACGCCTCGCGCGCGCCATGGCGGCCGAAGGGTTCGCGCCGTATGACAAGGAGTGGTGGCACTTCTCGTACCCCATCGAGCTCCCCCGCCGCTTCGATCTCCCCATCGTCCCCCTCCCCTCCCGCTGAGCGCACGCGCGCTCGCCCGACCCACTGACCCGATGCCCATCTCCGTGACCACACGTGCCGCACGCCCAGGCAGCGCGCTCTTCGCCTCGCTGGCCGTCATCATCTCGCTCGGCGTCTGTGCCGCCGTCGGGCTCTCCGTCCGCGCCGACCAGCCGCCCGCCGGCGCGCTCCCCGCGGGGGCGCCCGACGCGATGACCCGCCTCACCAGCTCGCCGCGCCACGGCGAGTGGGTCACCATCACGCAAGGCGCCGATACGGTGCGCGCCTGGGTCGTCTACCCCGAGCGCAAAACCAAGGCGCCCGTCGTGGTGGTGATCCATGAGATCTTCGGACTCACCAACTGGATTCGCGGGGTCGCCGATCAGCTCGCGGCCGATGGCTTCATCGCGATCGCCCCGGACCTCATGACGGGGAAGATCTCGCAGGCCACGCCGGACTCCGCACCGCAGCTCGCGACAGCGACCATTCGCACGCTCAAGCCGGAAGACGTGCAGCGACAGATCTCCCTGGTCGGCGACTACGGCATGAAGCTCCCCGCGGCTGCCAGGAAGTACGGTGTCGTGGGCTTCTGCTGGGGTGGTTCAACGGTGTTCAATCACGCGGTTGCCGCGCCGGGGCTGGGCGCCTCCGTGGTGTACTACGGCACCTCGCCGGCGACGCCCTCGCTCGCCGCGATCAAGGCGCCGGTGCTCGGTCTCTACGGCGAAAACGACGCACGCGTGAACGCCACCATTCCTGCGGCGGACTCGGCCATGAAGGCGCTCAACAAGACGTATGAGACCAAGGTCTTTGCCGGTGCCGGGCACGGGTTCCTGCGCCAGCAGGATGGGCAGAACGGCGCCAACCTCAGCGCCACCAGGGAGGCGTGGCCGATGACGCTCGCCTTCTTCCGCAAGCACCTGGGGAGCTGACCCCCGTCAGACGGCGGATCGGACCACGCGTCTTGGTTGCCGCGCGGCGCGCGCGGGGTACACCATTCCGGGGGGGCGCACAGGCGCTCCTCCATCGCAGCAGAGGGCCGAGCGACCATCGGGCTTGCGCGGCGGTTGCATTTCCGAGGTTCGATTTCCCGTCGTCTCATGCATGTGCTCTATCTCGTCTCTCTGATCGGCGGGCTGCTCGCGGCCGTCTACGCGATGCTCTACGGCATGCACCGTCGCGCTGCCGTTCCCGGCGCGCCGCGCCTTCCCGGCCGCACCGCATTGCTCAATTGGACGGTGCCCGCGGCGGCGCTCATCGGCTTCGGTGCCGTGGGTGCGATCGCACAGCGCGTCGCCAACAACGCGCTCCCCTTCGCAGGACTTGGCGCGGCGCTCACGGCAGCACTGCAGGTCGTGCTCTCCCGGTGGGCGCTCACCGCCCCCGAAGCCGTGGAAGACCAACTCGAGCATCGCCTGCAGGGGCACCCGGCACGCGTGACGAGTGCGATCGCGGCCAATGGCGTGGGGCGGATCCGCTTCGAGTTTGACGGCGCCGAGCAGGACGCTCCCGCGCGCGCGATCGATGCGGTGGCCATTGATGCGGGTGACGATGTCGTCATCGACCGCCGGGCCGACGATGGCACGATCATCGTCGAGCGTTGGGCCACCGTCGAAACGCGCCTCTAGCGCGCCGATCGATGGACGCGTGGTGGAACTGGTCGGACGCCTGGATCTTCATCGGCGTCTTCGCGGGGATTCGCATCGCCTTCATCTGGCTCGCCA
>JALOPS010000492.1 GCA_025453745.1 Gemmatimonadaceae bacterium
ATCTCGAGGCGGTGCGGGCGCTCCCGCTCGCGATCGAGCAGGGGGCGTGGGAGGTCACCGTGCCGGCGTGGCTCGACCGCGCCGCCGATCATCCCGGCAGGCATGCCCGCGATGCCCTCGTGCCCTCGCCGCTCATGCCGCACCTCACCGCCGACTGGGTCGCCGCGCGCCTCGCCCGGCATCGCGGTCACGGCGCGCGCACCGATCGCGCCCCGCTGCCGGTACCACCCCCCACGCCGTGGGCGAGCGCGGCGCCCGATGGCCGTGCGCGCTACGCCTCGTACGCGACCTGGCTCTGCCCCATCAATTGCATCGAGCCCGCGACCTGCCCGCACACGCGCGGTCCGCGCGACTGGTCGATGCCGCGCGCCGCCGCTGCCATCGTCGATGCCGCTGCGGCATCGGCCGGCGCCATCGACGCGCTCGCGCTCTTCCACACCACGCACCGCACGCACGGCGTCGGCATGTTCGACCTCGCCGATGCGGCGCGCGCGGCGGCTGCCCTATGCGCGCTCGACGCCACCCGGCCGGCACGGCTGCTCGTGGCGAGCGTCTCGCACTGTCACGGGGCGTTCGCGGTGGTGACGGGGTGACGGGGACGCAAGCGTTCCGCGGAGATAACTCGGACGCGGAAGCGGCGTGAGCGGTCGGACGGTTCCCTATCGTTCGACTGTGCCCGCGCAAAGCGTCGGGCGTACAACGGACGGGTGAGAGCCGATAATGCGTCGCACCCTGCGTGTTGAGTCCGCCAGTTTACCGTTCGCCGTCCACCGGCGAGTGACGCGTACAATCGCGGAGTCCCCTGATCGCTCCTGCTCGACTTGCAAGATCGGCCGGACTCGTCCATTACGCCACGCGTACTGAGTAGTCCTGAAGCTCGCGCCGTCGGCTCCGTCACCCTCCTCACTGCAGATCCCGCCCCGGCTCGTGGTAACGAGTGGCGGGAATACGCCCAGAAATTGTACCTGCTCGCCCGTCTTGGGGATGTGCCAGTAGTGTGTGCGGGCATTCCGCGTCCCGACGAACGGCGTGTAGGTCAGCACCAGATGCCGTTCGGATCCCAGCCGGTCGAACGCAAGAAACATCGCCTGATCCGTGCCGATCGTGTCATGTACCGGCAGCGGAAGCCACATGGTGGCGCCACGCCCGACGAGATGCACTCCGGTCATGATGCGCCGCCCGTCTGGCAGCGTTGTCGGGCTGAACTGCGTGACGACCGAGTACGCCCCGCCCTTGCGGTAGGGGCGCAGCAAGCACGGTGCGCAGTCGATGGCCGTCACGAAATCGCGCCCCGACGGGCCCGGACCGGCGTGCGCTTGCGACCGGATGACACGCGCGGGAAGGGCGAGCGCCGCGAGAAGCGGTATCGTCGATCCGAGCCGCTGGGCACCCCGCTTGAGTGACCGCATGTCGTCAGGTCAGCCGCATGACGAACTTCACGCGAGCGAGCTGCGTGCGCCGATCCTCGAGTCCGTTCGTCCCACCGTTCACGAGTTGGGTGACGCGGGTGATGTCGTCGGCATCTGCCGCGGAATTGGCCTTGCGCAACGTGTTCCAGTACCAGCACGCAGCGTCGACTGCCATCTCCGGGTTGGTGGCGACCAGTCGCTCGTTGCCACTTGCAGTGAGGTCGATTCGCGGTAGGCGCGACCTGCCGTACGCCCAGTAGTTCCAGCGACCGGTCAGCTGGAGCAGGCCGCGACCCTTGAAGCGCGGCCCGTCGCCACGCTGAGTGTTCCCAAGGGATCGTGATCCCTCGTAGGCGAGTCCCGAGCTCCCCTCTTCCATCTGCGTGAGGTCAACGCACTCGTGAGCCACCTGCGCAAGGAAATGCGCGACGCGCAACGGAGTCAGCAGCCCGGCTTGAGGCATCTTTTCCTTGAGGTAGCCCAGATAGCGATTGATGCTGTCGCGTCGGCCACGCGGCATCAGCACGCACAGCTTGTCGGCTGTCAAGTCCGATGGCAGCGCGTCGCACAGCCGGCCAAGCGCATGGTCCTGAGGCATCAGTCGGCCATCTGCTTCGACACCGGGTATGCCCTGCTGGAACGAGCGAATCGCGTCGATCAGGTCATCCGTGCAGTCGTCGCGCTCGGTCAGGAGTCTGGGCATCGTCACGGCTGTCGCGGTGGCGCTCCCATCCTGTCCGTGCCGGAGCGCGGAGCCTCCGTTCGCTCGGGACCACCCTGACCCACTTGAACCACGGTCCGGGCGACCGAGACCAGCATCCGGAGCGACTCCGTGGGACCCCTTCCGGATGCTATTGTTCAGAAGAATCTGCACCACTCGCACGTCGTCCGGACGATTGCGCGCGCCGAGTCCGACGGATGCCAAAATGGCCATGTCTTGATCTCTCCGGCTGCGTGACGTCGTGAGCTTAGCGCTGGCTGGCACGCGCACGCAACGCGCACGGGTGCGTCGCGCGGGGCCCTCGCAACCCGGGCGTTCCACTCCCGGCAGAGCCCCCCTGTCCCCCCTGACCACATTTCAGGCAGGTGCCCGCCGTCGCGTCCCCGCGATCGGGCGGGCCGCAGCCCTTCGCCCGAGAGCGTTCTCGTGACCACCACCACCGCACGACCCGAGACCATCGTCATCGTCGGGTCCGGCCCCGCCGCCTGGACGGCCGCCGTCTATGCCGCGCGCGCCAACCTCGAGCCGCTCGTCTTCGAGGGCGAGCCGATCGGCACCGAGCTCCCCGGCGGGCAGCTCATG
>JALOPS010000493.1 GCA_025453745.1 Gemmatimonadaceae bacterium
TTCGCTCTCCTGAATGCCGTGCTCATCCTCGGGCTGTCGTCGATCACGCTCAAGGCACGCACCACCCCCGAAAAGCTCCAGCCCTACGAGTCGGGCATGCCCCAACTCGGCGACGCCCGCGACCGCTTCTCGGTCAAGTTCTATCTCGTCGCCATGCTCTTCATCGTCTTCGATATCGAGACGGTGTTCATGATCCCGTGGGGTGTCGCCTTCAGGCAGCTCTCCTGCCTCGTCCCCCTCGTGGGCGGCGCGTGCCCCACCGGCAACATCAGCTTCTTCGGACTCGGCGAGATGCTGGTCTTCATGGCCATCCTCGTCGTCGGCTTCGTCTACGTCTGGCGCTCTGGAGCCCTCGCATGGGACTGACCGACGCCCCCGATGGCCGCGCGCTCCCCGCGCGCCTGCCACACAACGCCCCCGTCCCCGACGGCTCGCGCATCCCCGTGCACGAACCGCTCGGCCAGTCGCAGGATGCGTGGATCGCCACGCGTCTCGACTTCCTGGTCAACTGGGCACGCACGAACTCGCTCTGGCCGATGCCCTTTGGCACGGCGTGCTGCGGCATCGAGTTCATGGCCACGGCAGCGAGCCGCTTCGACCTCGCGCGCTTCGGCATGGAGCGCATGAGCTTCTCGCCGCGCCAGGCCGATGTGCTCATCTGCGCAGGGCGCGTGACGTACAAGCTCGCGCCGGTGCTGCGCCGCATCTATCAACAGATGCCGCAGCCCAAGTGGGTGATCTCGATGGGCGCCTGCGCCTCCACCGGCGGCATGTTCGACAACTACGCCGTGGTGCAGGGCATCGACACGATCATCCCCGTCGACGTGTACGTGCCCGGCTGCCCGCCGCGCCCGGAAGCGCTGATCTACGGCATCATGATGCTCCAGCAGAAGATCAAGCAGGAGCGCCTGAGCGACACGAAGGCATTGCGCGCAGAGATCGTCCCTGATCCCTCGAGCCAGCTTTACCTGCCGCCGGAGATGATCGATCAGCTCGCCGAGCCGTTCGGCAACTCGGTGCACCAGACGCGGTCGGCGCCGTGAGCGATGTCGTGCGCAGCCCCGCCTTGGGCGGGGTCGTCGAAGGGGGCATTCGCTATCCGGGCTCGGCCGATGCCAACGCGCCCGCACCCACCTCGCCGCACAACGTGGCGCATCGCGGTGGCGCGGAGAACCCGAGCGCGGCCGCGCTCGTGGAGCGCTTTGGCGATGCGATCGTCCGTCGCAGCGTGACCTGGGGCGAGACAACGGTCGTTGTCACACGCGCGCGTTTCCTCGACATCGTTCGCTGGCTGCACGACGATCCGTCGCAGCGCTACGACTACCTCGTCGATGTCACCGGTGTCGAGTATCGCGACCCGGGCGCACCGCTCGAAGTCGTCTACCATCTGCGCTCGCTCCCGTTCCGACGCTTTCTGCGCGTCAAGGTCGAACTCTCCAAGCGCAAGGCCGAGCTCTGGGTGCCGAGCCTGATGCCGATCTACAGCGGCGCCGATTGGCTCGAGCGCGAGTGCTACGACATGTTCGGCATTCGCTTCGAAGGACATCCCGACCTGCGGCGCATCCTCATGTGGGAGTCGTACAACGAGGGCTACCCGCTGCGGAAGGACTTCCCGCTGCGCGGTCGCTTCTCGCGCGCGGAGCAGTTGAGCCAGGCGCTCGCCGCCAATCCCGAAGCGCACTATTCCATGAATGAACTCTCGATCGCCGAAGCGTTCGAGGATCTGCCCGCCGACATGAAGGAACGCCTCGCGCGCGGCGAACGGGTGGGCGAGTGATGGCCGCCACACTCGAAGGTCGCCGCACCATCGAGCTCGAGCTCTCCACCTCGGGGCTCGATGCGCAAGGACGCCCCGTGCGCGCTCCGCTCGTGGTGGGCAACGATGGGTCGCTCACCGCGCTCGACGCACCGCCGCCGCTCGAGCCGGACTTCGACGGCGACCACATGCTCATCAACATGGGGCCGCAGCATCCAGCCACGCACGGCGTGCTGCGTCTCGTGCTCGAGCTCGACGGCGAAACAGTCGTGCGCTGCGTGCCGCACCTGGGCTACCTGCACTGCGGCTTCGAGAAGATCGGCGAGTATCGCCAGTACAATCAGATCATCCCGTGGACGGATCGCGAGGACTACCTCAACTCCGTCGGCAACAACGTGGCGTTCGTGCTGGGTGCCGAGCGGCTGTTCGGAATCGAGAGCACGCCACGATGCACCGT
Source organism: Gemmatimonadaceae bacterium (assembly GCA_025453745.1). GTDB lineage: Bacteria > Gemmatimonadota > Gemmatimonadetes > Gemmatimonadales > Gemmatimonadaceae > JALOPS01. Next base: position 2,214 of record JALOPS010000493.1, read on the forward strand.
GCTGCGCGTGATCGCGCTCGAGATGTCGCGCATCATGTCACACCTGGTCTGGCTCGGCACCACGGCGATCGACATCGGCGCGTTCACGCCCTTCCTCTGGACGTTTCAGGAGCGCGAGAACCTCTACAACCTGCTCGAAGGGTGGGTGGGCGCGCGCATGACCACGAGTGCGACGCGCGTGGGCGGCATGGCCGCCGACATCCCCGACGGATGGCTCGACGGGCTCAAGGCGTTTCTGCGCACGTTCCCGCGCACGATCGATGAAGCCGACTCGATGCTCACCAAGAACGCCATCTGGGTCGGTCGCACGATCGGCCTCGGGGCAATGAGCGCAGACGAAGCGACGAACGCGGGACTCTCGGGACCGATGCTGCGCGCCAGCGGCGTGGCGTACGACGTGCGCAAGGACTTCCCGTATCTCGACTACGAGACGTACGACTTCGACGTGCCCGTGGGCACGCACGGTGACGTGTACGATCGCTATCTCGTGCGCCTGGAA
>JALOPS010000494.1 GCA_025453745.1 Gemmatimonadaceae bacterium
CGTTGCGCCTCCCACCGAGAGCCCGGCCCAGCTCCCGAGCGCGGCACCGAGCGCACCATGAACCACCGGCATCAGCATGCCGAAGCCGAGCAGGAAGGGTCCGACCTTCTTGAGGTCGCCCAGGCGTGCGCCGGCGATGATGCCCATCTCGAGAATGAACAGCGTGAGCGCGCCACGGAATCCGCCGTCATAGAACGGCTTGATCTGCTCCCATCCCTTCTCACCCATGAGGAAGCCGATGATCAGGCCACCAACGAGCAGCACCATCGTGCGCGCCGTGAGCACTTCGTGGAGCACCTGCTTGAGCGAGCCCACGGCCGGTGGCGCATCGCCCGCGACGGCGAGGTTTCCCGGGCCACCACCAAGCACGGCCGCGCCGCCGCTCGTGACCCCGACCATCGCGGCCGACGCCTGCAGCTGCTTCATGCGCTGTACCGCGCCGATGCCGAGCGCGATGTGAATGCCGGGGCTCTCGAGCAGCGTGAGCAGCGTGGGCATGAAGCCCTCCGCTGGCGCGCCCATGCGCTGCACGAACTGCTGCGCGGCAATGAACGTCACCGCGGAGACGGAGCCGTAATGCGCAGCGACCGCGGCGGAATCGGTGGTGGAGAAGCGGCCCAGGTGCCGGAGCGTGAGGTACGCCGTGATCGGCGTCAGGCAGCCAATGAACAGCGTGACGGCGGCGGGCATCGCGATCGCGTCGTACGACGAGTGCGACAGCTCCACCCCGCCCTTGATGCCGAGCGCGAAGAGCAGGTAGATGCCGAGCGAGGCGTAGAGGTCCTTCGGGAGCGAGAACTCGCTCTTGATCAGCTTCGTGACGATTCCCAGCGCGAAGGCGAGGACGATCGGCGAGAGCAGGTTGGCGCGCAGGATGTCGTTCATCGGGGCCGGGCGCGGAGGGAGCGGCCGCTCGGGAGCGGCGGGACGCAGGGCAGGCTAACCGTGGCTGGCGTGTCCCACAAATCGATTGTTTGTGTGCAATACATCGGCAGGGCCGATGTATGTTCCGGGCACGAAAAAAGGGCCGCACGCGAGGCGTGCGGCCCATCACGGCGCGACAATCAGTGCGCGGCCGGCTGGTCGGCGTAGACCTGCTTGAACATCGGATCGCGCGGGTTGCGGTACGTGTTCTCGTGGACCGAGTAGGCGAAGAACAGCAGCCCCAGGGCCAGCAGGCACGTGGCCGCGGCCGCCGGCCACCCCTTCGTATTGGGATTGTAGTAGCTGTCGCTCATGAGACCGAGTGAAGGAGCTGCGCGGGACCCAGCGTACCGGCGCGGACACATGTCGTTCCGGTGCGAGCCGAGAAGCTAAGGGAGACCGGCGTCCGCCGTCTACCGGGGGGGGCGCTTTCGTGGGTGTGTGGCGTCGCCGTCGTGGGCCCGGTCGGACTCGCGTGCCGACACGCTCGACTGCTCCGGCGCGACCAGCGTGGCGGGGACGATTGCCGCGTCGCCGAAGCGTGAGCGAATGCGATCCACCGCGGCGGCCAGCGCATGATCGCGCGGGGCGTCGTGCGGCTGGTCTGATGTCGGCGACGGTGCGCCGAAGAGGTCGAACTGCGTGGCCGTCAGCTCCACCGACTCGTCGAAGTGCGAGAGGGCGACGCCCAGCAACCGCACCCCCACTCGACGGGAGCGTCGCAACCGGGCCAGGAGGTCGCTCGCCACGCGGTAGATCACGCGATCGGTGCGCACCGGTTCCTCGAGAGTGCGGCGCGCCGACCGTGTCGTGAAATCCGCGTCGCGCAGCTTGACCGTGATCGTCCGCGCCGTGCGCTCCTCGCGCCGCAGATCGCTGGCCACCCGTACGGAGAGCCGCAGCAGCTCGCGCGCGATCTCGGCCTCGTCGTGCAGATCACGGTCGAAGGTGTCTTCGCGGCTCATCTGCTTGGCATCGTCCCGTGTGGCGACCGGACTCGAGTCGATGCCGCGGGCGCGATCGTACAGCCAGGCGCCGGCGCGGTCGCCGACCATGCGCTGCAACGTCTCACAAGAGAGCGCTTGCACGTCGGCCACGCGTCGCAGCCCCCGATCGGCCAGCCGCTGCTGGAAGCGCGGCCCCACCATCGGGAGATCGCCCACCGCGAGGGTGGCTACGAACGCCGCCTCCTCGCCCGGCGCGACCACATAGACGCCGGTCGCCGACGTTCCCGGCTTGGGTTTGGCGCGCTCGACGGCCAGCTTCGCGACGAGACGTGTGGTCCCGCCCCCGATCGAGACCGTCAGGCCGGTGGCTTCGATCACCCGGTCGCGAATGCGCCGCGCGGTCTCCGCCAGGGGCTCGCCCCGATAGAGCGCTTCGGTGCCGCCGAGGTCGAGGTACCACTCGTCGATGCTCGAGGCCTGCAGCACCGGGGTGAACTCGCCGAGGACCTGTGCGATGGCGCGACTCGCGGTGCTGCACGCGCGGCGCGGGACCGGCACGCACATCGCCTGCGGACAGAGTCGGAGTGCGCGCGCGATCGGCATCGCCGAGCGGACGCCGTACTCGCGGCATTCGTACGACGCGGAGCACACGACCCCACGACTGCCGGGGCGCCCGCCGACGATGAGCAGGCGTGCGCGTCCGGCGCCCTCGGGGTCGCTCTGCCGCGCGACCTGCACGAAGAACGCATCGGCATCCACATGCAGAATGCGTCGCTGGTTCAAGGGGTCAGAGTCCTTGAAGTGGTTCCTGGTTCAAGGGGTCAGAGTCCTTGAAGT
>JALOPS010000495.1 GCA_025453745.1 Gemmatimonadaceae bacterium
GTGGTCATCTTCCCGATGTTGCTGTCGGTGCCGACCGTCAGCACTATGGTGGCCGCGATCTCTCTGGCCCGGCCGGACGCGAGCGCGAGATCCCCGGGTGGCCGTCGCAAATCATGAATGCGTGCGCCGTTCTCCGATGCCGCGAGCGCCAGCGCCGGATCGTCGCGCAGCATGGTGTGCAGTCCGCTCCACACATCGAGTCCCTGTCCGAGCGCCTGCAGCACCACCGGTCGATAGTGATCGGGGAGCCCACCACCCGGCGGTGAGATGCCGATGAGCAGGTCGCGCGGACCGAGCGCCATTGCGTCTTCGAGCGACGCGACAACCGGCACGCCGCCCCCGTAGCCCAGCACGTCGTGCGCGGTGCGGCCGATCTGATGCGAGTCGATGATCGCCACCACATCGGCGGGCACGTAGCGCAGCGCCGCATTCGCCGTCTTCGACGTTTGCGGTCCAAAACTCCCCTCGGCCAGAACGACACAGCGACGCATCAGAGCATGATGCGTCGCTGTGCGCCCGCGAACCAGCGGGAAAACTCCGGATTGGCAACTACGGCGTGCCTTCCTGCAGCTTCTCGATCTCGGCGATGAGCATTTCGTCGGTGGTGGCCTTGGCGGCTGCCGGCAACTGCTTCGGCGGCTCGACCGACTCGCTGGCGGTGGTGCCCGCCGAGAGCTGCTTCGTCGCGCTCCCGGCCGGCAGCAACCCCATGCGCTCCTTGAGCGCGAGCAGTTGGTGTTCCGCGTTGCCCGAGCCGGCTGAGCGTTCGAGCCGCTTGAATTCCTGCTGCAGGCGGTCACCGGAGAACTCCTCGTCGATCTCGCGCGCGGCGAGCAGCTTCCGTTCGTTCTGCTCGATCTTCTCTTCCATGCGATTGAAGGCCTCGAACGCGGACTTCTCGTTGAGCCCCGACATGGTCTGCGAGATGCGCGCCTGCGCTTCCGCCCGCCGCTGCCGCGCGAGGAGCAGATTCTTCTTGCGCTTGGCCTCCTCGATCTTGTCGTTGAGGTCGCGCAACGACTGCTTGAGCTTCTCGGTCTCGGCGCGGTGCGTCTGCCAGGTGAGGTCGAGCTGTTCGGCGTGCGTCTGGTGCTCGGCCTGCCGCGTCAACGCCTGGCGCGCGAGGTCGTCGCGCCCTTCGTTGATGGCGAGCATGGCCCGCTTTTCCCAGTCGTCGGCGAGCTTGAACTCGGCGTCGGCCTGATCGCGCAGGCGCTTCTCGTCGGCGATCGCGGCGGCCACCTGCTGCTTGGCGCGCGCGAGCTGGTCGCGCATGTCGACGAGAATCTGCGTGAGCATCTTCTCGGGGTTTTCCGCCGAGGAGATCAGCTCGTTGATGTTCGACTTGATGAGCGTCGAGAGGCGATCGAAGATGCCCATGGGTCAGCGGGCCTCGGAGGCTGGGGTCGCGTCGGCGACGCGGTCGTGCGCGAACTCGCGCAGGTGGGTGGGGAGCGCGAGCGCCATGCTCTCGTACGCGGCGAGGAACTCCTCGTACTCGAGGTGCGCTAACTCGAGCGCCTCGGTGAGGACCACCGACTCGCGCTGAATGCCGTACGCACCGTGCACGAGATCGCTGGCGTTGAGCTCGAGCAGCCGGCGCGTCAATGCCGCCTGCTGCACGGCGTCGCCCGGCAGTGGCATCACGTCGATGGTGAGCACGAGCACGGGCGGATTGATCGACACCACGACGTCGAAGTCCAGGAGACCGGCCGGACGCACGGCCCAGAGCGAGGGCTCGACCTCGCGTACCACGGCACCGCCGTGGCTCAGCCGGTCGAGAAAGGACTCCACGTCGTCACGCGTGACCATGGGGATTTCCAGGGGTTGAAGGCATGGCACCCTACGAACCGACGGCGGGGCGCGTTTCGACACGCCCGCACTGACCGGTCAAGATACCCCGCAATGGCAACGGGGGCGCGTCCGCCGTGGACGCGCCCCCGTGCGCAGGCCAGCCCTCTGGCGAGACTACGCCTTGCGTCGGCGCACTGCGGCGACCAGCCCGAGCAGCCCCGCTCCCAGGAGCGTGACCGTGGACGGCTCCGGGATGGTGGCGACGACGGCCGCACCAAAGACGCCCGGGCCGCCGGTCACACTGAAGATCTGCCGAGTGACGTCGGCCGGCGTCGCGATCGTGGTCAACACGCTGCTGCCGTTGTCGGCGAACACCGAGGACACTCCGGTGAACAGCGGCGCGCCGAACGGTCCCTGGCCGGCGAAAGAGGCCGTGTTGATCGTGCTCAGCCCGTTGTACTGGCTGGAGAAACCCATGCCGAAGCGCTGCAGGAACGTCTGCCAGTCGGCGGCCTCGGTGGCGGCGTCGGTGTCGCAGCCTTGTCCGCTCGCGAGTCGGGTGCACGTGCCACCCATGAGAAACACGTTGCCGCCACCGAGCACATAGTTGATCAACGCCGTGTTGTTGACGGCGAATCCGCCGACGAAGATCGCCTTGTACTGCGAGAGGTTGACCGGCGTGACCGTCGTCTGCGTGTACGACGCGCCGCGCCCAGCGACAACCGATCCGAGCGGCGAGTTGACGTAGGCGATCTGGTTGCCCGACCAGGTGAGCACCTGATCCCCCGCCCCGACGCCAAACCAGTCCAGCGCGTTGTTCACGAAGCGCCGTTCGTTGGAGCCGGCGGTGAAGAAGCCGTTGTTGGTGAGCCACTCGTCGTGCGAGACGACGATGCGCTGGGCCACA
>JALOPS010000139.1 GCA_025453745.1 Gemmatimonadaceae bacterium
GCGATGCGCCACGGCATGCTCTCGAGCGCACTCTTCGGCGATCGCATCGACCGGCTGCGTGACGTGATCGTCCCCAGCATGAGCGACTCGGCGAGTCTCGACAATGCGCTCGAACTGCTGCACCGCTGCGGCCGCTCACCGGTGCATGCGGTGATGATGCTCATCCCGCAGGCGTGGGAGAAGTATCCCGACATCGAGCCGGCGATTCGCGCATTCTACGAGTACCAGCAATGCGTGCTCGAGCCGTGGGACGGGCCGGCCGCCATCGCCTACTCCGATGGGCGCACCGTCGCCGTCTCGCTCGATCGCAACGGCTTGCGGCCGTGTCGGTACAAGATCCGCGCCGACGGCATGGTGTGCGCGGGCTCGGAGGTGGGGATCGTCGACTTCGATCCGGCCGATGTGCTCGAAACGGGAAAGCTCGGACCCGCGGGCGTCTTTGCCGTGGACACCGAGCGGCAGAAGATCATTCGCAATCTCGACGCGAAGCGCGAAGTCGCGGCGCACAAGCCGTTTGCGCGGTGGGTGGCGCATCACATGCTCACGCTGCCGTCGACGGCGGGCCAGGAGCCGATGATCGCCTCCAGCGCGTCGTTGCGTCCCAAGCAGCTCGCGTTTGGCTACACCTTCGAAGATCTGCGCCTCGTGCTCGAGCCCATGGCCACCACCGGAGCCGATGCGGTGTGGAGCATGGGAGACGACACGCCGATCCCGCCGCTCGCGCGCACGGCGCCGCCGCTCTACAACTATCTGCGGCAGCGCTTCGCACAGGTGACCAATCCGCCGATCGATTCACTCCGCGAGTCGTTGGTGATGTCGCTGCGTATGCATCTGGGGCGCCGCGGCTCGCCGCTCGAGGAGCGCGCGGCGTATGCACGCATGTTGCGCGTGGAGCATCCGGTCCTGCTGCCCGGAGAAATGGACGCGCTGCGCACGATGCCCGGCGTCGCCTCGCTCACGCTCGACGCCACCTTCGACGCCGCCGCCGGCCCCGACGGTCTCGCCAGCGGCCTCGATGCCCTCTGCCGCGCGGCCGAGCGTGCGGCACGGCGTGCGACGATCCTCGTCATCAGCGATCGCGAGGCGTCCGCCGAGCGCGCACCCATTCCGATGGCGCTCGCGATCGGTGCCGTGCGGCAGCGGCTCGTGCGGCGCGGTCTGCGCGCGCGTGTGGGGCTCGTCGCCGAGGCAGGCGACGTGGTCGATCCGCACCACGCGGCGGTGCTCGTGGGCTACGGCGCAGAAGCGGTGTACCCGTGGCTCGCGATGGCTACCGTGGCCACGCTCTTCGCCGAGTCGCCGTCGCACGGGCGACCGGATGACGCCGCGGCGGCGCGGCCGAGTCCGGCCGACGCGCAGCAGCGCTTCCGCACCGCGATCGAGAAGGGGCTGCTCAAGATCCTCGCGAAGATGGGGATCTCCACGCTCGCCTCGTACTGCGGTGCGCAGATCTTCGAGGCGCTCGGCTTGGGACGCGAAGTGATCGACCGCGCGTTCCAGGGGACGCCGTCGGTGATCGGCGGCATCGGCCTCGCGGAGTTGGGCGAGGACGTGCTCGCGCGGCATCAGCGCGCGTTCGGTACGCATCGCGATGCGGGCGACTCGTTGCCCGATGCGGGGCGTATTCGCTATCGCAAGGATGGCGAGGATCATGCGTGGGCGCCGCCGATCGTCGTGGCGCTGCAAGGCGCCGTGGGCGCAGGGAAGGCGGCCAAGCGCGCCGCGAGCGCGACGACCGACGCACCCGACTTGCGCGCGGAATGGCACGCGTACGTCGCGAAGACGGCGCAACGTCCGCCGGCGACGCCGCGCGATCTGCTCGAGATCGCGCCCTTCGGTCGTGCGATCGCGCTCGAGGAGGTCGAGCCCGCCGCCGCGATCGCGACGCGGTTCATCTCCTCGGCGATGTCGCTGGGCTCACTCTCGCCGGAGGCACACGCCACCCTGGCCGCGGCGATGAACCGGATGGGCGCGCGCTCCAACTCGGGGGAGGGCGGGGAAGACCCCGGGCACTATCGCGCGCGCGACGACGACGAGCGCTACGACAATCGGATCAAGCAGGTGGCCTCGGGGCGCTTCGGCGTCACTACCGAGTATCTCGTGCGGGCCGACGAGCTGGAGATCAAGATCGTCCAGGGGGCCAAGCCGGGAGAAGGCGGGCAGTTGCCGGCCCACAAGGTGACCGAGCTCATTGCGCGATTGCGCCACTCCACGCCCGGCGTGTCGCTCATCTCGCCGCCGCCGCACCACGACATCTACAGCATCGAGGACCTCGCACAGCTCGTCGCCGATCTCAAGGCGGTCAATCCCCGCGCGAAGGTGGGCGTCAAGCTCGTCGCGGAGGCGGGGGTGGGCACCGTCGCGGCCGGCGTGGCCAAGGCGTACGCCGACTACGTGCTCATTGCGGGCCACAGTGGGGGCACCGGCGCGTCACCACTGTCGTCGATCAAGCACGCAGGATCGCCATGGGAGCTGGGGCTCGCCGAGGCGCAGCAGGTGCTCGTGCGCAACCAGTTGCGCCATCGCGTGGAGCTGCGCGTCGATGGCGGCTTTCGCACGGCGCGCGACGTGATCGTGGGGGCGCTGCTGGGTGCGGAGGCGTTTGGCTTCGGCACGGCGACGCTCGTGTCGATCGGCTGTGCGATGGCCCGGCAGTGCCACTCCAACACCTGCCCGACGGGCGTGGCCACGCAACGCGAGGACTTGCGCGCGAAGTTCACGGGCAAGCCCGAGCATGTGGTGGCGTTCTTCACGCGCATCGCGGAGGATGTGCGCGCGCAGCTCGCGCAGATGGGGGCGCGTTCGCTCGATGCGATCATCGGCCGCGCGGATCTGCTGCGTCGCGCCGAGGTACCGTCGCTGCCGCGTGCGACGATGCTCGATCTGAGTGTGCTGCGCACGCGCGCGCTCTATGCGGAGGAGGCGCCACGGCGCACGGTGGGGCGCAATGTGCGCGTCACGCGGCCGCGCCTCGACGACGCGATCGCCGAGACGGCCGCGGCCGCGCTCGAGCGCGGCGAGCCGGTCCGGCTCATGCATGCCATCCGCAATCACGATCTCACCGTCGGGGCGCGCCTGGCTGGCTGGATCGCCGAGCGGCACGGGGATGCCGGGCTCGCCGAGGGGCGCGTGGTGCTCGCGTTTCACGGTACGGCGGGGCAGAGCTTCGGCGCGTTCGCGATTCGCGGGATGTCGCTCACGCTCGAGGGGGAGGCCAACGATTACGTCGGCAAGGGGCTCAACGGTGCGACGATCGCGGTGCGTCCCTTCGCGCGGGCGCGGTACGCGCGGGAGTCGCATCGCCATGTGATCATCGGCAACACCGTGCTCTACGGGGCCACCGGCGGCCGGCTCTTTGCCGCCGGGCAGGCGGGGGATCGCTTTGCCGTGCGCAATTCGGGCGCGATCGCCGTCATCGAAGGGGCGGGCGGACACTGCTGCGAGTACATGACGGGGGGCATTGTCGTGGTGCTCGGTCGCACCGGGCGCAACGTGGGCGCGGGCATGTCCAACGGCGTGGCCTATCTGCTCGATGAGGAAGGGCTCGTGCCGAGTCGCATCAATCACGAGTCGGTGCTCTTTGCCGAACTCGACGACGACGATGAGCGCGTCGTACGTGGTCTGGTGACGGAGCACTGGGAGGCGACGGGGAGTCAGCGCGCGCGCACGGTGCTCGACGAGTGGGCGCGCTATCGGCGATTGATGCACCGCGTCGAGCCGCGCGGCGCATCGGCACATGTGGCGGCGATCAAGGGGTCGTATCGCCCGGGGCACGCCGCGGGGGCGGAGGCGACGCTCCCCACATGACGCGCTCGGGGCGCGCGGTCAGTTGCGCCGCGCGCTCTCGCCGTCGGTCGATCGGTGCGCGCCGTCTTCGCGAATCAGCCACGCGCGGGGACCCGCAAAATCGAGAATGAGCACATCACCCTCGCCGTGCGCAAAGCGCACGGCGGTGGCGTGCGGATTGGCGGGATTGTCCGTCAGCAGCACATCGCCGTCGACGCGGTAGAGCAGGTCGATGACGCGATCCTGGCCGGCGACGTCGATGTGATAGCGGAGGTGGCCCCCCGTACGGAACTCCATGCGCACGCCGGGGGCGAAGTCGAGCTGACGGTCGGCACGAAAGAGCTTCCAGACGCCGAGCAACCAGACCGGTGGGGCTTCGAGGCCGTCGGTCACGGCGAGGTCACGAAGGAACGCATGCATCGAAAGTGGCGCCGGGTCGCTCGTGGAGCCAGCGACCGGGCCGGAATCCGACTGCCGCCGGCAGCGCGTACTTGGAGGCGGACCAGCGCCACTCCCCCTTTCGTCGAGTTCTTCGTGTCCCGTCGTCTATCGCCTGCTGCCACGTCGCGACAAGTTCGCACGATGGCGTTGCCTCTTTCGCCACTTCCCATGTCTGCTCCTGCCACGTCGGGGCGCACGTCCGGCCTCGTCAAGCTTGCGCTCTTCGTGGCCGTGCTCGCGGCCGCCTGGTTCATCGCCCGTCAGACGGGCCTCCTGCGCTACGCCGAGCCCGCGCAACTCCGCGAGGCGATCGCCGCAGCGCGCGGCTCCTCGTTTGCGCTGCCGGCCTTCATCGCGATCTACGCGGTGGTCGCCGGCCTCGGACTGCCGGGAACGCCGCTGACGCTCGCCGGCGGTGCGCTCTTTGGCGCGGTGGCGGGGACGGCGGCCAACTGGGTGGGCGCGACGCTGGGCGCGACGATCGCCTTTCTGCTTGCCCGCGCACTCGGCAAGGATGCGCTGCGCTCCTTTCTGGGCGCGCGCGCCGCGGGGCTCGACAAGGTCGCCGGATCGAGCGGGCTCTGGTCGCTGTTGCGCCTCCGACTCATTCCCGTGGTCCCCTTCAACGCGCTCAACTTCGGGAGTGGCTTCACGGGGATCTCGCTGCGCGACTACGTGATGGCGACGGCGATCGGCATCCTCCCCGGAACGGCGATCTACACGTCCTTTGCCGATGCGCTGCTGGCCGGCGCGTCCGGCGCGCGGGAGTCCGCACTGGTGCGCGTGGCGATTGCCGGTGGCGCGCTCGTCGCACTTTCGTTCGTTCCCGCGCTGGCCAAGCGTTTCGGGTGGCTGCCGGCGAGTGCCGCGCTGCTCGTCGGCGCCAGCACGATCGCACCCATGTCACCGGCGGCAGCGCAGGGAAAGACGGTGGACCACGCGGCGTTCGACCAACTGCTCAAGCAGCACGTGACCAACGGCATCGTCGACTACGACGCGTTCGGCAAGGCCCCGACGTTCAAGGCGTATCTCTCGGCGCTCGGCACGGTGGACCCGGCGACGCTCGGTCGCGACGAGCGGCTGACGTTCTGGATCAACGCGTACAACGCGTTCACCATCGACCTCATCGTCACCAAGGGCGAGACGCAGTCGATTCGCAACGTCAACAAGTCGCTCGGCTTCCTCAAGCTCAAGGGGCCGTGGTCCGATCCGTTCATCCGCATCAACGGCAAGATGTTGACGCTCGACAACATCGAGCACGACATCATCCGCAAGGAGTTCGGCGAGCCGCGCATCCACTTCGCGCTCGTCTGCGCCGCGATGGGGTGCCCGCCGCTCCGGAGCGAGGCCTATGTCGCCGCACGGCTCAACGAGCAGTTGCAGGAGCAGGGCGTGAAGTTCATCCGGCAGTCGCCGGGCAAGAACCGCGTCGACCTCGCATCGCAGACCCTCTTCGTGTCGCTGATCTTCAACTACTACAAGAAGGACTTCGGTGGCACCGAGGCGTCGGTCGGCAAGTATCTCGCGCCCTGGTATCCGGCGGGCTCGCCGGAGCGGGCGTTCCTCGAGAAGGGACAGTACAAGTTCGTGCAGACCGAGTATGACTGGACGCTCAACAGCGTTGCGCAGGCGCGGGCCCAGCGGGTGACCACCGTGATGCGCTGAGCGAATGGGTTCGATCGCGCGCCTTCGCGAACTGCTGACGCATGTCGTGCGCCCCGTGCGCGACGACACGCGTCGGCAGCTCGCGCAGTCGTGGGCGGCGCTCCCGCCCGCGCTGCGCACGCCACACCAGATGCTCGGTCGTCAGGGCAACGGGTGCGGCGCGACCATCGGCGCGATGCCGCGCTGCGACTTTGCCTGCCGCGGCTGCTATCTGGGCGAAGAGGCCAATCGCATTCCGGCCGCCTCGGTCGAGGAGATCAAGGCGCAGATGCGATTGCTGCGTCCCGTGCTGGGCCATGCCGGCAACCTGCAGCTCACCGACGGCGAGGTCACACTGCGCCCCGAGTCGGAACTGATCGAGCTGCTGCGGTACGCGCGCGAGCTCGAGCTGGTGCCGATGCTCATGACACACGGTGACACGTTCCGCCGTCGGCCGGGACTGCTCGAACGGCTGATGACCGAGGGCGGGTTGACCGAGGTCAGCATTCATGTGGACACCACACAGCGCGGTCGCAAGGGCGCCCGCTGGCGCGACGCGGCCGCAGAGCGCGACCTGAATCCCCTGCGCGACGAGTTCGCCGAGTTGGCGCGTGCTGCAAAGCGCGCCACCGGATTGCCGCTGCGCTGCGCGACGACCATGACCGTCACGCGCGAGAACCTCCCGGGCGTTGCCGACGTGCTGCGTTGGCTCGTGCAGAACGCCGACGTGTTCCACCTCATCAGCTTCCAGCCCATCGCGCAGGTTGGCCGCACCGAAGACGGCTTTGGCGGCGGTGTCACGGCCGACGCGCTGTGGGAGGAAGTCGCGCGCGCGCTGGGGAACGGGACATCCGCCGGCGCAGCGCGCGTCGCGCGGGGCGCGAAGTGGCTCGGCCACTCGGCCTGCAACCGCTTCGTGCACGGCATTGTCTCGCGTCGCGACAGTGGTGCTGTCTCGTTTCATCCCATTCGCGAGTCGGGCGATGTCATGGATGAGGCCGTCGTCGACGGGTTTCTGTCCCGCTTCGGCGGGATCACGTTCCGTGTCGGCACGCGCGCCGATACGATGGCGAAGCTCGCCGGCGTGATGGTCACCGCGCCGGCGTTCGTTGCTCGTCACCTCATCCCCTACGTCGCGCACTGGGCCCGCCGGCTCGACGACGGTGCGCCGTGGCGCGCGGCATGGGACGTCTCGAGAGGCGCGACGCGACTGCACGGCCTCGCCATTGTCAGCCACCACTTCATGAGCCGGGATGAGCTCGAGTCACCGCTCGGTCAGGAGCGCGTGGCGCAATGCGTCTTCCACGTGCCGATCGACGGCGCACTCGTGAGCATGTGCGAAGTCAATGCGCTTGGGCGCCGCGAGCAGCTCTACGCGCGGCTGGCGCGCGGCGGCGCAACCGCAGAAACGGATGCGTCGGCGGGCGCCGCTACCGCGGTGACCGTCGGCGCGTAATCCGCGCCGGGGCACGACGGCTCGGCCCGCCACTCGAGTGGACCGCGGGCCGTGCGGACGCCGCGGCGTCCCGTCACGCACGCCCTCCTGACGCGCGCGCGCGCCGCCACGTATCTATCCGGTGCGACGGCGATGAGGATATGGCATGTCCGGCGATCCCGGCATGCCCACTCCGCATTGCCGCGTTCGCGCGATGTAGCGCTACACTTGCCACCGCCGCGCCGAAAGTTGATGAGGATCACGATCTCCCGCCCACGCTGATCCCCCGTCTCGGGGACCGCCATGAACCACACTGAGCTGCCCGTCGACGCGTCGATCGCTCCCATCATCGAGTTGCGCGACATTCGCGCGGTCTCGATCATCGCCGAAGAGCGCTCGATCACGCGCGCCGCGGTGCGCCTCAACATCGCGCAGCCTGCCTTGAGCAGGCGGATTCGTGCCATCGAAGCGCGGTTGGGCGTGCGGCTCTTCCAGCGGACGCCCACTGGCGTGGAGCCGACCACGGCCGGCAGGGTGCTGCTGGAACAGGGCGGGGAGCTCATCGCCGCGTCCCATCGGCTGCTCGACGCCGTGCGCTCGTCGGAGTCGCCGACGGCATTTCTTCGCGTGGGCACCACGACCTTCGGTGCGAGCGTCTCGAAGATCCGACGGGCCGTCGCTCGCTTTCAGGCCGAGCACCCCGACGTGGAAATGCAGCCGTCTACACTCGGCGCCGTGCGCCAGGCGGCGGCCGTCATCGCTGGCGAGCTGGACATCGGCTTCGGTAGCGAACCGCTCTCGCACGATCGCATCGGCTGCCAGCTCCTGCTCACCGAACATATCGGCGGCGTGCTGCTCGCCGATGACCATCCGTTGGCGGCGCGTGAACGGATTTCGATGGCCGATCTGGAAGGGCTCGACGCGATCATGCCATCGCCGCAAGCGAGCCCCGTCACCTATCAGCGCATGTACGAGGCGCTTGCGCGCATGGGACGTCGCCGGCCGGCGCGGGTGATGGTGGAGAGCCCGGTCGAAGGGCTCAGTCTCGTGGCGGCCGGCTTGGCCTTCGGTTTTGGCTACGATTCGTTCCGCAAGACACCGTTGGACATGCTGCGGCTGGTGCCGGTCGAGGGGCTCTCGATCGACCTCCCCATCTACGTGTACAGCCCACGGTGGTCCGAACGCCCGGAGATCGCGGCGTTCGTCGAGTTGCTGCTGGCCGACGCCGCGTGAGGCGCCGCGCGACCGACAACGGACGGTCGCGCAGCGCGCGGACGCTCAGTAGCTGAACGTCAGCCCGCTCGAGAAGAAGGTGTCGGTCTTCTTGAGCGACCGGCCGTTGCGAACGGGTGGCAAGCCGTTGTAGCGCACGATGTAGCCGAGCTTGAGCCCGATGTTCGTGGAGATCGGGGCGACGATCGCGCTTTCGGAGTTGGCGAGGAGCGCCTCGCTGGTCTCCAGATTCGGCAGCAGTTCGAGAATCTGCTGGAAGTACGCGACCTTGGAAAACAGATGCTTGTAATCGGCCCCCACGCGCGCGGCCGGGAAGTTGCGCGGAATGTTGACCGTGTTCACGGATCCAAGAAACGTGGTCTGCAGCACGGACGCGCCGAGCGTGACGCCAAGGATGTCCTTCGGGCGCTCGATCGCCTTGATGGACAGACCAAAACCCTCTTCGAAGCGCCGCGAGATCCCCTGCAGCACATTGCGGTCGAAGCGCGTGGCGAGAAAGACCCCGATTCGCGGCGTGAGTGCGCGTTCGCCCTTCACGCCGCCATTCCAGAAGTTCGCGTTGACGCGGCCGTCCGCCTCGCCGTACACCGTGCTCAGGTCCTGCGCGAAGGTCCAGCCGTTGAGGACGTACTTGTACTTGTTCCCGGCATTGAGCGCCATCAGATCGGCATTCCCTCCGGTCTGTGCAAACCCGAGGTTGCCGGAGAACTCGTAGTTCTTCTTGACGCTGTCGGCAGCTTGCGCGTGCAGGGCCCCGGGGGCGGCGACGGTGGCGCCGAGGAGCGCGACGGACAGCAGGCGACGAGACATGGTGGTGGTCGTGAAGTGCGGCGGACGCCGGTGCGCGCGCAGCGAGCCCACGCGCGTCGAATCCGCGTCGATCCCCGATCGACGCGGTATCTATGGCGTGCGGACCGCGCTGCGCACAAGGGCGAGCTGCGACAGCCGTGCGACCCGCACACGATACGCGTCGGCTTCGTACTCCTGGACCGTACCGGGCATTCCATCGATCGTCTTCTCGCGCGCGGCGAGCGCGCCGAAGGCATCCCATCCGCACCGCACGACAATCGTGTCGACCGTCGGCGCGCCGTTCCGCTCGAGCATCGTGGCGATGCGGACCTCGCGGGTGAGGCGGTGCCGTCCGTCGCGGAAATAGTGACGCAGCGCACTCCGCGCCCCGTCGGTACGCGTGCGCTCCTCGTCGACACGCACGAGCACGTCGCCATCGAGCGCCGCCGTCCATGCGGACTGCTCGTCGGCCTCGTCCACGCGCCCGGTCACCATCCGGAGTGACGCCACGCGCGCATCGATGGCCGCCGTGTCGACCGCGACCGCCTCGGCCTCGCGCGCCGCGGACGGCGGAGCGTCGCGTGTCTGTGCAATCGGCGATGAGCGCTCACCGCGCTCGCCGCACGCGGCGAGCAGCACCAGCGCGAGGCCCGGCGCGCGCGTGCTCACAGACCGAGGCTCGCACCAACGGTGACGCGGGTCTGGCGATCCGCGTTCTGCCCGACCTCACGCCAGAGTCCCGCGCGCACACCGGCGGCAAAGACGGGAAGGAGCTGCGCTTCTGCGCCCACGAAAGTTCGGCGCGACGGAAAATCCCAGGGCTCACGGTTGGTCCGCATGACGCTCGCACGAAGCGACACGCCGGACCCGTAGCGGTGCAGGAACTTGACCCAGCCGATCGAC
>JALOPS010000005.1 GCA_025453745.1 Gemmatimonadaceae bacterium
TCCGCCGGGCAATGCGGACTTGCTCGCGCTGGGGCCGTGGTCGGTGGCGCATGGACTGGCCATGCTCGCCCTCGACGGGCAGCTCGCGCGTCGCACGCTGCCCACGCAGGATCCGGTGGCAATTGCGACGCTGCTCATGGCGATGGGTCCGCCACGTTAGCGGTGCGGGACACGCGCCGAGGGCGCACGCGCACGGACGCGACGTCGGCGACGAGGTCCGAAAACGGCGAGCGCACGCCGGGACTGCCGCGCATACTCTCTGCGTGACCGCTCTCGACCCCGTCCAGGCGCTGCGCGCCCTTCGCGCGCGTGACACCCGCTTCGACGGTGTGTTCTTCGTCGGCGTGACGTCGACGAAGATCTACTGTCGGCCGATCTGCCCGGCGCCGAACGCGCGCGCGGATCGGTGTCGCTTCTTCGCGAGCGCGGCCGCCGCGGAACGTCGCGGCTTTCGGCCGTGTCTGCGTTGCCGGCCGGAGCTGGCGCCGCTCGTGCGCGCCCAGCTCGCCCCGTCGGATGTGCCGAGTGTGGATGCCGTGGCCACGTTGGCGCGCACCGCCGCCGCGCGCATCGGCAAACCCGGCGACTGCTCACCGCCAAGCAACTGCTCACCGATACCACGCTGCCGGTGTCGCGGATTGCCGACGCCGCGGGCTTCAGCAGCCTTCGCCGATTCAACGCGCTCTTTCGCGATCGCTATCGCCTCGCACCCACGGCGCTGCGACGCGGCGTGCACGCGCGGTCATGCGCGCGCGCACCCGAGACGGCCGATGTCGTCACCGTCTCGCTCGCCTATCGCCCGCCGTACGACTGGACCGCGATGCGCGCGTATCTCGCCGCACGAGTGACCACGGGCATCGAGACCCTCGAGCCCTCGGCCGACGGCGCGTACTGGCGGTCCGTGTCGATGCACGGGGCGATGGGAGTGATCTCCATCGCCCCTGCGGCACGTACGCAGCGCGGACACGCGCTCCGCGTCACGCTCACCGCGTCGCTCGTCCCGGTCCTCGTGCCGCTGCTCGCGCGGCTGCGACGCATGTTCGATCTCGACAGCGATCCGCGCGCGGTCGAGCGGCACTTCGCGGACGACGCTGTGCTCGGGCCACTCGTCGGCGCGCGCCCAGGACTGCGTGTCCCCGGCGCGTTCGACGGTGCCGAGCTCGCCGTGCGCACGGTGATCGGACAGCAGGTGAGTGTGCGCGGCGCCAATACGCTCGCGCGCCGGTTCGTCGAACGATTGGCCGACGAACTGCCGGCCTCGTTGCGTCCGCACGCACCCGAGGCGCTCACGCATGTGGCCGTGACGCCCGCGCAGCTCGTGGACGCCGGGGTCGACGCCATCGCGGCCATCGGCATGCCGCGTGGCCGCGCCGTCGCCATCGTCTCGTTGGCGCAGGCGCTCACGGACGGACAGTTCCCCGAATTGGTCGACGGCCAGGTGAGCGACCCGATCGCGGTGATGCGACGACTGGACGCGTTGCCCGGCATCGGCGCGTGGACGGCGCAGTACGTCGCGATGCGCGCCCTCGCGTGGCCCGATGCCTTTCCCGACGGGGATCTCGTCCTGCGGAAGGCGGCGGGCGGCATCTCCGCGGCACAGTTGCGCGCGCGTGCGGAGTCGTGGCGGCCGTGGCGCGCGTATGCCGCACAACATCTGTGGGCGTCACTGTCGACGTCGACGACGGAGCCGATGGCATGAGCCCGATTGCCTACGAGTGGATGCCGAGCGCGGTGGGACCGCTGCTCGTGGCCGGACACGCGGACGCGCTGGTCGGCGTGTACTTCTCGTCGATGACCCCCGATCCGTCGTGGCGCTCGAGCGACGTCGCCGCGAGCACAGCGGTACGCACGGTGCGCGAGGCGCGGCGGCAGCTCGAGGAGTACTTCGCCGGCACGCGACAGCGCTTTGCGCTCACCTTCGACGCCGCCGGCACCGAGTTCCAGCGGCGGGTCTGGGCTGCGCTCGACGCGATTCCCTACGGGTCGGTGATCAGCTACGGCGAACTCGCGCGACGCATCGGGTCGCCGGCGGCGATTCGCGCCGTGGGGGCCGCGAACGGGCGCAATCCGCTCTCGATCGTGCGCCCGTGTCATCGCGTGATCGGGGCGAACGGATCGCTCACCGGCTTTGGCGGCGGACTCCCGGCCAAACACTGGCTCCTCTCGCACGAGGGTGTACAGTTGCGCTAGGGCGGCAGCACCGGGGACGCTCGGCGTCGCCGACGAAGACCGTCCCCCAACGGGCGAGGGCTCGCCGGGATACCTCTCTGAGCGCACTTTCGCCCGCTTCGTGCCGACCCCTCCCGCAGATGC
Source organism: Gemmatimonadaceae bacterium (assembly GCA_025453745.1). Classification (GTDB taxonomy): domain Bacteria; phylum Gemmatimonadota; class Gemmatimonadetes; order Gemmatimonadales; family Gemmatimonadaceae; genus JALOPS01. The sequence goes on from JALOPS010000005.1 coordinate 2,314, forward strand.
TCACCCTCCTCGAGACCACCCGGCGCCGGATTCCCCCGGCGCGCGCGAGAGCGCGCTTGCTGCGCGTGCGGTCGACGGGGATGGCGATGCCTTCGGTGATCTGGTCACCCCGTATCTCGCCCGCGCCTACCAGCTCGCGCGCCGCGTCCTCGGCAACCGGGAAGACGCGGAGGATCTCGTGCAGGACGCCGCGGTGCGCGCCTACGAGCGCCTTGCGCAGTTCGATCGCGCGCGCCCGTTTGCGCCGTGGTTTCTTCGGGTGGTCTTCAATCTGGCGCTCCGGCGACGGGAGTCGGTCGTGCGCCTCAAGCAGGACTCGCTCGATGAGGTCAGCGAGCTCGCCGCGCCAGCGGGTGAGACCGTCGATCCCGATCGCGAGGCCTTCTGGCAGGTCTTTCGTGCTGCCGTTGAGCGGCTGCCACCCCGGCAGCGGAGCATCGTGATGTTGTTCGACGTGGACGGACTCTCGGGCGCCGAGATCGCCGAGCAGCTCGAGGTCTCGCAGGAAACCGTGCGCTGGCACTTGCACCAGGCACGCAAGACGTTGCGCGCGGTGATGGCGCCGTATCGCGATCGATTGCCGGGAGAAGACACATGATGGTGCACGACGCATCCGACGATTCGTACGACGCGCGACAGGACCCTCCGCGCGACGCGCTGCTCTCGCGTGCCCTCTCGCGCGTGGATGCGCCGGCGCTTGCGCCCGAGCGGGTGGCGGCACTGCGCGCGCGGATCGTGCGCGACGTGGCCGCCGCGCAGCCGGCGACGCCGCCGTCATGGGTGTTGACGGTCGCACGGCCGGCGCGGCGTGTCCTGCCGTGGGCGGCGATCGCGGCCGCGGCGTCGCTGGTGCTCACGTGGCGCACGGCGACGACGACGGTCACCGGTGATGACGACGCGTGGACGACGGCGATGCTCGGCGGTGTGGCGACGAGCGCGGCTTTCGTCGAACCGATGGGATTGCCCGCGTCGCCCGACGCGTTGCTGCAGGAGTCGCTGTCGCGATGACCGGCAGCCGCATGCCCGCGTGGGTCCCGCTCGTGCTCGTGGCGATGCTCGTCTGCGGTGGCGCGATCGGCGTCGCTGTCGACCGCACGCTGCTGCATCGCGGATGGCGAGACGGCCGCGGGATGATGTCGGGGCCGATGCGTCGGGGTCCCATGGGGCCGCCGAGCGCGGGGCGTCGAGCGGAAATGCGCGAGCGCATCGCGCGTGAGCTGGGCCTCACGCCGGAGCAGCAGGGCAAGGTCGACGCGATCCTCGAGCGGCAGTTCACGACGCTCGAAGCGACCTACGCGACGGTTCGGCCACGGCTCGACTCCATCTTCGAGTCCACCCGTGAGGCGCTCGATTCGGTGCTCACGCCGGCGCAGCGGGAGACGCGCGACCGGCTCTTTCGGCAGCGCGGTGGGCCCGGCGGCCGCGGGCGCGGTCGCTTTGGCGGGCCGGCCGACGGTGCGATGCGTGGCCCGCCGATGATGCCGCCGGGCGGTCCGCCACCGCCGCCCGCACCGTAGGCGCGGGCGCCTTGTCGCGGCGCGGTGCGCGCGAGATCGTGCGCCGCGTGACTGATCTGACGACATGCGGTGAGGCGCCATGCGCCGGCTGATCTTCTGGGCGGGGATCGTCCTCGTCATCTGTTTCGAGTTCGCGCACGTGTGGTTCATCATGCCGCTGCCTGGGAGTCAGCGGCTGCGCAGTCTCGACGTGGCGTACGCGCTGCACGGCGCGCGGTGGGTGGTGCGACTGTTCGCGCTCGCGCTCGTTGTCTATGGCGCGCCGGCCGCGTGGCAGCTGCGCGGGTGGCGGCGATGGATGCCGCCGATCGGTGTGATCGTCGCGGCCGTCGTCGCGTACATGACGAATGTGCAGATGGCCGCAGACCAGATTTTTCGGCAGCCCACGCGCGTGGTGATGCAACCAGTGGCGGGCAACACGGTGGCACAGGATCGCCTCGTGGTCGGCGTGGTGGTCAACGGCCAGGCGCGCGCCTATCCGCTGCAGTACATCGGCTATCACCATCAGGTGCGCGACACGATCGGTGGCGAGCCGGTGCTCGTGAGCTACTGCACTGTCTGTCGGACGGGGCGCGTGTTCTCACCGCTGGTCGACGGGCGGCCCGAGACGTTTCGCCTGGTAGGGATGGATCAGTTCAACGCGATGTTCGAGGATGCGACCACGAAGAGCTGGTGGCGCCAGGCGAACGGCGAAGCGGTGACGGGCCCGCGGCGCGGTGTGCGATTGCGCGAGCTGCCGAGCGTGCAGGTGACGTTGGCGCAGTGGCTCGCGATCCATCCCGATGCGCGCATCATGCAGGGTGATACGACCTTCGCGGAGGAGTACGCGAAGGACTATGCGTTCGAGCGGGGAACGAGTCGCAAGACGCTCACGGGGACGGACACCGTGTCGTGGGGGGAGAAGGCGTGGGTGGTGGGGATCACGGCGCGTGGTGCGAGCGTGGCGTTCGACTGGAATCGGCTCAAGCGCGAGCGGGTGATCAACGCGATGGTGGGGACGACGCCCGTGGTGCTCGCGCTGCGCGATGACACGGCGAGCTTCTTTGCGTTCGAGCGGCCGGATACGGCGACGCGGTTCGCGTGGCGTGGCGACTCACTGGTGAGTGCGCAGGGAGCGTATGGACTGGATGGGCGCGGCGCGACGGGTGTGCTGACGCCGATCAATGCGAGCCAGGAGTTCTGGCACTCGTGGCGAACGTTTCAGCCGGGGACGGGGCGGTACTGACCGGAAGGCGAAGGCTACGCCCGACGATGGCAGGACCTTGCAATTGCAAGGTCACGCGGGCATGTTGAGTGGTGGAGGATATGCCATGGCGTCGACTGCGGTCCGGAAGGACATCGAGTTTTCGGCGTACGAGCGTGGGGCTCGGCGACTTGCGCTCGGGCACCAGGAGATGGCCGACATCCTCGGTGTCGATCAGAGCACTTACTGGCGATGGCGGTCCGGTTCGTCGACGCCCCGCGGGGCGATCATTCGCTCTCGTCTCACACAGTTCGCCGAGCTGCTCGAGCTGTCTCGGCGACTGTTCGACGGTCCCAATGTCGCACGGACGTGGTTGCGCGAGGCGAGACCTGCGGCGCTCGGCGGCAGCACCACGCCACTCGAGGTCATGCGTGCCGGGCGCATCGACCGGGTGCTATCGCTCCTGCAGTCGCTTGCGGCTGGTGCGTGAGTCTCTCGCGCGTGACGCGCGCGAGGGATCAGGGCGTGGCAGCCCGCGCACGCGTTGATGCTCGCGTTCACCGGCGCTCCGGAAGAGCTCATTCGTGTGGTCGATCCACGATATGCCGACGATGCGCGTGCCGATTTCACCGCATACGTCGTCACGACGCTTCAGCACAATCCGCGCGTTGGCGGACGATTCAATCCCCCGGGTGAATTCGGCGCACTGTACATGACCAGCGACGAAGCAACCGCGTGGGCCGAGCTCCACGCGCGCTTTCTTCGCGAGGGTGTTCCCGGGCTGCCATCCCGGATGGGCGTGCTGCGCGTGCTGTTGCGCGCCGGGCGATTCGTGGACTTGACGGACGCCAACGCGTGCGCGGCGTGGGGAGTGTTACCCGCCACGTTGGTCGCCAACCATCCGCCGGACGAGGAGCGGGAGGCCTGCTGGCGTGTGGCGCGCGATATCCGAAGTGTGGCCGATTTTCTGAGGGCTCCCTCCGCGCGCGCAGCAGGATCCAACGTGCCCCTGTTCGTGCGAGGGCGTCGCGACAGTGAATGGGTGTTCGAACTGATCGCCGCCGATGCAGCTCGGGTGACGCCGGAGTCGCTTCGGCAAGTCTCCACGGAGTCCTGGGACGATTGAGCCGTACGCAGGCAGCGGGAGCACGGCCAGTTCCCTCCAACGCGCTCGTGCGCTCGACTTGCGTCCTGCGCTCATTCGACGCGCAGCGGACGCCAGCGCACTCGACATCGCGACGATCGGCGCGGTTCCAGAGACGCGCCGCAGGTCGGCCTCACTGCGCAGGTCGTCCACGCCCTCGCCGCACACGCACCGTCCGCTCCAGCTCATCTCGCGCCTGCAACACCTTCCGTCGCAGATCGATGGCCAGTCGCGGGTGCGCTGCGAGCCATCGATCCACCGTGGCCAACGCCTCCGCATCGCGCTGACCGCCCATCACCGCGCCCAGCCACGCGCCCAGAAAGAAGATCCGCCGGTTCTGCTGAATCCACGGCAACGAGTCGAGCGATGCCACGAGATACGCCCGCGTCAGCTCGCTCTGCTCTGCATCGTGAAACGCGCGCAATGCCGACGTCACCCACTGCTCGTTGAGCGTCGTGTCCGCGAACCACGCAGTGAACAGCGCCCGCTTGTGTGCGGCATCCGGGCGCGTGGCCGCCGCCACGTACGCGAGTCGCTTGCCTTCGCTCGTGGAGTCGCGTACCACTTCCGCCGCCAGCCGCTGCTCAGCGGTTGCCGCGCCGCGCGCGAGGAGCTGTGTGACGATCGCCCAGCGCGTGGGCGCCCGGAGCGGGAGTCCGCGCACGGTGGTGCTGTCGAGCCACGCATCCAATTGACGCATCGCCGAGGGCGTTCGCGCGAGGTCGATGACGGCGTCGAGCTGCACCTTGCGCTGTCCGTAGCTGCGCGCGGAGTCCGCGGCCCCGGCGAGCAACACCGCCTCGGCGCCCGCGCGCACTGCGTCGTCCTCGTGTGGCAGGTACCGGTCGATCGCGGTCACGGTGCGCTGCACGAGCGTTCCGGTCAGTTCCTCGTCGGCCTCCTTGGGGATCGCGTGCAACGCCAGCGCGGCGTAGCGCGCCGGGTCGAGCGCGCCCTCACGGACCGCATCCCACAGCGTGCCCCACAGCATGGTGCGCGGAAAGAGCGCGGCGACCTCGGGCACATGATCGATCAGCCACGCCAGCGAGCGCGCATCGGGCAGCACGAGCGCGTACGCATGGTCCTCGTCGTTGGCATACACGTATGCCGGCGCGGGCAATCCGCGCGCCCCGACCACCTCGTGCGTGCGACCGCGAACAGTGACGTCGAAGACGGTGTCACGCCCGCCGGGATAGTGCAGCCGCACACGCGTGGCAATCGGTCAGGGTGCTGTCCCCGAGAGCGCCGGCTGCGCGGGGCGCTGTGAGAGCAGGAGCCGCGCGATCCGTCCATTGCGCAGCGCGAGCGACGTCTCGAGCACAGGCATGCCGGGGCGCAGCATCCACTGCGCACCCCACGCCGACAGGTCGCGACCCGCAGCCTGTCCGACCGCGGCGAGCAGATCACGCCACGTGGCGTTGCCGAACGCACGGGAGGCGAGCAACGCGCGCACCCCGCGTTGAAACGCCGGCGCACCCACCACGAACTCGAGCTGTCGCAGCAGCGCAGGCGCCTTGTTGTACACGATCGGCCCGTAGTTGCTCTTGGCCTGATCGAGGTTGCCCAACTGCTGCCAGATGGGCGTGGTGCCCATGGTGAGGTCGGTGGCATAGGCGACGGGCTTGTTGCGCAGGTAGAAGGTGCGCCACGCATCACCGCCGGGCTCGAGGGCCGCCTGCATCTTCGCGGCCATGTACGTGGCGAATCCTTCCTTGAGCCAGAGGTCGTCGAACCAGCGCATGGTCACGTAGTCGCCGAACCACTGATGTGCGACCTCGTGATAGGTCGTCGCCTGCCGCCCCAGCAGCTGCGTGCGCGTGGGACGCTCGCGATAGATGAAGCTCTGCTCATTGTAGAACACGGCACCGGGATGCTCCATGCCGCCAAACGGAAAGGCCGGTGCGAGCAACGCATCGTACTTGCCGAACGGATACGGCACGCCGAACCAGTCGCCCAACCAGGCGAGTGCGCGGGCATTCATCACGAGCAGCGTGTCGACTTCGGCTTCCGCCGCGCGAGACTGCCGCACCCAGAGCGAGACCGGGATTGCGGGCTCACCCGGCCGGATGCTCGCGGTGCGCGTGGCGACCGCCCACGGCCCTGCCGCGAACGCCACGAGATACGTGCTCAGCGGCGGTGTTTCGACGAAGCGTACGATGCGACGCGCCGCCGAGCTGTCATCCGCGGCCACGGCCCCGTTGGCCAGCGCACGCCAGTCGGGCGGCACGGTGAGGGTCAGCGTGACGCGTGCCTTGAGATCGGGCTGGTCGAAGCAGGGAAAGAGGAGATTGGCGTCGGACGGGACGAGCAGCGTGTACAGATACGTGCGCCCGTCAGACTGGTCGCGCGAGCGAATGATCGCGGCGCCCGACGCCGCAATGGGCGTGACGAAGCGGGCCTCCACCCGATTGCGGCCCGCACGCAGCGAGCGTGCCCGGAGTCGGATGTGATGACCGTTCCAGGTCGCTGAATCGCGCACATCGACGGCGGTCCCATTGACGTCGAGCGCGAGGAGTGCGCGGCCACGGAAGTCGAGCAGCACGTCGTGCGCGGTGGACGCGCGCCGCTCGAAGGTGATGACCACGCGCCCGGTTGCACTGTCGGAAGCAGTCACGTCGAGCGACAGGTCGTAGCGTACGTCGCGCAGATGACGGGCGCGCGCTGAGGCCAGCGCGGCCGAGACGCCGGGCCCCATCAGGCGATCAGTACCCTGCGCACCAAGCGTGGAGCATGCCAGCGCGCTCGCAAGGGCGAGCCGTGCGACACAGTGATGAAGCGAGCGGGTCACGCCGCCAACTTACCCCCGACGGGAGTCGCCTGCACTCCACGCCACGGCGCACAGCATGACGATGAGCACCACGCTGTACTCCATGCCGTTGCGTCCCGCCCCCACCACAAACCACCCTGCCTGGCCGTGTACGAGGGCAATACCCGCCAGCAACTCCGCGACGAAGAAGAGCGCCAGCGGCCGCACGAACCGCCCGACAGCCAAGAGCGGTCCGCCGATCAGCTCCGCGATGGTGAGCGCCCACGCGAGCGCTGATCCCTGCGGGAAGCCCACACTGTCCAGGAAAGTGCCGAACGGTGCCACGCCTCCGCTGGTCACACGCGACAGGCCGTGAATGAGCATGGTGCCGGCAGCGGCGACCCGAATGGCGATGAGCGACTGCGCTTCCCGCGAGCGACCTGACATGTGGCGACCTCGTGACGCGTGAGCCTGCGTGATGCACCCGCGCCGCGACGACGGCGATCAGTACTGTCGATCGCGATCCACCGTCCAGCGCGGCGTGGCACCTGCTTCGATCGAGGTCAGACACTCGAGGAATCCCGCCACCGTACCCTCGACGGTCGTGAGTCCCGAGATATGTGGCGAGACGATCACCCGCGGGTCAGCCCACAGCGGCGAGGTCGCCGGCAGCGGCTCCACGGCGAAGACGTCGAGCGCCGCAGCGCGCAGCCACCCGGCGTCGAGTGCGTCGGGAATTGCCGCTTCGTCCACCACCGCGCCACGCCCGCCATTGATGAGCACCGCGCCCCGGCAGGCCGCGAGGACCTCGCGCGTGACGAGGCCGCGCGTGTCGTCGGTGAGCGGCAGCATGAGCAGCAGCCAGTCAGCGCGCGCGGCGACTTGCGTCAGTGCACTGACCGGGTGACGCTCGGCGAATACGGCCGCATCACCCGCGCCTGTGCGCGAGACGCCGATGACATGACAGCCGAGTGCGGCGAAGAGGCGCCCGCAGTGCCCGCCGACGTCACCGGTGCCGACGATGACGGCGGTGGTGCCGCGCAGCAGGTGTGGATCGCGCGGTGCCCAGCGACGCTCGAACTGCGCGGCATCGAACTCGCGCAACCGTTGCGCCACCGCAAGTGCGCGCGCGAGCGCCCACTCGGCGATCATCGGCCCGAATGACTCGCTCGAGCGCGTGAGCAGAATCGATCGATCGAGTTCGGTGGGGGAGAACCACGCGTCCACGCCAGCGCCGGTGCAGTGCACCCAGCGCACCGTGCCCATGGTGGGCACGGGTGGGCGCTTGAAGCCGATGTACGCATCGGCCCACGCGAGATCGTCGGCGGTGACGTCCTGATAGCGCGCGCCGCGGGTGTCGAGGTCGGGGCGCGCAGCGGTCAGCGCGGCACGCACCGCCTCGTGTTGGGTGGAACCGACGACGACGCGGCGGACAGGGAACAGGGCAGGCGATGCCATCACTTACATCGCCACCTTGGGTTTGTCCTTGAGCTCCTCGGTGCTCGGCACGAGCGGTTGCAGTCCGGCGGCCTTGAGGATGGCGTTGAGTCGCGGCAATGCCTCGTCGAGCGCCTTCCGGATGACGGTGAGCTGCACATCGAGCTTGCCGCTCAGCATGGTGAACGCTTCGCGTGCCTGATCGGTGGGGCGGTAGTCACCGCTGGCGACGGTGCCTGAGAGCGAGGCGATCTGGTTGTTGAGGCGAATGGGATAGTTGAGCGGATCCTGCATGCTCTGATTCTGCACCTGGTAGATCTCGCGCTCACCGGCGGCGACCTTCTCGAGCATGGTGCTGGCGAGCTGCGTGAACTCCGTCGCTGCGGCGCCGGTGAGCCGCGGCGTGCGGTCGGCCACCTGGCCGCGCATGTTGCGCGCGGTGCGCACGGCGTTGTTGGCATCGGTGGTGCGAGCGTTGATCTGTTGCAGCATCGCGAACTGCGCGATGAGGTCGGCATCGGTCGCATCGCTGCGCGGGTCGCGCACCAGGCGAATGGGGCGCGTCTGCGTCTGGTCGCCGACGGTGAGGCGCACCGCATAGCTCCCCGGCGGCGCGATGGGGCCGGTGACGCTCGCGGCCCACATGATCATGCCGTCGAAGCGCACCGCATCGGGATAGCGCAGGTTCCAGAAGAAGGTGTTGAGCCCCGCGCGATTGGGGACGCGCGCCGGGCGCGCGGGGCGCGAGAAGAGCTCTTCGATGTCGACCGTTTGCAGGAGCGCCGCCGGGCTCGCGAAGCGCGCGGTGATCGTTCGGGTCGCCGAATCGCGAGACCAGCCCGCCGTTGTCACGAGCGAGTCGATGGCCTTGAGCTTGCGCTGCTCGAGCGCCACCGAGTCGGCGGCGGTCGCCGGGTCCTGCTCACTGGTGAACGCGGCGATGGGCGCGCCCTTCGCGTCGAGGAACTCCAGGCGCACGAGTTCGTTCGGTGCCTTGAGCCAGTACTGGATGGGCGCACCGCCCGGAGGGTTCGCACCAATGGTGTTGCCGCCGCCGGTGAACGCCGCGAGCTGCGCAAAGAAGCCGCCCCCCCAATCGGTGCGCGTGATGACGGGCGGCTCGAAGAGATGCGTGCGCGCCGTGACCGTGCGCGGGGAGAGCTGCCGCAGTGGCGTGAGGTTGTCGAGCACCCAGAACGACCGGCCATGCGTGGCGGCAATGAGATCGGCGTCCTTGATGCGCAAGTCGTGCACGGGCACGAGCGGCAGATTGCGGCGGAGCGAGCGCCATTGCTGGCCCGCGTCGAACGACACGTACACGCCGCGCTCGGTGCCGGCGAAGAGCAGGCCGCGGCGCACCGGATCCTCGCGCACGACGCGGAGGAAGTGCGTGGGCGCGATGCCATCGACGATGAGCGACCAGGTGGCCCCGAAGTCGGTGGTCTTGTAGAGCAGCGGGCGCGGGTCACCCTGCTGGTAGCGGTTGGCTGCGACGTAGGCCGTGCCCGCGTCGTGTGGCGAGGGCTCGATGATCGAGACACGCGTGAAGTCGCCGATCGTCGGCGGGGTGACGTTCTTCCACGTGGCCCCGTTGTCGCGCGAGAGCCAGACGAGGCCATCGTCGGTACCCACCCACAGCACGCCACGCTGCACGGGCGACTCGTCGAAGGCGAAGATGAGGGCGTAAGTCTCGACGCCCGTCTGATCCTTGGTGATCGGCCCGCCCGAGGCTTCCATCGTGCGCGGGTCGCGCCGCGCGAGTTCGGGGGAGATCGGCGTCCATCGCTCGCCTTCATTGGTCGAGCGGAAGAGACGCGATCCCGCGGCGTACAACACGCGTGCATCGTGCCGCGAAAAGACGATCGGGAAGGTCCACTGGAAGCGCACGGGGATGTCTTTCGATGACCACCCCATGGGATTGACCGGATACACCGTCACGTCGCGCGTGAAGCCGGTGCGCAGATCCTTGCGGGTGAGCAGTCCGCCATAGCTGCCGGCGAAGACGATGCCCGGCTTGGTGGGGTGCGGCGTGACGTAGCCCGACTCACCGCCCCCCGCGTCCTTCCAGTCGGAAAGATTCACGCGCCCTTCGCCGCGGCTCGGGCCGCAGAGCGTGGAGTTGTCCTGCTGCGCGCCGCAGATGAGGTACGGGTAGTCGTTGCTCGTGTCGACGTGGTAGAACTGCGCGGTGGGAAACTCCTGGTCGGTCCAGCTTCGCCCGCCGTTCGTGCTCACTGTCGCACCGCCATCGTTGGCTTCGACCATGCGCTGTGGGTTGTCCGGTGCGATCCACAGGTCGTGATTGTCCGGATGCGGCACGTTGATGGGCTCGCGAAACGTCACGCCCCCATCACGCGAGCGATAGAAGCCCACGTTGAGTGCGTAGACGACGTTGGTGTCCTTGGGGTCGGCCACCAGGTTGGAGTAGTACCACGCGCGCTGGCGCAGCTTGCGGTCGCGGTTGATGTACGTCCATGTCGCGCCGGCATCGTCGCTGCGATACACCCCGCCCGAGTCGTGCTCGATGATGGCCCACACGCGGCTCGGTTTGGCCGGCGAGATGGTGAGGCCGATCTTCCCCGTCACACCGCGCGGCAGCCCTGCAGCCGAACGCGAGAGTGAGGTCCACGTCGCCCCGCCGTCGGTGGATTTCCAGATGCTGCTGCCGGGGCCGCCCGACGACATCGCCCACGACGTGCGATACGCCTGCCACGTGGCGGCGTAGAGGATGTCGGGGTTCGAGGGATCGAGCTGCACGTCGATCGCCCCTGTGGAGTCGTCGACGAAGAGCACCTTGGTGAACGTCTGTCCGCCATCGGTGGTCTTGTAGACGCCTCGCGTGCTCGACGCGGCAAATGGATTGCCGAAGACGGCGAGCCACGCCGTGCTGCTGTTGGTGGGATGCACGCGGATCGCGGCGATGTGCTCGTCGCGGAAGCCGAGCATCGTCCAGCGCTTGCCGCCGTCGGTGGTCTTCCAGAGGCCGTCGCCCGGCGCGGTGTTGCCGCGGATGTCGGTCTCGCCGCCACCGACCCAGACGATGTCCGCATTCTGCGGGTCGACGGTGATCGCACCGATGGTGCCGCCGAAGAAGCCATCACTCGCGGCGCTCCAGTTCTGCCCGCCGTCGATGCTCTTGAAGACGCCGCCGCCGGTAGTGCCCATCCAGTACTCGTTGGGGCGCTGCACCGAGCCCGCGACCGCAACGGAACGGCCGCCGCGAGCGGGGCCGATCTCGCGCCAGGCAAGCGCGGAGAAGACGGTGGAGTCGAAGGTGAGCGGTTCGAGTGGTGTCGCGGCGGTCGCGCGCGGCGCGGGCGATGCGGGGTGGCGGGCGCGCTGCCCGTTCGACGTGGTGGCGGTGGCGCACGACACGCCGACCGTCGCGAGGGCCAGCAGAAGAGCGCGCATGGGCGCAGACGATTGGCGAAGCACGTGGCCTCGGTGAGGAAGGGCGGGAACGCAGGCGGGACCGGTGCGCGACCGGCGTCGGAAGTACGAGAGTCCGCAGCAGAACCGCAAGGCGGGGCACCCGTTCCGGCCGGCCTGGGCCGCATGCGCGACGGGGCGGCGCCTGACGGCACCGCCCCGCACTCCGCACGCCGGTGGTCGACGGTCGCTCAGTAGTTGCTGAAGAGCAACCGATTGGGTGAGCGGCGTCCGGCGCTGGTGACGACGTTCGTGGTGCTGTTGCCGACGATCGCCGTGCGCACGGTCGAGGGGGACGCCGAGGGGTTCCCCTGCAGATAGAGCGCGGCCACGCCGGCGACGTGCGGCGACGCCATCGACGTGCCACTGATCGTGACCGCCGCCGTGGTGCTCGTGTACCACGCGGACGTGATGCTCGACCCCGGGGCGAAGAGGTCGAGGCACGAACCGAAGTTGGAGAATGACGACCGCGCGTCAGTGCTGGTGGTCGAGCCGACGGTGATCGCCGATGCCGCACGGGCGGGGGAGTAGTTGCACGCGTTCGCGTTGCTGTTGCCGGCTGCGACCACGAAGGAGACGCCAGCCGCGATCGCGTTGTTCACGGCGTTGTCGAGCGTGGTGGAGGCACCGCCGCCGAGCGACATGTTGGCCACCGCTGGCTTCACGTGGTTGGCGCGCACCCAATCGACGCCGGCGATCACGCCCGACGTGGTCCCCGAGCCCGCACAGTTGAGCACGCGCACGGCGACGAGCGTGGTGCCCTTGGCGATTCCCCACTGTGTGCCGCCCACGGTGCCCGCGACATGGGTGCCGTGCCCGTCGCAGTCGTTGCCATTGCGCCCATCGTTGATGGCATCGAAGCCGGGCACCGCGCGCCCGCCGAAGTCCACATGATCGTAGCGGATGCCGGTGTCGAGGATATACGACCGCACGCCGGCACCGGTCGCGCCGTAGGTGTAGGTCGACGAGAGCGGGAGCGCGCGCTGGTCGGTCCGATCGAGCCCCCACGTCGCATTCGTCTGCGTGGCGCTCTTGGTCATCTCCTGATCCTGCTCGACATACTCGACGGCGGGGTCGGCGGCCAACATCGCCTCGGCGCGTGCATCGCTCGTGCGGACCGCGAAGCCGCGCAGCGCCGAGCCGTACTGGTGGAGGATCTCGCCGTTGACGGCAGCGGCAAGGCGCTGCGACACGGCGCGCGGCTCGCGCGCATCCTCGCGGAAGACCACAATGTATTGTCCGGGGATCGGCCGACCCGTTGGCTGGTCGAGTTCGTTGCCGAACTCCGCGAGCGTCGGCACGGCCGACGGATCAACGGACGAGGCAGGGGCGGTCGTATCCTGACATGCCGCGACGAGCGTTGCGGCGGCCAGGAGCGGGAGCGGTCCACGTGCGCGCATACGGGTGACTCTCCGGACGGAAGGGTGGATTCGCAGAACGGCCCGGCAGGCTGTGTACGGGGCGCACAGGCAGCAAGTAGGCGCGCGGTCCGAGGCGTTGGTACTGTGTGCTGTGTCGCAGTAGGATGGTGTGGTCGCACACCAGTGGTGCTCACGGCGTGAAGTGCGTGGCGTTTGCGCCACAGGAGAGCGAATGCAGAAGCGGGAGTTCCTCAGGTCGCTCGGCCAGGTGTCGCTCGGCGCGGTGCTCGCGCCCGAGCTCCTGACGTATGCGCACCGCACGGCGCCCGAGGCGCTCGCGCGCGACGGCGACTTCTGGGAGTCGGTGCGTGGCGGCTATCGCCTCGTCCCCGACTACATCAATCTCGAAAACGGCTACTACTCGATGCAGTCGAGTGCCGTGCTCGAGCAGTACGTCTCGCACGTGCGCGCCATCAACTACCAGGCGTCGCGGTACATGCGCACCGTGCAGAGCGACGATGCGCTCGAGACGCGGCGACAGCTCGCCGCACTCGCCGGCTGCGCCGTCGAGGAACTGATCGTCACGCGCAACACCACCGAGTCGCTCGACACGGTCATTGCCGGCTACGACTGGAAGCCCGGCGATGAAGCGGTGATGGCCGCGCAGGACTATGGCGCGATGCTCGATCAGTTCCGGCTCATGGCGCGGCGGCATGGCCTGGTCAATCGCGTGGTGTCGTTGCCGTTCGACCCTGCGACGGACGACGAGGTCGTGCAGCTCTACGCCAACGCGATCACGCCGAAGACGCGCCTCCTGATGGTCTGCCATCTCGTGAACATCACGGGGCACATCCTGCCGATCCGGAAGATCGCCGAGATGGCGCACGCGCGTGGCGTCGACGTGCTGGTCGACGGGGCGCACGCCTTCGCGCAGCTCGAGTTCCGTATTCCCGACCTCGGTGTGGACTACTACGGGGCGAGCTTGCACAAATGGCTGGGCGCGCCGCTCGGTGCGGGGATGCTCTATGTGCGGCGCGAGAAGATCGCCGGCCTCTGGCCCGTCTTCGGCGATGCGGTGAGCACGCCTGATGACGATATCCGCAAGCTCAATCATCGCGGCACGCATCCGGTGCATACCGATCTCGCCATTCGCGACGCGATCGCCGCGCACCAGGCCATCGGCATCCAGCGCAAGGAGGCGCGGTTGCGCTATCTGCAGCGCTACTGGAGCGACCAGGTGCGCGACCGGCCGAACGTGGTGCTCAACACTCCGCGCGACCCGGTGCGCTCGTGCGCGATTGCCAACGTGGGCGTGACGAGCATGCCCCCGCGCGAACTGCATCGCCGGCTGTTCGACGAGCACAAGGTGTGGACGGTGGCGATCGACAACGCCGGGGTACGCGGCGTGCGCGTCACACCGCATCTGTATACCACGACGGCAGAGCTCGACACGTTCGTGGGCGCGCTTGGGGTGCTGGCCAGGGGATAAGCACCCGGACCAGCGGCCAATCCGTCGGGTCAGGCGCGTCGCCGCACGCCGCGGTGCGCCATGAGGGCTCGCTCCGCGGGCGCGATGCATTCGTTCTGACGCTCGCGGTTCATGCCGTGATGGTTCTGACGCGCGGAGCGACCGATACGGCCGTGGCCGCTCAAGTTCACCACCGGAGTGCCGATACGGGCACGCAATGCGGGCATTCCATCCGAGTGCCCCACCGTCGCGCGCCCCTGCCCTCCGGTCGTCATGCTCCGTCCCTCACGCCGTCTCGCGTCGCTCCTGTCGCTGCTCGTCGTCGCCGCGTGCGGTGACGTTACTCCCGTCGCCGTGCAGGACCTTACCGTCACGGCCTCGAGCGACAGCACGCCACCGTCCGCGTCGCGCGGCCCGACGACCATCACCGTGGTCGCGCTGCAGGACGGGACACTCCCGGTCTCCACGGTGGCGCGCGGCATCCTCGCGCAGCGGGCGCCTCGCGCGTCGCTCGACTCGCTGACGGTGTTCGATGGTGTGCGGATGTTCTCGATTCCGCTCACCGAGCAGGAAGCCGAGGCCGTACTCGGTGACGAACAGGTCGCCGAGGCGGAGCCGATCAAGACGGCGACCATCGAAAGCAGCACGACGTCGTGGGCGCTCGACCGGCTCGATCAGCGCAGTCTGCCGCTCGACGGTCGCATGCAGCTGCGTGGCGACGGCGGCGGCACGCACCTCTACATCCTCGATACCGGGACGCGCGGTGACCACGTGGATTTCAGCGGTCGCGTGGCGCGCGGCGCCAACCTCGTCGGCACGACCATCTCTGGCGCGAGCGGCAACACCGACTGTCAGGGGCATGGCACGCTGGTCGCGTCGTCTGCGGCCGGGGCGACGTACGGGGTGGCCCGTGGTGCATTGATCATCCCGCTCGCCGTCATGGGGTGCGACGGGCGCGGCTCGTCGCTCGAGATCGTGCGCGGCGTGGACTATGTGTTGCGACAGTTCCGTGCGAACCCGTCGATCCCCGTGGTCGTCAACATGTCGCTCGGTGTGACCGGCGGCAGCACGGTGGTCGACAATGCCGTACGCCGTGCGATCACGGCAGGGATCACCGTTGTCGTCGCGGCGGGGAACAGCGCACTCGATGCGTGCACGGTGTCGCCTGCGCGCGTGCCCGACGCCATCACCGTGGGCGCCAGCGATGTGAACGATCGCGTGGCGTCGTTCAGCAACGTGGGCCGCTGCGTCGACCTCTTCGCACCGGGGGTCGAGGTGCCGAGCGCCTCACGCGGGTCGCCCACGTCTGTCCAGCTCTGGAACGGCACCTCGGCGGCGGCGCCGTACGTCGCCGGGCTCGCGGCCGTATACCTGCAGCAGTTCCCGCGCGCCACACCGGCACAGGTCCGCGCCGCGCTCGTCACCGGCAGCACCGGCAACAGCCTCACCGCGTTGCGCGGGACGGGCACACCCAATCGACTCGCATTCAGCGGCGTGACCGGTAGCACGGGTGGTGCGCCGAGCGGATCGGGCGCCCTCGCGGCGGCGACGGTGAACTGCACACGCCGCGTGTGCGTGTTCGATGGGCGCAGCTCTGCGGCGGGGACGGGGTCCACCTGGTTCTGGCGCTTCAGCGACGGTGACACGGCGTCGGGTCAGACGGTGTCGCGGGTCTTCGCGCAGAATGGCGACGTGCGCGGCGATCTCACCGTGACCGACGCCACCGGGCAGCAGGGCACGGCCAGCGTGCTTGCGCGCGTGATCGACTCGCTCCCCGTGGCGCGACTGACGGGCAGTTGCACGCGCCTGGCGTGCAGCTTCTCCGCCGCGTCGTCGACGGACGACGGCGAGATCTGGAACTACGTCTGGGATTTCGGCGATGGCACGGTCGTTCGCGGTATCTCGGCGACGGCCAATCGCACGTATGCGCAACCGGGCAACTACACCGCGCGCGTCACCGTGACCGACGACGTGGGGCAGACGCATACTGCCACCGTGATCGCGCGTGCGACGCCCGAGCCGCCACTCGCGCGTTTCACCGTGGCGTGCAATGGCAGACTCTGCACGTTCGACGCGACGGCAACGACGGACCCCGGCGGCTCGATTGCCAGCTATGCGTGGACGTTTGGTGATCGCACCACGGGGACGGGGGTGCGCACGCAGCGCCGCTACGCGACCGGTGGAAGCTTCACGGTGCTGCTCCGCGCGACGAGCACCAGTGGCGCCCTGGGTGAAGCGCGCGTGACACTGCGCGTGCAGTAGTCTCGCGCGTCAATGCACGAGCCGCGCGACCGTGCCCCCTACGCGGTCGCGCAGCGTGGCAGAGTAGGCGGACTGCTCGCGCCGCTTGACACTGTCGGGCTGCAGTCGCTCGCCGGCGGCGCTCAACGCGGCGCTGAGTCCGGCGAGTTGCGCCGAATCACGCAGCAGGAAGACCCGCATGTGCGTCCACGGGAGCGTGCTGTCGTTCGCGAGATACGTGGCGACCGAGAGAAACGCGCCGCGGCGCTGTGCCTCGCGATCGATGGGCTCGGCGACCTCGCGTACGTACCGCGTGTATGCGTCGAGCTGGCCAGGGCGTGCGCGCCAGAAATAGATCTGTGCGAGCGTGGCCTGCGCGACGGGATCGGCGGCCAGCGTGGGCGCGTGCGTCGCGCGGGCACACGCCGAGAGGATGAGCAGCGTCGCGAGTGCGACGGAGCGGCGGCGCAGGGCCATGGCAGTCTGGTGGGTGGACGGGACAGTCGCCGAGCGGTCTGAACGTGCGCACGATGTCGCGGCGCGGACAGGGGCTCGCGGTGCGCCAGACGGCGACGCACCTTGAGGTTCGGCGCGACGCCGCGCCGCCACGCCCCCGGTCCGCCGTTGGTGCCGGGTGCCGCCCCCGCCGTTTCGTCGCCCTGCGACGCTTCCAGGACGTCGTCCCATGCCTGCCTCAGCTCTTCGCCGCGCGCTCGTCGCGCTCCTCGTGACCGGCGTCGTCACCGCCGACCTCCCCGCACAGGACAGCACGCTCTACTCCGCGCTGCACTGGCGTCATGTCGGCCCCATTCGCGGTGGGCGCGCGCGTGTGGCCACGGGCGTGACCGGGCAACTGACGACGCTCTACATCGGCTTCGACAACGGCGGGCTGTGGCGCTCCACCGACTTTGGCGCGAACTGGGTATCGCTCTTCGATGGGCAGTCCACCGGGTCGATCGGTGCGATGGCCGCCGCACCGTCCGATCCGAACGTGCTCTATGTCGGGAGCGGTGCAGGGATCATTCGCCCCGATCTCGCGGTGGGCAACGGGATGTACAAGTCGACCGATGCGGGGAAGACGTGGACGCATCTCGGTCTGCGCGACACGCGTATGATCGCAATGGTCGATGTCGACCCGCGCAACGCCGATCGCCTGTTTGTCGCTGCGCTTGGCCACCCGTACGGTCCGAATGAGGAGCGCGGGATCTTCCGCAGTACAAACGGGGGACGGACGTTCGAGAAGGTGCTGTACAAGGATGCGTACACGAGCGGCAACGATGTGCGCATCGATCCCTCGAATCCCGACGTGGTGTATGCGGCGCTCTGGCAGCAGCAGCAAAGCTTCATCGAAGGGCAGGGCTTTGGCGGCGGCAATGGTGGGCTGTTCAAGTCGGTGGATGGCGGTACCACGTGGACGCCGATGACGGCGGGGTTGCCGGCGGTGCATCAGGCAAACTTGGCGCTCGCGCCGAGCAATCCGCGCGTGCTCTATGTGATTGCCGCGGCGCTGCCGACAGCGGCCGGTGCGCCCATCGCGAGTGGCCCGGTGGGGATCTACAAGTCGGTCGATGGCGGCGCGTCGTGGTATCTCGCCGCGAGTCCACCGGGCGAAGGAGCGCGCACGCCCGACCAGCGTCCGCTCGCGCGCATCGGTGGTGGCGACCTGCCGACGCTGACCGTCGATCCGACCAACGAGAACGTGCTGTACAGCTCGTCCGTCGTGCTGTGGCGCAGCGAGGATGGCGGGCGGACGTGGAGTGCCGTGCGCGGCGCACCCGGCGGCGACGACTATCAGCGCACGTGGATTCATCCGACGAATCCCAACATCATCCTCACCGCCACCGATCAGGGCGCGGTGGTGTCGGCCAATCGTGGCGAGTCGTGGAGCGACTGGTACAACCAGCCCACGGCGGCGATGTATCACGTCACGGCGGACGACGCATTTCCCTATCGCCTCTGCGGGGGGCAGCAGGACTCGGGTTCGGCGTGCGTGCCCAGCCGCTCGGGCGACGGCAAGATCACCTTCAGCGACTGGCACCCGGTCAACATCCAGGAGTACGGCATCGCCGCACCCGACCCGCGTGATCCGGACGTGATCTTCGGCAGTCAGCGCGGCAACGTGACGAAGTACGATCGCCGCACCAAGCAGACGGTGCTCGTGGGGCCCGACATGACGGCCGTGGGCCCCAACGGGGAGCGGTACAACCGCAACGTGCGCACGATGCCGCTGCACTTCTCGCCGATCAACCGTGACCTGCTCTTCTACGTGTCCAATGCGGTGTGGAAGAGCGCCGACCGCGGGCAGTCGTGGACGCGTATCAGTCCGGACCTCACGCGGCAGTCGTGGGCGGTGCCAACCAATGCCGGGCAGTACGCGAGCACCGTGAAGCCGGCGCCAGCAGGCGCGATCACCGCACTCGCGCCGTCTGCACGTGACGTGCGCGTCCTGTGGGCCGGCACCGACGATGGCCATGTACAGGTGACGATGAACGGCGGCACCTCATGGACCAACGTCACGCCCCCCGCCGTCAAGCCGTGGACGCGCATCTTCAACATCGATGCGGGGCGGCACGACGCGCGCACGGCGTACGTGGCGGCCAACACGCTGCGCCTCGACGAGCTCACGCCGCGCTTCTATCGCACGCACGACGGCGGTGCCACCTGGACGGACATCAGCGTCGGGCTGCCGCCGGATGCGGTGGCCAATTCCATTCGTGAAGACCCGCGCGTGAGCGGGCTGCTCTACGCGGCAACCGATCACCAGGTGTGGGTCTCGTTCGACGATGGGAGCTCGTGGTCGTCGCTCAAGCAGAACATGCCGACGATTTCGGTACGCGATCTGCGCGTGAAGGACGACTCCTCCTGCCTCTGCAGCGATCTGGTGGTGGGCACGCACGGGCGCGGCTTCTGGATTCTCGACAACATCACGCCGCTTCGGCAGATCGCCGCAGCACGCGCAGCGCGGAGTGCCCATCGGGCGCATCTCTTTGCGCCGTCGCGTGCGGTGCGCGTGCGCTTCGCCACCAACGATCCCACGCCGTGGCCGCCCGAGGTCCCCGGTGGCGAGAACCCGATGCCCGGCGCGGCGATCGACTATCTGCTGCCGCGTGACGCGTCGCAGCCGATCACGCTCGAGATCCTCGATGCGGCGGGGCGTCTGGTGCGGCGTCACGTCAGCGCCGCCGCGCCGCTCGCGCCGCATCCGGGTGTGGATCCCGCGAATTACGACGCCGTCTGCAGGCGCACGCCGACGGCGCCGTTCTGCGCCTTTCCGCTCTACTGGCCCGCACCGCCCATCGTGCTCTCCGGCGCAGCAGGGATGCATCGCTTCCATTGGGATCTGCACTTCGATCCGGTCGTCGCGGACGATGAGAAGATCACCGGCGCACTCGACGCCACCGGTGCGGTGCCGCGACGGACGTATCCGTCACCGACGGCGCCGTGGGCACCTCCCGGTCGCTACACCGTGCGACTCACCGTCGACGGCCAGCCTTACGAGCAGCCGCTCACGGTGCATCTCGATCCGCGTGTGCGCACATCGGCCGCCGGGTTGGCGCAGTTGCACGCGCTCACCACGTCGCTCTATCGCGGTGCGCAGGACGCGTATCGGGCATACGAGGCCGCACGTGCGCTCGGCGGACAGCTCGCCGGGGCGACAGACGCCGACGCAATCGCGCTCCGTGCACAGCTCGACTCGCTCGCACCGGCGATGACATCGCCGCGATCGATCGCGGCGATTCGCCGTCGGCCCGCGGCCGCTGGTGCACCGACGCTCATGGGTGCGAGCGATGCGCAATTGGCGGCCGCGCTCGCGATGCACGACGCGGACGTGACGCCGACGGCGCGACAGCTCGCCGCCGCCACGACGGCGCGCGCCCAGGCGACGCAGGCGTTGGCGGCGTGGACGCGCCTGAGGACGACGAGGCTCGCCGCGCTCAACGCGAAGCGACGGGCGGCGGGGCTGCCGACGGTGGGGCAGTAGTCGGCGCGCCGTGCCGCGTACGCGCAATGCCGATGACACCACACGCCACCAGCGCCGTCGCGACGACCTCCATGCGATGGGCGGGGTGCACCAGCATCACGCCCAGCACCACCACGATGAACGCCATTGCTCCCAGCGTGATCCACGGGAAGCCCCACATGCGGAGCAGCGGGCGCGCCCCGGAGGCATCGAGCGCGCGCCGCGTGCGATACTGGCTCCACGCAATCACGAAGTAGACCAGCAGCGCGATCGCCCCACTGGTGTTCATGAGAAACGCGAACACGCGATCGGGCACCACGTAGTTGGCCACCGTGGCGAGCACGCCCACGAGCACCGACCAGAGCACTGCGGCGCGTGGCGTGCCCGCAGCGGTCGTGCGACGCCACGACGGCGGTGCGTCGCCCCGTTCGGCCAGCGACCAGAGCATGCGTGATGCGGTGTAGATCGCCGAATTCAGGCAGCTCGCCACCGCCGTGAGAATCACGAGATCCATCACTGTCTTCGCCCCGCCGATCCCGATCACCTCGAGTGTGCGCTGATACGCGCCCACCACCGGCAACTGCGGGTCGCGCCACGAGACGAGCGAGGTGACCACGAAGATCGTGCCGAGATAGAAGAGGCAGATGCGCCAGATGACCGAGTTCGTGGCCTGCACGATCTGCTCGGCGGGGCGCTCGGACTCCGACGCAGCGATCGTGACGATCTCGGTCCCCATGAACGAGAACATCGTGCCGAGCATCGCGATCAGCACCGTCGTGATGCCGTTGGGGAGAAAGCCGCCGTCGGCCGTCAGGCGCGACACGCCCGAGATGGGGGACCCGGGCAGCACCCCGAGAATCGCGGCCACGCCGACGCCCAGAAAGAGCACGATCGCGACCACCTTGATGAGCGCAAACCAGAACTCGAACTCGCCGTAGTTCCGGACCGAGAAGAGATTCGTGAGCGTGAGTGCCACCGTGACCGCCAGCGCCCATCCCCACATGGGCACCGCGGGCATCCATGCGTTGAGAATGGCCCCCGCCACGTTGGCCTCGAGCGGAATGACGAGCACCCAGAACCACCAGTAGAGCCACCCGATCGTGAAGCCGGCCCAGCGACCGATCGCCCGATCGGCGTAGGTCGAAAACGATCCCGTATCGGGCGAGGCGACGGCCATCTCGCCGAGCATGCGCATGATGAGGACCACGAGCGTGCCGGCGAGTGCGTACGCCAGGATCGCGCCGGGACCAGCGCTCGCCACCACGCGACCGGATCCCACAAAGAGTCCGGCGCCGATGATCCCCGCGATGGAGAGCATCGTGATGTGGCGCGGCTTGAGGCCGGTCGCGAGCGATTCAGCAGCTGCCATGTCGGGCTGCAGCAGGACCGTGGCCCCCGGCACGCTGGCAGGGAGGCGGCGCGGGTCGCGCCTGGGGTGCGGAGCATGTGCCCGACGCGATCATGCGCATGCGCCCACAGTGCCACCCGGTCTTCGGCAAGGGAAGTAGCTTCTGCGCGTCTCCTTCCCACCTCCCCGCATGATGCGCGACGCGTCTCCGCCGGCCCTCAAGCGTACGATCGGCGTATGGTCCGCCGCGCTCATTGTCATCGGCGGCATCATCGGGAGCGGCATCTACTTCACCCCCGCCGAAACGGCGCGCGCCCTGCCGAATGGCGCGTGGATCATCGGCGTGTGGGTGCTCGGCGGATTGATCGCGTTGGCGGGCGCGCTCACGTACGCCGAACTCGGTGCGATGCTCCCCGACGCCGGGGGGCCGTATGTCTACATCCGTCGCGCGTTCGGTCCGCTGGCGGGCTTCCTGCATGGATGGATGACGCTGTTGAGCATTGCCAGTGCGGCGCTCGCCGCCGTCGCGCTCAGCTTTGCGAGTTACGTCGATCGCTTCGTGCCCATCGCCGGCATCGGCGGGCCCGTGGTGGTGGCCGCGGTGACGATCGTGGTGACGACGGCGCTCAACATCATCGGACTCAAGCCCGGGGTGATCTTCCAGAACATCCTCACCGTTGCCAAGGTCGCGGGCATCAGTGCGCTGGTGATCGGCGCAGTGATCGCCTGGGGGCGCGTGGAACCGGCGCTCGTGAGCGGTGCACCAGTCGCGCCCGATCGGTTGCGCGGCTTCGGCCAGGCGTTCGTCGCCGTGCTCTTCACCGTGGGCGGATGGGAACAGATGAACATGGTCGCCGGCGAGATCCGTGATCCGTCGCGCACCATTCCGCGCGCACTCGTGCTGGGCATCGCCGTGGTCATCGTGGCGTACGTCGGGGCCAACGCCTCGTATCTGCTCGCGCTCGGGCGTGACGGGCTGGCCGTGAGCGGAGCGCCGGCGGCCGACACGGCGACGCGCATCTTCGGCGACGCCGGCGGCCGGCTGATGACGGCGGCGGTGATGGTCTCGATCCTTGGCTTCATCACCGTTGCACTGCTCGCGCAGTCGCGCGTGGTGTACGCGATGGCGAAAGACGGGCTGCTCGTTCCCGGTGCGGCGCAGGTCCATCCGCGCTTCGGCACCCCGTACATCGCGATTTGCGTGATGGGCGGGTGGGCGCTGGTGCTGCTGCTGGCCACGCGCGGGCGCATGGGGGCGCTGCTGACCGCCAACGTATTCCCCGCGTGGATCTTCCAGGGGCTGGCGGCGGCCAGTGTGCTCGTGCTGCGGCGGCGCGAACCTGCGCTGGCGCGCCCCTATCGGGTGACCGGCTACCCGGTGGTGCCGTTGCTCTTCGTGCTCGCAGCGATCGTGGGCATCGTGAGTGCGTTCGCGAGCGCACCGGGCATGAGTCTGGTGGGCGTCGCGATGCTCATCGTCGGTGTGGCGGTCTTTCGCTGGCGCACGGGGGCCCGCGCTGCGGCGTGATGCCTACGCCGCGCGCGCGGTGGCAACGTCTTCGGCGAGCACGCGACGGATCGCGGCTTCGAGCACCTTGAACTCGATCGGCTTGAGCAGCACGCGGTCGGCGGGCAGCGCATCGGCCCGATCGGCGAAGACCATGACATCGCCCGAGAGCATGAGCATGCGCGCCGCCAGCGCCGGATGTCGCAGGCGCAACGCCGCATGCAACTGTTCGCCGTCCATGCGCGGCATGCGCAGATCGGTGAGTACGAGATCGAAGGCGCCGTGTGCCGCGTGCTCGAGGGCGTCCACGCCGTCCATCGCCTCGGTGACCACGGCGCCGCGACGCCGGAGGAAGCGCGCGATGACCGCGCGCACCGGCTCTTCATCGTCGACGACCAGCACACGAATGCCGGCGAGCGTACCGGCGGGGTCGACCGGTGGTGCAGCAGTCGCGACCGTCGTGACGAGCGCGGGCACGGCATCGTGCGGTCTCGCCTCGGCATCGAGGGCCGGCGACGTCGCGTGCACCGGCGCGCTCGCCGCTCTGACGACGTCAGCGCTCGCCACCGGCACGCTGGCGATGAACCGCGCTCCGCGCACCCCATGGCGTTCGTACCGCAGATCACCGCCCGCATCGCGCAGGAGCTGACGCGAGATGTACAGTCCGAGCCCATTGCCCTTGGTCCCCTTGCTTGTGGCAAAAGGCTGGAAGAGCCGCTCGACCATCGCCGCGTCCACGCCGGGCCCGGAGTCGGCGACGACGATCTCCACCATGTCGTCGCGCTGGACCGACTCGACCGTCAGCCGGCGCGGACGCGCCGACTCCCGCAGGGCGTCCACCGCATTGCTCAGGAGATTCACCAGCACCTGCTCGAAGCGCCCCGGGTCGATCAACGACGGCGGCAGTGCGGGCGCGAGCCGGTCGACGAGCTCGATCTCGCGCACACCGAACTGATACGACACGAGGTCGACGGCCGAGCGCGCGGCCACGGTCACGTCCACGAGTTGTGGTGCGTCGTCGGTGGTGCGCACGAAGCGCAGGAGCCCGCCCATGAGCTTGCTCGCACGTCGCGTCTGCCGCTGAATGACGCGGAAGTCCTCGCGGGCGACGTCACCTTCGATCCCGTCCTCGAGGCGGGTTTCGATGAGGCCACTGATGGCCATCAGCGGATTGTTGACCTCGTGCGCCACGTCGGCCAACAACTGTCCTGCCGCAGCAAAGCGTCCTTCCTGTCGTGCACGCACGCGCAGCACGCGGATCGCCTCGTTGAACAGGCGTCCCACGCGACCGAGTTCATCATCCGCCAGTACGGGGACCTCGCTGGCGTAGTCGCCGCTCGAGACGCGCGCGAGCCCGCGTTCGAGCGCGCGAATCGGGCGTTCGAGGCGCCGCAGCAGCCACCAGCCCCACAGGCCGATGAGCAGCGCGCCAAACACGCTCCACCCGAGCGAGATCAGCGTGGCGCGGCGGACGATGGCGGCCACGCCGCGCTCGCGCTGCTCGAGATCTTCCACGGCGACGCGCTGGATCTGCGACAGGTTGAGCTGCAGCGTGGTGTGGACGCCATGCGCGGTGCTCAAGCGCTCGCTCGCGCGCGCCGTGCGGCCCAGCCGCAAGGCGGCGACCACCTCGAGCAGCAAGTTCTGCAGCAACGTGGTCTCGTCGTCGGCGCGGGCAAACATGGGACGGAGCGCGGCGGGCGTCTCGCCCACGCTCAGCGGCACCGCACCACCGCGTCCGGGGGAGAGTTGCTCGGCGAGGAGCGCCAGGTTCGCCGTGTCGGAGGGTGTCTGCAACGCGACATCGACTTGCGCCATGAGCCCGGAGAGCATCGTGGCCCGCAAGGTGATCTCGCGCACCGCGCGGAGTGCCGGCGCACCGTCACGCGGCAAGGCATCGGTTTGCGGACGCACGACCAGCGCGAGCCAGAGCACCAGCGCGCCGACATACGCGGCCGTGGCCGCGATGCCGATCGCCAGCAGTTGACGGAGCGAGAGCTGTCGCCGAAGCGGCGGCGCCGTCTCAGCGGGCAGCGACATGGATCGCCTCGGCGGTGGGTCGCAACATGACGAGCGGTCGCCGCGTGTCGGGTGTGAACGCCACGGGCCCGACGAGCCCGGTCCACGGCGCGCGCGTGCGGCCGAGCGACTCGAGCCACCGGGTCACCTGGGCGGGCGTGCGCTGTCCGTCTTCAACCGCGGCCACCAGCAGTTGGGCCGCGTCGTACTTGAGCGCGTCGATCGGGGCCGGGTGCTCGCCCGTGATCGCACGCCACGACGCCACGAACGCGGAGTCGCGCACGTTGCCCACCCGCGGCCACCAGAACGTGGCGACATAGACCGGCACGCGCGGGTTCACCACACGCGAGAGCGAGATCGGGTTTCCTCCTGCGCCGTCCCCCATGACGACGGGGACACCCGGCATGCGGTGCGCCAACTCCGAGACGATGACGCGCGAGTCCTTCTCACGACCGGCCAGCAGGATCACATCCGGCCGTGCGCGCGAGGCGTGCGCCTCGAGCAGCAGAGCGATATCGCCTTCTTCGCTGTACGGGACCTCGGCGCGCACCGCGATGCCCACGGCCTCCGCCCCCGTGCGCATGCCGTCACGCAGCCCGACGCCGTATGCGTCGTTGATGTAGAGAATCCACGCCGACCGCGCGTGCAGCGAATCATGGGCGAAGCGGGCGATGTAGCCGCCTTCGATCGAATCGTTGGGGACGAGCACGAACGCGTTGGACTCCTCACGCAGCAGGCGGCTCGTGCTGGTGGGCACCACGAGCGGCACGCCGGCGCGGCGATAGATCGGCGCCGCCGCGAGTGTCGTGCGGCTGCTCGAGTGCCCGACGACGCCGATGAGCCCCGGCTCTTCCACGAGACGCTCGGCGCGCGTGACGGCGCTGCGCATGTCCTGGTCGCCCCATCGGCTCGAGTCGAAGACGATGCGCACCCGCTGCGTGTCTGCCGAGAGCTGCTCGAGCTCTGCAGCGTGGCCGACCGATCCGAAGCCGATGGCGGGTCGCGGTGGTTGCGGCCGTTCGCAGGCGACGAGCATCGCCAGCGTCGTCGCGATCGGTACACCCCGCCGGATCCTGAGCCGCGTCATGGCAGCACCACCAGCGCGCGTGTCCCGGGTTCGAGCGGCGTCGTCACACTGATGTAGCCGACGGCACCCGGATCGAGACGAATCATGTCGAGCACGTCACGCTCGGTCGCCCGCTCGCGTGGTGGGGTCCCGCGTCCGGCGAACTGCTGCTGCTGCCAATACGACCGCACCGCCGTTGCCGACTGGCGGATCACCGCCATCGAGAAGACCTGACGCACACGACTGGTGACGGGCAGATCGACCGGCGTGGCGCGCGCGCCGTGCCGCCACCGCGTCTCGCGACCGAGCAGCAGATTTGACAGCTCGCTGCGACCGATGGACGTGAGCGGGTTGGTCTCGTGCACGACGACGACATACTGCGCCTGCGCCTTCCTCGGTGCCAGCGCAGACGCGAGCAGCGCGCCCACGAGCAGCAGACAGACGCGCGCCATCAGAACGCCCACCGCAGCGCGGCCCGGAACGCACGACCATCGCGGGCGAGGACATCCTGCACATGTTCCTCGCCGGCCGGATCGAGCTGCGCCTGATCGAGCACGTTCCACACCATCAGATGCAGCTCCGGTCCGCTCGCCAGTCGGGGCCGCAGCCGAATCCCGACACTGGTCTGGTGCAGACGCGGGACCGTGGCATCGTCGAGCGTGCGCCGCACGCCGAGATGGCGATACTCGCCAAGGAGCTGCACGCGATCGGCCGCGAGCGGGATCGTCGCGGCTGCGCGGGCGACCGCGCGCGGTGCGTTGACCAGCACGACATCGGTCTCGAGGTCACGCGCCTGTTGCAGCGCGACATTGCCCTGCAGCACGACCCCGCGTCCGGGACGCGCGAGCATTGTGGCTTCGACGCCGCGCGACTTCTGGCGATAGAGGTTCGTGAAGCGGAACACGTCGCTCCCCGGCTCGGTCGCTGCGCCAATGAGCCCGCGCACGCGCGCGTCGTAGGCGGTCAGCGAACCCTGCAGGCGCCGACCGAACGTGTGCTCGAGGGAGAGCTCGCTGTTGCGCATGCGCTCGGGGGCGAGGCCGTTGGCCGGCGGCAACTGCGTGATGCCCCCATCCGAGTAGAAGAGCTCGTAGCTGTTCGGTGCCCGGAACGCCGTGCCGTACCCCGCCTTGAGCACGCTGCGCGCGCCGAGCGTCCAGCGGAGCGCGAGACGCGGGCTGGTCGCCGAAAGGGTGCCGTCGTATCGGTCATGGCGGACACCAACGGAGAGTCCCACCGCGTCGTGCAATCGCAGATCGGCCTGCAGGAAGCCGGCGAGCACGCGCGAGGACGGGCGCAGGTCCACGATGGGATCGACCAGATTCGTCTGTGTGACCTCCAGCCGCTCGGACATCGTTCCGCGGTACTCGCCGCCCATCGTGATCGTGTGGCCGGCGCCGACGAAGCGGAGGTACTGCCCCTCGAGCATCGCCGTACGCGACGCGAGATGCTCCGTGAGCACACCATCATCGTACGCGTAGTCGCCAACTTCGCGCCCGTCGACCACCGACGCCGTGGCCCACAGTCGCGAGAGATCGGTGAACGCCCGCTCGTACTGCACCGAGAGCAAGCCGATGCGCTCGCGCGACTCCGTGCGCGGGTCGCCCGGCGTGGTTTCGTACGATCCGGTCGGCACGCCTTTGTGGCGGTTCGCGAGGGCGCCGAGCAGATGGAAGTTGCCGGCGCGCACGGTCGCGAGCATGCGTGCGGACGCGTCGTCGTCGAGCCCGCGCACAACACCATCGGGGAGCGCCGGGCCGGCGAGGTCGGGGTAGCGCAGGTCACCACCGCGACTCCGCGCACCGCTGGCAAACAGCGCTACGTCGAGCCCGTTCGGCCGTTGCGTGCCATAGGCCACCGTGGCGCGCGCGGCGTTGCCGCTGAGCAGATCGGCCCGCGCGACGGCTCCCGCCAGCGCGGCGCCGCGCCGCGTGATGATGTTGATCACACCATAGAACGCATTCGTGCCGTAGAGCGAGGAGCCGGGACCGTGCATCACCTCCACGCGCTCGATCATCTCGACGTCGATCAGGGCATCGGTGCCGATGGCCGAGACGTCGTCGTGCATGAAGTTCGTGCGTCGTCCATCGACGAGCAGCAGGACGCGCGTGTTGAAGTCTCCCGAGCGATGCACGCCGCGGACATTCACGTACGAGAACTGCCGGTCGTTCGTCGTGAACATGCCGCGGACGGCGCCCAACACCTCATCGAGCGTGCGGTATCCGAAGCGCCAGATCTCGTCGGCCGTGAGCACCGTGACGGTGGACGGCGCGTCGGCGGCGGACTGCGCGTAACGCGACGGGCTGAAGACGAGCGCCGGCGCGCCGACAGTGTCCACCGACTGCGCGCGCACAAGTGATGGCGCGACGGCGAGCAGGAGTGCGACACAACGCGCCAGACCACGCGGGCGGTGGCTGGCGCGCACGAAGCGAGAAGAGAAGTCCAGTTCGTTCACGGGGCGGTCGATCGGGGAGGGGGGCGCAACACGCCACTCGCTCACTCCGGAAGGACGATCCAGCCGTCGCCGTGACACATCAAAACGTCACGTCCGCGTGCCACGGGAGTGACGAGCGTGGCCACGCTGGAGCGGACGGGCTGGATCACCGGGTCCGAGGGTGCACACGGCGTGCGCGTCGTACGGCCCGCTCGCCGGACCGGCGAACTGCCCCCCGCGTCGAGCCGGGGGCGCTACGGCTCGACGCGCGCGCGAATCAACCGGTCGAGCCTCGGGAACTCGGCGTCGAGGAACCGGTTGCCCTCGGCAAACACGCGCCCCTGACGCCCGCCGCGCATGCCGCCGCCGGAGGTCTCGCCATAGCCTCCGTAGAGCCGGTCGACAACGTCCATCCCCTCGATCACGCGACCGAGCGGTGCGAACCCCTGCGCATCGAGACGGCTGTTGTCGACGAGCGAAATAAAGAGCTGGTGCGTCCGCGTGTCGGGGCCCGTCATCGCAAACGCGATCGCCCCGCGCACATTGGACGCGCGCACGCTGTCATCGGGAATGGCGCGCGACCGCCACACTGCGCCAAGCGGTGGATCGCCCGGCACGCCGAACTGCGCGATGAAGCCGGGCACCACGCGCGAGAAGCGTGAGTCATCGAAGAAGCCGGCGCGCACGAGCTGGTACACACGATCGACGCCGCGCGGCGCGAGCGCACGCTCGAAGGCGACGCGAATGACGCCTTGCGAGCTCTCGATGCGCACCACGAACGTCGACGGCGCGGGCTGCTGCCAGTACGCGTCGTCGGGGCGCAACAAGAGGGCGCGTGCCTCGGCAGCAGCACGCGATGGCGCGGCCGCCGCTGCATCGCCGCGCACACTGCGCGACGAACGACACGCCGCGAGCGAGAGCAGCAGGAGCAACGCGGCCCGCACGCCGCGTCCCTGCACGCGCAGGGCATGCAACGTACGACGGGCGCATCCAGCCGAAGGTCCGTATCGTGGCATGGCGGGAACGCTACGAGCGGCTGCGCGGCCCGTCGAGCGGACGGGGTGTGCGGCCGGTGCACGGGGCCGGTCACTCTCGACATGGTGCGCACGGGGTGGCACCTTCGCACGTCTCTCTCCCCAAGGCTCGCATGTCCGACGTGCAGGATCGTCGCCGTTTCCTCGCGTTTCTGGCCGCCAGCCCGTTGTTCGCCGGCGAGGCACAGGCGGCCGTGCGGCGACTCGTCGCCCGCGAGGCGCCGCGTCGCGATACGCTCGATTTCGCCGTGCAGCTCGTCGATGCGTCGCGGCAACCGACGCCCATTCGGCGCGCGGCCGACGCGCTCGATGTCTTTGACTTCGAACCCGTCGCCGAGCGGCGCATCCCCATCGCGCACTGGGGCTACCTGGCCGGGGGCACCGACGACGATGCGACCATTGCCGCCAATCGCGACGGGTTTGCGCGTTGGGCGTTGCGACCGCGTCGCCTGGTCGACACGAGCCGCGTCGACGCCTCGGTGACCCTGCTCGGCCAGCGCTGGCCCACGCCCATCGTCATCAACCCGGTCGGTTACCAGCGCGCCTTTCATCCGCTCGGAGAGTTGGCTGTGGCTCGCGCCGCGCGCGCGAAGGAGCACCTGCAGGTGCTCTCGACCGTCAGCACAACGTCCATCGAAGACGCCATTGCCGCGCGCGGCGCGCCGCTCTGGTACCAGCTCTACCACGACGCCGGCGACTGGGCCCGCACGAAGCAGATCGTCAGGCGCGTCGAAGCCGCCGGCGCCTCGGCGATCGTGTTCACCGTCGATCTGCTGGCCGGCAGCAATCGGGAGACGCTCGTGCGATCCGCCCGTCGTGATCCGCGCAATTGTCTGACCTGTCACGAGGGCGGGCCACCGGTGCCAGGCATGACCGGCAATGTTGCGGATCGTCGCGGCCAGTCACGCATCCCGATGCTCAATGGCTATCCGCCGGTCCCGCGCGAGCCGGAAGTGGGGCTCGCCACGTGGGAGTGGGTGAAGCGTTTGCAGGACACCACCACGCTGCCGGTGCTGCTCAAGGGCATCGTGACGAAGGAAGACGCGGAGCTCGCGGTCGCGCAGGGGATCCGTGGGCTCTTCTGCTCCAATCATGGTGGGCGCGCGGAGAACTCACGGCGCGCGTCGGTGGCGTCGTTGCCCGAGGTGCTCGAGGGCGCGCAAGGCAAGATCCCCGTGATCCTCGACGGCGGCGTGCGGCGGGGCACCGATGTGTTCACCGCACTCGCACTCGGCGCGACCGCCGTGGGCATCGGCCGCCCGTACATCTGGGGGCTTGGGGCGTTCGGGCAGGAAGGGGTGGAGATGGTGCTGGCGATTCTGCGGAAGGAAACCGAATTGGTGATGGCGCAGTGCGGAGCGCCGAGTATCGCGCGGATCACGCGCGCGCACGTCGTGGCGCGGTGAGCGGCGGGACGATCGCGCGGCGAGTGCGGCCTGCCGTGTCTGCCGCCTGACCGACGCTCCTCTTGCTGCCGATTACGTCGGCGCG
>JALOPS010000140.1 GCA_025453745.1 Gemmatimonadaceae bacterium
GGGGCTCCTGATCTCCACGCATCGCTGGGCTCCAAAAGAGATGCGCCACGGTAGGGACAATCCCCGTGGCGCGCAACAGCTTTCTTCAGCAGCCTGCTAGAATCGGGCCGTCCGTGCAGTTCGGTCGTCTCGGCCGATTTGACGATTACGCTTCGCCGACGATCAGCCCCACGTGAACCGGCAGCCGAGTGCGCGACTCGAAGCTGCGCCGGAAGCCAGCCGCCTTGAGGAGCGCGTGATGCTCGTCTGCCCGACGGGCCCGCCCGCGCCCCATGGCCAGGAGATAGAAGGAGAAGTAGGCATCGCCCACCGGCTCCGCGCCGCGCGCGCCGGCAATCGCTTCGGCGATCAGCACGCGACCGCCGGGCGGGAGGGCGGCGCGCACGCGGCGCAACAGCCGCAGCACCGACTCATCATCGTGGTCGAGCAGCACGCGAAAGAGCGTGATCGCGTCGGCGCCGGTGGGGAGCGAGTCGGCGTGGAAGTTTCCGCCGTGAAAGGCCACGCGCTCGCTCAAGCCGAGCGATCCCAATCGCTTGCGCGCCCGTCCGATCACGGCCGGGAGATCGAAGAGCATGAGCGAAAGCTCCGCATGCTTCTGCCCCGCCATGCCGATGAACACGCCCTCGCCACCACCGACGTCGAGCACGCACTGATGTCGCCCGAAGTCGTACGAGTCGAGAATGTCGTCGGCGAGCGGGGGCAACGTCGTGGCCATGATCTCGCTGTACGACGCGACGCGTTCCTCGTCGATGGCCTGCGGACGTGGCGCGTCGGCGTACGACCAGTAGCGCGAAAGCCCGGTCCCGTAGTCGCTCCCTTGCTTGAGCAGCGTGATGGGGTCGACGAGATCCTCGTAGACGAGCGCGTGATGGCGGATCATCGACGTGAGCCATCCGTTGGCCAGGAGCGGCACGCCCAGGCGACCGAGCGCATAGCGCTGACGCGAGCGCGGCTCGAAGAGATCGAGCGACTCCGCCGCGCGCACCAGACGACGCGTGCTGTCGAGCGAGAGCCCGGTATGGGTCGCGATCTCCTCGAGCGTGCGGGGGGCGCGCGCGAGCAGGTCGAACAGCTCGAACTGCACGCAACTGAACAGCGTCTGCGTATAGATGAAGCCCGAGCAGAGATCGAACAGGTCGCGCGATCGCTTGCGCGTGATCAGCCGCAGGAGCGGGAGCTTGGCGGCCCAGCGCTGAAACCACGACGACGCGACGAGGCCGTTCCACCGGTCGAGCCACCGCTCCCATGGCGTGCCGTCGCTGATGGCGATGCCCGGGTGGCGCCAGTGCGCGGGCGCCGGGGCGGCAGGCGGAGGTGCATCGACCACGGCCGCGGACGACGAGAGGGGAGGGTTCACCGGGAGCGCGTGGAGTTCATGAAAGGGGACCGATAGACCAACGGTGACGTCCGCCCGCGGGTTCTCCGGTCGAGGGGCCCGGCGCGACCACTCTCGCGACGTTACGGCCAACCGAAAAGGGTGTCAATCAAACCGGACAGCCGCCGCGTCTTCTGATTGCGACACCGTTCCGGGACTCCTAACGTTGCGCTATCGACCACTTCGGGTCCTGCCGGGTCCCGGAGCACGGTGCGGGTTTCCCTGATCGTAACGACATGCGCGCGACCTACCCCTTCTCGGCGATCGTCGGGCAGGATGAAATGAAGCGGGCCCTGCTGATCGCGGCCGTGGACCCGGCGGTGGGTGGGGTGATGGTCTTTGGTGATCGTGGCACGGGCAAGTCCACCGCGGTGCGCGCGCTGGCCAGCCTGCTCCCACCCACCAAGGTGGTGCACGGGTGCCCGTATCGCTGCGATCCCGCCTCCGGCGGAGCGGGGATCTGCGAGAAGTGCACGGCCACGCCGCCCAAGCTGGTGCCGGAGACGGTCCCGGTGGCGGTGGTGGATCTCCCGCTCGGCGCCACGGAAGATCGCGTCGTGGGCGCGCTCGATCTGGAGCGCGCGCTCGCACGCGGGGAGCGCGCCTTCGAACCCGGGCTGCTCGCCAAGGCACATCGCGGCTTTCTCTACGTCGACGAAGTCAATCTGCTCGAGGATCATCTCGTCGATCTGCTGCTCGACGCGGCGGCCACGGGTGAAAACGTCGTGGAGCGTGAAGGTGTGAGTGTGCGCCACCCCGCGCGCTTCGTGCTCGTGGGGAGTGGCAACCCCGAAGAAGGTGAGCTCCGGCCGCAACTGCTCGATCGCTTCGGGCTGAGTGTGGAAGTGCGCACCCCTTCCGCTATCGCGACGCGCGTGGAAGTCATCAAGCGGCGCGATGCGTTCGATCGCGATCCGGTGGCCTTTCTCGAGGTGTGGGAGAAGGAAGATGCGAAAGTGCGGCGGCACATCGTGGCGGCGCGCAAACGGCTCGCCGAGATGGTCGTGCCCGACGAGCTGCTGGCGACGGCCGCCACGCTCTGCCAACAGCTCGGCACCGATGGACTCCGCGGTGAACTCACGCTCATTCGTGCCGCGCGCGCTTCCGCCGCACTGATTGGCGGCAGTCACAAGGCGGTGACGGTAGAAGACCTGCGCCACGTGGCGACCTCCGCGCTGCGCCATCGCCTGCGGCGCAACGTACTCGACGAGACAGGCGCCACTGCACGCGTGGAGCGGACGGTGCTCGAGGTGCTCGGTCCGCCGTCTCCGTCGCGGACGACGCACGCCCCCGCGTGAGCACCGCTGCCGTGACTTCCGCGGCGATCGCCTCGCCCGAGCGCGCCGATGACGCCGCGGTGGTGCGTCTCGCGGTGGCGTTGCAGCTCGTGGCGATCGATCCGCGCGGACTCGGTGGCCTGGTGCTGCGTGGCGCCGACGCGCGCGTGGTGCAGCGGCTCGTCGCGCAGCTCGGCGTCCTCATGGCCGACGACGATGCCGACGAGGTCCCGGTGCGACGCGTGCCGCTCGGCGTCAGCGACGATCGGTTGCTCGGCGGGATCGATCTCGCCGCGACGTTGAGCGCAGGGCGCCTCGTGCGGGAGCGCGGCGTACTCGCCGCCGCCGACGGCGGTGTCGTGGTGCTGCCAAGCGCAGAACGCGCCACCGCTGGAGTGATCTCCGCCGTCATAGGCGCGCTCGATGCGGGCGAGGTGATCGTGGAGCGCGACGGCATCGCGTCGCGCGACGCGGCGCGCGTGGTCGTGGTGGCGTGCGATGATCATCACGACGACGAGCCGGCCATTGCCGCGTCGATCGCGGATCGCCTGGGCATACACGTGAATGCCGAGCGGTTGGCGACCATTCCGGAAGTCGATGCCGCGGCCGTGCGGCGCGCGCGCGCGGCGCTCCACCGTGTGGACGTGCCCGACGACGTGCTGGAAGCGATCTGCGCCATGGCGGAGGCGTGCGGGGTGGCCGGCACGCGCGCGACGTTGCTCTGCACGCGTGCGGCGCGTGCGTGTGCGGCCCTCGGCGCGCGCGACGTCGTGAGCGCCGACGATGTCTCGCTCGCGTGCGCAATCGTGCTCGCTCCCCGGGCGACTCGCCTGCCGGCGCTGCCGCCCGAGGATGCGCCGTCCGAGGCGCCACCGGAGCCGCCGCCGCCGGCGGAGTCGTCGGCTGACGCGCATGCGCCGGAGGATGCCGCGACACCGCCACCGCCACCGGACGATCGACCGCTCGAGGACATCGTGCGTGAGGCGACGGTCGCTGCGATCCCGCCTGATCTGCTCGCCGCACTGCTGGCGCGCGCCGGCGCGGGGCCCCGGCAGCAGGGGCGCGTGGGCGACGAATCCACGAGTCTGTTGCGCGGTCGGCCGCGCGGCGCGCGCCGGGGCGATCCGCGCGGCGGCGCGCGATTGCATGTCATCGAGACGTTGCGCGCGGCGGCGCCGTGGCAGCGCGTGCGCACGCGAGAGGGAGTCGCGCGCGGGCGCGTGGCGATTCGGCGCGACGATTTTCGCGTGCGGCGCTTCATCGAGCGCACGGGGACGACGGTGCTCTTTGTCGTCGACGCGTCGGGGTCGAGTGCCATCGCGCGGCTTGGCGAAGCGAAAGGGGCGATCGAACTCCTGCTCACGGAGAGCTACGCCCGTCGCGACCGCGTGAGCCTGTTGGCGTTTCGCGGGACCACATGCGAAGAGTTGCTCCCGCCCACGCGTGCGTTGGCGCGCGCGCGGCGCGTGTTGGCGGCTCTGCCCGGCGGCGGCGGCACCCCGCTGGCGATCGCGATCGATCGTGCCGTGGCCGGTGCACTCGCCGCACGGCGCGCCGGAACGGCGCCGGTGCTCGTCTTCCTCACCGATGCGCGCGCCAACATCGCGCGCGACGGGTCGCCGGGGCGCCCGCAGGCGCAGCTCGACGCGCTCTCGAGCGCCGCCGCGCTCAGGCCGCTCGGGATCTCCACGCTCTTCATTGACACGTCGCCCCGGCCGGATGCGTTTGCCCAACGGGTCGCCGAGGCGATGGGCGCCCGGTACGTTCCACTGCCGAGTGCGGACGCACGTGCAATGGCAGCCCTCGTACGAGGAGTGGCGGATGCCGCCGGTTGAAGGCGGAGTGAGCGACGGGGTGGTGTCGCGCGGCCGTGCGCCGCTCGGCGTCCTCACGCATGCGGGGTGGCTGGGTGGCGCGCCGCGGGTGGGCGCGTATCCGGCTCCCACGCGCTTCATGCGGTGGCGGGACGCGGCGAGCGTCTCGCTCGTACCGTTTGTGGGCGTGGTGGTGTATTGGTGGCTCGCGACCGGCCTCATCCTCGCCATGCAACGCGATGGGATCACGCGTGTCGTGGGCGCGGCCGTCTCGTCGTTGTTGGGCGTGCTCGGCGTCTGGTGTGTGTGGTCGAGCCGCGATGATGCCACCCCGCGCGGTGCGCGCCGCGGCTTCCTCGGCGGTGCGCTCCTGTGGGGGTGGGTGAGTGTGGCGCTCTACGGCGGGTGGATCGTCGGGCCGTCCGCGTTGCACGTGGCGGTGCCGGTTGCGACGCCGTCATTCGCCACGGCGTGGCGTGCGGCGCAAGCCATCGGGTATCACGAGGTCGCCTCACTCGCGCTGCTCGCGCTGACGTGGGCGCTCACGCGCGGCCACGTCAATCGGATGGCGTGGTGGTCATTGCTGGCCTTCTGGGCCGTGCAGATGACGGCCAAGCTCAACGTCTTCCTCGGTGTCGAGAATCCGGGAGGGCGCTTCCTCCCGGAGCGGCTCTGGTTTCTGGAGAGCTACTTCGGGCCGCCGCATCACGGTGTGCTGCTGCCGCTGACGCTCGCGATCCTCACCTGCGCCACACTCGTCTTTGCGCTCCTCTGGCTTCGGCATCCGAAGGCGTGGATGCGGCAGAGCGGTGCGCTGCTCTGCACCTTGATGCTGCTCGCGGTCGTCGAGCATCTGCTGCTGGGCATCTCGGTGGACGTGCCGCTGTGGGATCTCTTTCTGCGGTCGCGAGGGTACTGAGCGGTGGCGATGTTCGAAGGGAGCGTGACGGCGCGCTGCCGCCCGGAAGACGTGTTCGCGCTCTACGCCGATGCGTCGAGCTGGGCCCGCTGGGATCCCGACATCGAGTCGGCGACGCGTGACGGTCCGTTTGCTCCGGGCACGCGCGGCTCGATCAAGCCGCGCGAGGGGCCGACGACGAAAATCGTTGTCACCAAGGTCGACCCCAACCGCGCATTCACTGCGGAGGCGAGACTGCCGCTGTGCACGATGCACTTCGAGCACGAGGTGGTGCCGGTGGGCACCGAGACGAAGATCACGCATCGCGTGCGCTTCACGGGGCCGCTGGCGTTTCTCTTTGCACGGCTGATCGGCAAGCAGCTCAAGTATGGCATTCCGCGCACGATGCTCGGCCTCAAGCACGCCTTGGAGGGCGGGCCGGGGCGCGGATGAGCGGGTCTCGCACGATGCGGTCCGCGTGCAGGATGTACGAGCATGGCGGCACGGGCTCGGCTACGGCGCCGCCCGCCGCGCGCGCGCCATTGCCTCGGATGCGAGTGCACGGTCGCCGAACTCCCGCTCGAGGACAAAGGTCATTTCGGTGACCTGCCACCGCGCATCGACCTTGCGGAGCGACCAGACGTAGCGGCCGACGGGGCGCCAGATGCGTGCGCCGAGCCAGTGCCGTCCGTCGACGTGTGCGGTGGCGACGGCGGTGGTGTCGCTCAGGCGCACCCGGACATCGCTCAACTCGTGCCGCGTGGCGTCGAAGCCGGGCACGATGCCGCGCCAGGCGTCCATGAGCGCGGCGGGTGTCGTCTGCTGCGGCTCGCCACCCCACAGGCTCGTGTAGTCGACGCGAACACTCGGCGCGAACGCGGTCTCTGCGAGTGCGTAGTTCCCGAGGTCGACCGCCAGGGGGATCGATGACACGAGTGCCATCACCTTTGCGGCCTCCGCGGGCGTGGTGTCCGATGCCGCCGCCGCGCCGTGGATCTCGGCAGGCCGCGTGGTTGCCGCGGCTTGCGCAGGCAGGGGATGCGTGGCGCCGAGTGAGAGTGCTGCGGCGAAGATGACCAGTCGTGAGCCGTACATCGGGTGCGTCCTCTATGGGTCGGGGTGCGGGTGCGGCGGGGGACGCGGAGTAGGGTAGGGACCGGCGGTGTGCGTCGCTTGGACGGAACGCTCGCGAATGGAACGATTCGTTCACCGCTCGCGCGGACGACGTGCGGGGCATCACCACCGCCCGTGTGCGTCGTGACCGGATCGAGACGTGGCGGTGGCCGTGACGCATCGGTGACCTGGCTGTGCATGCGGACGTGACGATGCGGTGCGTCTGTGCACGGTCGCGCGACGCCGCGCGCTCTCCACCGCCAATCCGATCTCTCCATGTCGAGCAGGACGCCTGGTCGCGCGATTCGCGCGGCCGTCTCCGCCGTAGTCACCGCGATGCTTGGGGCGCTCTCGCCCATCGCCACCACGCCGTTGCACGCGCAGGCCACCGAGGGCTACGTGAGTGGCCTCGTGCGCACGGCCGACGGCGGGCCTGTTGCGGACGCGACCATCACGGCGCGCAATGACGCGACCGGGTTTCAGGAGGTCCGTCGCACCGACGCGCGCGGCCGCTTCGTCTTCGCGCAGTTGCCCATCGGCGGGCCCTATGTCATCACGGCGCGCAAGCTCGGGCTACAGGCCGAGCGACGCAGTGGCATCACGCTCAACCTGGGCGACCGCGTCGCACTCGACTTCACGCTCAAGGCCGCCGCACAGGAGCTGAGCGCGATCGACGTGCGCGG
The DNA here is from genome assembly GCA_025453745.1 of Gemmatimonadaceae bacterium. GTDB lineage: Bacteria > Gemmatimonadota > Gemmatimonadetes > Gemmatimonadales > Gemmatimonadaceae > JALOPS01. The sequence goes on from JALOPS010000140.1 coordinate 7,164, forward strand.
CGACCGCGAGAACAAGCGTGCCGAGCGTGTGGGTGCGAGCTTCGTGGTGGACCAGGAGAAGATCCAGGAGCTGCCGATCGCCGATCGGAGTTTTGCCGATCTGTCGATCATCGCGCCAACCACGTCGCGCGCCGGGACGGGTGGCATCATCACGTCGTCATCGTCGATCGCCGGCGGACGCGTGTCGAGCACCGACATTCGCGTGGACGGTGTGCAGATGAAGAACACCATCTGGGGCACCGGCTTCGGGCGCGGGCCGTACTCGATGTCGGTCGAGGCGATCCGCGAGTTCGAGATCGTGACCAACGTGTATGACGTGACGCAGGGGCGGCAGGGCGCCGGCGCCGTGAACGTCGCGACGTTGAGCGGGACGAACAAGACGACGGGTTCGCTCTTCGGCTACAATCGCAATCAGGCGCTCACCACGAATACCAACTTTCTCGGCCAGCCGATCGTGGACTTCACGAACTGGCAGTGGGGTGGCTCCATCTCCGGGCCGATCATCAAAGACAAGCTGCACTACGTGGTGGCGTACGACCGGCAGGACGTGAACGAACCGTTCTTTGCGCTCGACGTGGCCAACCAGGCCGACTGGTCGCGCCTGCAGGTGGCACCCGACAGCATCAATCGCTTCCTGGACATCCTCCGGCGCCAGTACGGGCTGCCGCAGGGGCAGCAGAACGGCCGGTTCGACCGGTCGAACGCGCTCAACACCCTCTTCGCGCGTGCCGACTGGACGATCAACGATCGCAATCGGCTCACGGTGCGGCACAACTTCAGCAACTGGTTCTACGGCAACTCGATTCCCGACCGCGATCTGTCGGTGCTCGAGAGCCGCGGCAACCAGCGCTCGCAGGAGAACCAGTTCCTGACGACGCTCAAGTCGAGCATCGGCACCACGGGGACGAACGACTTCCGCATCGCCTACACCAACCGCATTCTCGAGAACGAGCCCAATACGCGGCTGCCGCGCGCGTGGGTGACGGTGGCATCGGCGCTGCCGGATGGACGCACTGGCGCGCCGCAGATCCTGCAGTTCGGCGGGCAGCGCACGAGCCCCGAGCTGCAGACCGAGGAATCGATCCAGTTGGTGAACATCACGCGCTTCGAGCGCGGGAACACGGCGTGGACGTTCGGCACCGACAATTCGCTCAACAACCTCTCGATGTTCGTCTCGATCGAGACGGATGGACTCTTCCAGTTTCCCAATCTCGGGGCGCTCGAGGCGCGGCGGCCGAGTTCGTACGCGCGGCTCGTGCCCATCCAGGAGCTCGAGCCGCGGATGCGTCAGCGCGTCTTCGACGGCGGCGCGTTTGCACAGGCCGAGTACCGCCCGCGCGAGTCGCTGACGCTCGCCGGCGGGCTCCGCTACGACGTGACGGCGTTCCTGACGGCGGCCAATCGCAATCCCACGGTCGAGCAGGTCTTCGGCAAGCGGACGGATGAGCGGCCCTTCAGCGCGCAGTTCCAGCCGCGCGGTCAGGTGACGTGGAACGTCGGCGCGCGGGGCACGGACATTCTGCGTGTGGGCGGCGGGCTGTTCACGGCGGCGCCGCACTACATGGCGCACATCAATCATCTGCTCAACGACGGGTCGCAGTTGGCCGACGTGCTGCTCACCGGCGCAGCGGTGCCGACGCCCGACTTCATGGCGTACCGGCAGAACTTCGCGAGTACGCCGGGGATTCCGGCCGGCAGCGCGGCGCGGCCGGCATACATCAATCTGTTTGCCGAGGACTACCGCGTGCCGCAGACGTGGAAGGCCGATGCATCGTACCAGCGGCGCTTCTTTGACGGGCGGCTCTCGCTGGGCGTGACGGGGCAGTACGCGGACACGCGCAACAACTACCGGTACTTCGACCTCAACCTGCCGCAGGAGCCCTCGTTCCGCCTCGCCAACGAGGCCAATCGTCCCGTCTTCGTGTCGCCGTCCGTGATCACGAATCCAGCGCTGGCCGGTGTGGCGGGACGTGTGGTGGCGCGGCCGTTCTCGCAATTCCAGCGCGTGCTCGAGTTCCGCTCCGACGCCGCGCAGGTGCAGCGTGCGGCGATCTTCGAGGGAAACCTCATCCTGCCTCGCGGGGCGAACCTGGGTGGCTCGTTCACGCTCAACTCGACGCGCGACAACAACTCGTTCAACTGCTGCATCGCGATCACGTCGGTGTTCACGCCGGTGCAGGGCGATCCGCGTGATCTCTCGTGGGGTCCCAGCAACACCGACTTCCGGCACAAGTTCGTGCTGTTCGGGTCGACGCCCGAGTTCTTTGGCGGGCGGCTGAGCTTCCGCGCGATCGGGCAGTCGGGGTCACCGTGGTCGGCCACCGTGGCGCAGGACATCAACTACGATGATGTGGGTGTGGGCGGCTCGTTCGGCAACCAGAACGACCTGGCGTTCCTGTTCAATCCGGGCACCGCGGGGCTCGACCCGACCTTTGCGACGGGGTTGCGCGGCGTGCTCGACAATCCGAACAACCTGGCGCGCGAGTACTTGCGCGACAATCTCGGCACCATCGCCGGGCGCAATGCGATTCGCAATCCGTTCGTCACGCAGATCGACGTGCGGTATGCGCAGCGGTTGCCGCTCGTGCGCGGGCAGTCGGCGGAGTTCACGATCGACGTGTTCAACTTCGCGAGCATGCTCAACCATGCGTGGGGCGGCGTGCGCGTGGTGCCGGGTGCGAACCAGACGCTGCTGCGTGTCACCGGGTTCGACGCGGCGACGAGTACGTATCGGTATGCCGTGAACCCGACGTTCGGTCAGAGCGTGCTGGCGGGGAATCGGTATCAGATCCAGGCGGGGATGCGGTATCGGTTCTGAGGGGGATGCGCATTGGTGTGTGATGTCCGCACGCCGGTGTTGCATGGTCGCCACGCGCGGGTTGGGTTGGACGTGCGTTGCCGTGATGTGTCTCACACCATCGGGCGGGTGCCATTCTTTGACGTTCGGTCACTGCATTACTGGCTTCCACAC
>JALOPS010000141.1 GCA_025453745.1 Gemmatimonadaceae bacterium
GCCATGGCATCGTCAGCCGCGAGCTGTGGAAGGACTTCTGGCCAGGCCGCAGAAGTGAAGACGTCCCGATCGGTCACGTCACCAACGGTGTGCACCTCGCCACCTGGATGGCCAATCCGGTCATGCAACTGCTCGATCGCCACATCGGCGCCGGATGGGGCGGCACCGATGATGCGGCCGTGTGGGATCGCGTGCTGCACCTCGACGATCACGCGCTCTGGGCGGTGCACCTGCGTCTCAAGAACATCCTGCTCCGCCTCGTCCGCGAAGAGGCGCGACGGGCCTTCACCAACCGGAGCATGGAAGCGGTGCAGCTCGTCGGCGCCGGCACGCTGCTCGATCCGCATGTCTTCACGATCGGCTTCGCGCGTCGCTTCGCCACGTACAAGCGCGCCGATCTCATCTTCCGTGATGTGGAGCGCCTTCGCGCGCTCGTCACCAATCCGACGCGCCCGGTGCAGATCGTCTTCGCCGGCAAGGCGCATCCGGCCGACAATCCCGGCAAGCAGGTGCTGCAGCGCGTCTACGAATTCACGCGCGACCCGCGCTTCGAAGGGCGCATCACCTTCGTCGAAGACTACGGCATGCACCTCGCACACCTGCTCGTGCAGGGCGTGGACATGTGGATGAATCTGCCGCGCGTGCCCATGGAGGCGTCGGGCACCAGCGGCATGAAGGCCGCGCTCAACGGTGTGCCGCAGCTCTCCACCATCGACGGGTGGTGGGAAGAGGGCTACGATGGCACCAATGGCTGGGCCATTCCGGCGAATGTCGATGGCGACGACGGTACCGGCACCGCCAATGCGCTCTACACACTGCTCGAGACGGAAGTCGTGCCCCGCTTCTACCAGCGCGACGGCAGCGATGTCCCCACGCGCTGGGTGGAGACGATGAAGCAGTCGATCCGGGTGGCCGGCTCACGCTTCACCGCACGACGCATGCTCGAGCAGTACGTGCGAGCGTACTACGTGCCGTCGATGCTGGGCGACGCCTTCCCCGACGATCCGCCCACCGCATAGTCCACCCGCACCACCCGCGTCACCGTCATGGCCACTACCGCGGCTCCCTCGGCGGGTCTGTCTGATCCGCCTGCGTCGCCGCCGTCCGACGGACGGCCCACCATCGTGCATCTCGCCGCGGAGTACTGGCCGTTCGCGCGATCCGGTGGGCTGGCGGAAGCGGTCATGGGGCTCGCCACCCATCAGGCACGCGCGGGCCACCCCGTCGTCGTGTTTCTCCCGCTCTACCGCTCCGTGCGCGAGGTCGCACCCGACCTCGCGCCGATCGGTCGGCCGATTCGCATCGATCTTGGGTTTCGCGGCGAGGAGATCCGGTTCTTCCGCGAAGTGCCCACCGGCCACGCGCCGCGCACCGGCGAACCCCGCGTGGTCTTCGTGGATGTGCCACAGCTCTTCCACCGGGCCGGACCCTACGGGGAACACGGGCGCGACTACGCCGACAACGCGCGCCGCTTCGCGGTCTTTTCACGCGCGGTGCTCGATGGGATCACGCGGCTGATCGACGGCCCCGTGGTGGTACACGCGCACGACTGGCACACCGCCCTGGCCCTCATGTATCTGCGGAGCTACGGGACGCTCCGCGAACGGTTCCACACCACGCCGACCGTGCTCTCCGTGCACAACGCCGGGTACCAGGGGCACTTCGCGCCCGCGGTGCTCGGAGAGTGTGGCATTCCGCCGGAGCTGTACAACTTCCGGCAATTCGAGTGGTACGACCGCGTCAACTTCCTCAAGGGCGGCCTGGCCTTCGCCGACATGGTCGTCACGGTCAGCCCCACACACGCCGACGAGTTGCGCACGCCCGCCGGTGGCTTCGGATTGCATGACATGTTCCGCTGGCTCGGCCCGCGCTTCACGGGCATTGCCAACGGCATCGATCAGCAGGTGTGGGATCCCGCGACCGACCCGCAGATCACGGCGCGCTTCACCCCCGACGCGCTCGACGGAAAGGCACGCTGCAAGGCGGCCCTGCAGCGCACCTTCGGGCTGCCCATCCGCAAGCGCACGCCGCTGTTCGCGATGACCTGCCGCATGGTCACCCAGAAGGGGCTCGATCTCGTGCTCGGGGCGCAGGCGCTCCGGCGCCTCGATGCGCAGTTCGTCTTCCTGGGCGCCGGCGAGGCACGCTACGAACGGGCACTGGCCGCGCTGGAAGCCGAGCGGCCGCAGCACGTCGCGGTGCAGTTCGACTTCACCGATCGGCTCGAGCATCGCCTCATGGCCGGCGCCGATCTCTTCCTCATGCCGTCGCAGTACGAGCCGTGCGGTCTGGCGCAGATGCGCGCCCAGCGCTACGGCGTCATTCCCATCGGTCGGCGTGTGGGTGGAATCGCCGACACGATCGAGGATGGTGTCACCGGCTTCCTCTTCGATGAGTTCCACCCCGGCGCGCTCGACCACGGGATCGCGCGCGCCCTCTCGCGCTTCGGCGATCGCGACGCGTGGACCACGATGATGACGCGCGCGATGCGCCGCGACTTCGGCTGGACGAACGCCGTGCAGGACTACGTGCAGGTCTACGCGCGCGCGCGTGCGCGTGCGGCCGCGCGCTGAGCGCGTCGCACTCCCCACTCATCGCCCATATCGTGCACGGCGTCGTTCTTCACGGCCACTTCTATCAGCCGCCACGCGAGCATCCGTGGCTCGAGCAGGTCGAGCGCGAGACGTCCGCCTTTCCCGATCCGGACTGGAACGCGCGCATCACGCGCGAGTGCTACACCCCGCTGGCGGCCATGCCGCTGCTCGACGCCGACGACCGCGTCGAGCGCGTCATCAACGCCTACGCGCACATGAGCTTCAACATCGGGCCCACGCTCCTCGAATGGCTCGAGCGCGAGGCCCCCGCGACCTGGGAGGCGATGCGGGCCGGCGATGCCGCAAGCGTGCGCCGTCACGGCGGGCACGGCAACGCCATCGCCACGCCGTATCACCACATCATCCTCCCGCTCGCGTCCCGGCGCGACAAGATCACCGAAGTCCGGTGGGGCATCGCCGACTTCCGCCGACGCTTCGGTCGGGAGCCGGAAGGGTTCTGGCTTCCGGAATGCGCGGTCGACGAAGAAACGCTCGAGGTGCTCGCGCTCGAAGGCATCCGCTTCACCATCCTCGCCCCCTGGCAGGTGGCGGAACAGGACCCGCACGGGCTTCCGCTCGCATGGGACGCCGGCGGCGGCCGGTCGATCATTCTCTGTGCCTACGATGGATCGCTGGCCGGCGACGTGGCCTTCGGTCAGCTCGTCAACGACGACTTCGCACTCGCGCAGCGCATTGCCGCACGGGCCGCGCACGCCGGGAACGACGCCACCACGCTCTCCTTCCTCGCGACCGACGGCGAGACGTTCGGCCATCACCACCGCAAGGGAGCGGAGACGCTCGTCCGCGCGCTGGCGCGCGTGTCGCGCGAACCGCGACTGCACCTCACGAACCTGGCGGCGTGGATCGCTGCCCATCCGCCGCAGCGCGACGCGATCCTGCAGGCGCCCAGCGCCTGGAGCTGCGCGCACGGCGTGGGGCGCTGGAGTCGCGACTGCGGATGCAAGGCCAACGCGAGCGCGCCGACGTCGCAGGCGTGGCGCACCCCGCTGCGCGAGGCAATGAACACCCTGGCGGCCCTCGCGCACGGTCACTTCGAACGCGAAGGCACGGCGCTCTTCGGAGACGATCCATGGGTCGTGCGCGACGCGTACGGCGCCGTGGTGGGGCTCGACGGCGAGGCGTCGGCCGAGTGGGTGCGCGCGCGGCTTGCGTCGGCCGACGGTGATCTCGTCGCCGCCCGGACGCTGCTGGAGCTCGAGCGCGCCGTGCTCCGCTGCTTCACCTCGTGTGCCTGGTTCTTCGACGACGCCGCCGGACTCGAGGTCATCCAGGTGTTGCGATACGCGGCCTACGTGCTCGCGCTCAGTGGCCGTTCCACGCAGTGGCTCCCCCCGTTTCTGTCGGCGCTGGCACCGGCGCGCAGCAACCACGGTGCACGCGAGAGCGCAGCAGACCTCTTCATGCGGTCGGTCGTCCCGCATCTCTCCCCCACCGCACGCGTCGCCGCGGGCGCCGTGGTGCGAGCGCACATCGAAGGTGCCCCTCTGCCGCAACAGCGACGCATCGGTGCGCTCGATGTCGCCGTCTCGCACGACGAGGTCGCCGTGGTACACCGGCGGACCGGTCGCACCACGAGCTGGCGCACGGACCGCCTGAGCGCGGGTGGCGTCACGCTTTGCGGCGGTCCCCATGGCGCGACGTCACGTCTCACACTCTCGACACGCGACCTCGCGCAGGCCGATGCCCTCGCGATCGCGGCGCAGCATGCGACGGGCTCGCTGACGTCGACGGAACCCGCTGAGGCGACCGTCGCTAGCGCGACGCCGTAACCGACGCGGCAGACATCTCGCGCGCTCGGCGCAATGCATCCGCAAGTTCCGAGCTGGTGAACGGCTTCGCGAGAAAGACCACCGACGTCCCACCGTCGGCGAGCTCCGCGGTGGCTTCCTCGATGAAGCCACTCGCGACCACCGTGGCCAGCTGCGGAGCGCGCAGCTGCACCGTGCGCACCAGGTCGGCTCCCGTGCGCTCCGGCATGCGGTGATCCGTCACGATGACGTCACACGGCACGGGCGTCGTCGCAAGCCACGCGAGCCCCTCGTCGACGGATGACACGGCGACGGGATGATGGCCGAGCGCATGGAGCATGCGCGCCGTCCCTTCACGCACGAGCGGTTCGTCATCGACGACCAGCACGCGCAGTCGCTCGCGCTGCGCATGGTCGAGCGCCGGATCCACGCGCGGTGCGCCGCCGTCGCTCGCCGGCGTCGAGGCGGCGGCAGGCAGCCGGACGCGCATCGTCGTCCCCATCCCGGGCGACGACTCGCAGGCAATCGTCCCACCGAGTGTGGCCACGATCGCATGCACCGTGGTGAGACCGAGCCCCGTGCCGTTGCCATCGCCACGCGCGCTGAAGAACGGATCGAACGCACGCTGTCGTGTGGCCTCGTCCATCCCGAGCCCCGTGTCGCGCACCACGATCTCCACGTGCGACGCGCCTTCCGCCTCGACCGCCGTAAGTGCCAGCGTCAGCGCACCGCCGTGCGGCATGGCCTGCACGCCATTGCGCGCGAGGTTCATGACGATCTGATGCAGCTCTGTTTCGCTGGCGTGCACTGCGGGCACCCAGCGCGCATCGACCGCGATCGTCACGCGATCGCCCGCTTCCGCGGCCAGAATGCGCGCGACCTCGTTCAACGTCGTCACCAGGTCGATGGCGCTGCGCGCCTCCGCCTCCCCGCGTCGCAGCACCAGGAGGCGACGCACGAGGTCACGCGCTCGCTCGGCGGCCGTGCGCATGTCCCCGAGCGCGTCCCGCACGACGGGATCGTCGAGCGGACGCGGCGTCGCGTGCAGCAGGTCGAGATTTGCCAGAATCGGCGCGAGGAGATTGTTGAAGTCGTGCGCGATCCCACCGGCCATCGTCCCCATCGCGTCGAGACGCTGTGAGCGACGCAGCGCGCTCTCCGCCTCGAGGCGGGCATCCGATTCCTCCTGGAGGCCATGCAACAGCGCGCTGATGCCGACCGCCATGACCAGATACATCATCACCATGCTCGACGCACTGATCGCCCAGTAACGCAAGGCGTCGGGCACCCCCACCGACCAGGCCAGCCACCCCTGCGCAATCCCGACGCCGATGAGCACGCAGTAGGCGGCGATGATCGCGACCACGCGCACGACGGCGCGCCCGGAGAGCAGCATCCCCGTGCCGACCGTGGCCACGCCCAGCCAGGTGGCGCCGGCGCCGCGCAGCCCCAGCATCCAGACCGAGACCATGCCGATCGTCAGAAACGTGGCCACGAGCGTCGTGACGCGCCCCGCGTAGCCCACACGCGGCGAGCGCACCATCACGAGCACCAGCAGGTAGACCAGCAGGTCTGCGGTGACAATGACGCCGGCATTCGTTGGCCACAGCACGATCGCCGCGCCCAGCGGGAGCAGCCCCAGCACCAACCCGGCCGCACAGACGGCGCTGAGCACACGCGTCCGCCACGCATCGAGCGCCGTCGGGCCCGGCGGTGCCACCGGCGGCGCGATGCGATGCACCCACCGCCAGAGCACCGACGTCCACGACTCGATGCGTTCGGGACGGGATCGGGTCATGCCATCAAGGTATCGACGTCTCCCTTCCCCTCGCCCCGACGTCGGCGAGTGGTCAGCGCCCCGCGATCGTCGCGGCCATGGGGGCACTCTCTTCTAGCGGCGGACCCAGCATCGGCTCCGTCACGCCCTCGGCCGTCTCGCGGATGAGCTGATCGACGACCGCCCGCATGTCGCCCGTGCGCTGATAGCACGCGAGCTGGCGCTGGGCGCTCGTCCCCTGCTCCATGATCGTGTACGCGTACTCGACTTCCTTGCGCGTACCGAGCTCATCGAGCACGTCGTCGAGGAACCAGGCGATGAGCTCCCGCACCAGCACGGGCGCAGGGTACTCGGTGCGCTTGCCGAAGTCGATGAGCTTGCCGCCCATGCCATAGCGCACCGCCCGCCACTTGTTCTCCTCGATGAGATCGGCGGCATACACGCGGAACGTCATGTTGTCGCGCCGCAGCTTCCAGAGCTTCTTCGCGACCGCCTGGACGATGGCGACGATGCAGATCGCCTCGTCGACGCGCGTGTTCACGTCGCAGACGCGGAACTCGAGCGTCGGATACGTGAAGTGCGGCCGCACGTCCCACCAGATCTTCGAGCCGTCGGGAATGCTCTTGGTATCCATGAGCGTCCCGATGAGCGCCTCGTAGTCCGCCCAGCTCGCGAAGATCCGCGGCACACCCGTGCGCGGGAAGTTCTTGAAGACGATGCTCCGATAGCTGTGCAGCCCCGTGTTCCGGCCGAACCAGAAGGGCGAACTGGTCGACAGGCACAGCAGATGCGGCAGGATGTAGCGCGCGGCATTGAGACAGTCGATGCGGAACTCGTTGTCATCGATGCCCACGTGCACGTGCGTGCCGAAGATGAGCAGGCGATGCGCGAGGTCCTGCAACTCCGCCTTCACGCCCAGGTAGCGCTCCTTGGGCGTCATCTCCTGGTTCATCCAGTTGGAGAACGGATGTGTCCCCGCCGACGCGATCGCGAGCCCCTGCTTGCGGGCCGCATTGATGACGGCGCCGCGCAGCTTCACCAGCTCGCCGCGCAGCTCCTGGACCGTCGCGCACGGCTTGCTGCCGATCTCCACCTGGCACTGGTGCAGCTCGGGCTTCACATCGGCCAGCACGGCATCTTCGTCGAGCGCGAGGCGCGAGAACCCGGCCGTCAGGTCGCGCGTGGCGGGATCGATGATCTGATACTCTTCCTCGATGCCGACGGAGAAGGCGGGCTCCTTCATGCCGCGACTCCCGCGTGTCGACGCTCCTGCTGGAAGCGGCGCGCCGCGCCGATGAAGGCGCCGAAGAGGTGGCGCATGTGCGGATCGGCGAGCTCGAACACTTCCGGGTGCCACTGCACGCCGACGAAGAAGTGATCGCCCTCGCGCTCCGCCGCCTCGACCAGCCCGTCCGGCGCGACCGCCGACGGCACGAGCGAGGGGGCCAGCACCTTGATCCCCTGGTGATGCATGCTGTTGACCGCGACCGTGCGCCGCTCGAGCAGCGAGGCGAGGCGCGTCCCCGGGGCGAGCGTGACCTCATGCGCGAGGTGATCGCGCGCGAAGCCGGCGTTGGGGAAGTAGTCGTGCTTGTGGTAGTCCGGGTTCTGTGTGCGCAGGTCCTGCCACAGCGTCCCGCCCATGGCGACGTTCATGACCTGCAACCCTCGGCAGAGCCCGAGCACCGGCTTGCGCTCCTCGATCGCCCATTCGGTGAGCTGCAGCTCCACGCGGTCGCGGGCCGGGTCGAGATTGCCACAGCAGTCGAGCACCTCCTCGCCGTACGTGCGTGGATTCATGTCCACGCCGCCGGGAATGAGAATGCCGTCGAGCCGCTCGTAGATCTCGCGCAGGGTCGGCAGGTCGTCGTCGAAGAGCGGCACCATCCACGGCACGCCGCCGACCATCGTGGCGGCCTGGAAGTAGCGCTGGTTCATGACCCACGACTGCGGCAGCGCCGGCGGGATCCCGTCGATCGAATGCAGCGTCTGCGTGGTCAGCCCGATCACCGGGCGGCTCGCCGTGTAGATCATCGTTCCTCAACCAGAAATGTCGGCACGTTCGATCCCCCGCCTGCCGTGACGTTCAGCAGCGGATCCTGCGAGATGCGGGTGAGGCACCCCTCCATCACCACGCCGCCGGACATGTAGGGCGCCGTGTCGAGCATGCGGTCGCTGACCTGCAGCGCGCCGTCCACCCACGCGGGGAACGGCTCGCTCGGCACCTCCACCCGCTCCTGCACAATATGGGGGCTCGCCAGCGCCGTCCGGATCGCCCCCTGCCACGTCTCGCTGTCCACCGTCCAGCCGAGCACGATCCCCTTCCCGCCGTACTCGTCGTTGGGCTTGAGGACGAGCCGTTCCCGATTGGCCGCCACCCACGGGAGGAGATCGATCGTCCGCCCGTCGTGCAGCGTGGTCCGCTCGCGCATCACCCGCGTCCATGGCACATGCGCCCGGACGGCCGCACGCTGCTCGTTGTCGAGCAGATGCTGGAACCGCTCGTCGGAGACGACGGCCAGACTGGCCTTCTTGTGCAGCACCTTGCAGGGGAAGCTGTTCACCATGCACACCGCGCGTTCGCGCACGGCGCGCACCACATCGTGCTCCAGGCCGCACCGCTCGACGAGCTCGTCGATGAGCACCCGCTTGTAGATGAGGTTCACCGGCGTGCCCGACGCGTAGAGCCGGCCGTCGCGATACTCGCAGTGGCGCGGATCGTCGATCACGCAGTCGATGCCGAGGGCCCGGAACCGCTGCTGGAACAGCTCGAACTCGCTGTACGTCGGGACGTCGCTCCAATCGAGAATCGCCACGACCGGTCGCTCGCGCGTGCCGCGCCAGACTTCGTAGGCATTGAGCAGCGCATGGATCACGCCGGGCGCGGCCGGCGCAGGCGTACAAGCGTACGAGCGACTGAACGCCGCCATCACCGGCAGCGCCAGGAAGACGTCGGTGAGGGCGTCGTTGTACGCCGCCCCGGCCGGCGTCTCCGCGTTGAACTCCGTGAACTTGAGCCCATCCTGCCCGTGCGCGAAGAAGGCGTCGAGACGCGACGTCGGCGAGGCGATCGGGTACCCCGGGTGCACATGCACGAGCGTCTCTTCCCACGCCTGCAACCCGAACTCCGCGCGCAAGGTGGCATCCTGCATGGCGGCCAGGCGCACGGTCTCGAGGGCGGTCATCACGAGATGGCAGGTCCGCGCCACATGCCGGTACTGCCCGTGCGTCAGAAAGCGTGGCCGCAACACCGAGCAGAGCAGCCGCTCGCCAAAGACGAGATGCTTGCGCACGAGCAGGTCGTGCAGCCACTCATGCGACGCCTCCGCGAGCGCCGGCGTCAGCAGGTCGTGGTATCGCGCGATCGCCAGACTGTAGTTGATGCCGCTCATTACGCGCTCGCGAACGTCGCCGCCGGCGGCGAGACGAGGCCGGCACGCGTGGCGAGGTCGGGGCGCGGGCGCGAGGCCAGCCGGATCGCCATGTCCGCCATGTGCTCGACCACCCATTCGAAGTACGCGGGCGTCAGCGAATTGATGTCCATGTCCGGGGCCGGATTCATGAAGTCGATGGCGTACGGAACGCCGCCGCGGATCGCGAATTCGACCGTGTTCATGTCGTACCCCAGGGCGTTGACGAGCGTCAGGCAGTCGCGGACCACCCGCGCGTGGAGCTCCGCGCCGAGATAGTTCGGGTCGGGGATGTAGCGCCGCTGCTTGGGATCGTATGGCATCACGAGCACATCCTGCCGCCCCAGACACATGCACCGCACGTACTGCTCGAAGTCGATGAACTCCTGCATGATCATCGTCAGCGTGCCCGAGCCGTTGTACGCCGTCCACAGCTCGTCCATGGTGCGGCAGATGTACACATCCCGCCATCCGCCACCATGTGCGTCCTTGAGCACGCACGGAAAGCCGATGTACTCCGCCGCGCCCCGCCAATCGACCGGGAACGAGAGATT
>JALOPS010000496.1 GCA_025453745.1 Gemmatimonadaceae bacterium
ATCAGCTCCGTCGTACCGAGCGGCGGCCCCAGTGCCTCGTCGGCGAGCGCCGCTTCGGAGAGTCGCGTCCACCGCGGCAGCGCGGGAGCAACAGCGAGTCCGGCGGCACCAACGCCAATGGACCGGAGAAATGTGCGACGAGCGGTCACCTGAGCTCCCGGGAACGAGACCAGCGGAGAGTGCCCATGGGGAACGCCCAAGTCCAGACGCCCGCTGTGCGGATGCGTCGCGCCCCGTCGCCGTCGCGACGCGCGCGAACGGCTGCTTCTGCCGCCGCTACCGCTTCGCGCGCCACCCCTGCACGACGCGCGCCGTCACCACGCGGTCGAGCTTGGGGAACTCGCGCGCGAGGTACGCCTCGCCCTCGCGCACGATGCGCTCCTGCGCCGGCCCGGCGCCGCGGGGCGGTCCTTCACCGTAGCCCATGTAGAGCGAGTCGACGACATCCAGCCCCGACACGATGCGCCCGACCGGCGAGAAGCCAAGGGCGTCGAGGCGCGCGTTGTCGCGCAGGTTGATGTAGAGCTGCGTGGTGCGCGAGTTCGGCCCGCCCTTGGCAAACGTGACCATGCCCCGCGCGTTGCTGGCGCGCACGGAGTCATCGGCGATCGACCGATCGCGCCAAGCGCGAGTGACGGCGGTGTCGCCCGAGAGCCCGAACTGCACGACGAAGTCCTTCACGGCGCGAAAGAAGCGCGCGCCGTCGTAGAAGCCGTGGGTCACCAGCCAGTGCACTCGGTCGGCCCCCCGCGGGGACCACGCGCGGTACACCATCAGCCCCACGTCGCCTCTGGACGTGGCGAACTGGACGAGAAAGGAATCGGGCGCCGCGGCGTCGAGCCCCTTGGGCACGGGGGCGAGGAGGGGGTTGGCCACGCCACGCGAACACGCCGAAAGTAGCGCGAAAGCGCCAACAAAGGCAACTTTATAGAGACATGAACGTGCCATCATAAGGTCACAAATCTACGCGGAAACGGTTGGCAGAGAAAACGCTCGAGCGTTTCACAATCAGACTCACCTGTCACTCACCGGGAACCACAAGATAGGACCATCGTTCCTCCGATAGCCATGACGCTCGGTGACGGGGCGGTGACGGCCCAGAACGAAGTTGTGGTCGACGAGTGCCGCCACCGGCGGGGTCGTCGCAGATGAGCACGCGCCGACGCCAGGCGGCGGTTCTCCCGAGCGAAGCGAGCAGGTGCACTACACCCCCACGCGGCGGTCTCCATCCAGGAGACGCCGCGTGGGTCTTTTGTGTGGGCCCCTTACAGCGTCTGCTCCAGCGCCCGGCCAATCACGTCCGGTCCGGCGCTGGGTGCAGTCCGATCTCAGAGCCGCGCGTGATCCGCGCGCCACGACCGAATGCGCTGCTTGATCGCCTTCGCGTCGGTCACCGGCTCACGCAACACCCACTCCACCAACTCGGGCAGCTCCGCATCGGGTGCGAAGCGCAGCGCGATCAACTGCCGAGTGCTGAGCTCGGGAATCCGCGCAACCATCGCCGCCGGCAGCACCCGCTCCAACCGCAGCCGCTCCTCGAGCCGGATCAGACGGTCCTGCGCTCTGAGCGGAAAGGCCCGCACGTACCAGTACACACCGATCAGTGCCAGCGCGCCAAGGAGATCGAAATGCGACTCCCAGTCGCGGAGCGACAGGGCGCGCCATACGGCCCACACCAGATAGCCGAGCACCAACCCGCCGGTGACGTAGTGATAGCCCGGCACCATCATCGCGTGATTGTCTGCGGACTGCGGACGTTCAGTGGCCATGCGTCGTGTACGAAGTGGAAACGCGCGACGGACGCGAGGTCAGTCGGCGTAGGGGTAATCGGGATCCTTGCGCCGCTCGTGCAGCGCGACGGCATCGGGGCCTGCGATCTGGCGAATGAGATCGATCAGCATCGGGCTCAAATGCTCGCCAAAGCGCAGCAGATTCATCGCGCGCTCGCGACGGGCAAGCAGAAAGGCGAGGATCGACTGATCGGCCTTCTTCTCGTTGCACGGGCGGCAGGCGAGCACGAGGTTGTCGCGCCGATCGTAGGCCGTCTGTCCGCGCCGCGGCGACACATGGTCGAGCGTGATCGTCTGCGCGGTGACCCGGGTCCCGCAGTACGCGCACACCGGCCCGAACTGCTCGAGGAGCCAGAAACGCGTATCGACGTACGCATCCCGAGTGGTCGGAAGCGAGGTGAGGTGCTCGACCGGCTTCGACGGACGCCGGGAGCGGGAGGAGCGCTTGCGAGGTGGCAGAGCGATGACGGGTGGGCGAGACAGCCGGGACGGCGAGGGCGATGGGCGTCGCCGACGCTCGCCGTCGCCCCGATCGGGGCAACGGGCGCAATCTAGCACGCCACCTCAATAGATGATGACGCGACCGTCCGCCCCCGTGCGGACCGTGAGAGGAGGCAAGGCGACCGCATCCGTTGCGACCGACCCGGTCTCGAGCTGGAGATGGAGCGCGTAGCCGCGTCCCGCCTCGAGCGCCGTTGGCGCAAGGCGCGCAAACGGCAGGAAGCGATAGCGCGCATCGGGCGCGGCAATGGTGCGCTCGAAGGCCACCGTCTCCTGACCGGCCACGATGACGTCGGGGAGCGCGCGAGCACTCCGTCGGAACTCAAGGGCAAGCCGCGCCCGGTCATCGCTCGCGTAGCGAAG
>JALOPS010000497.1 GCA_025453745.1 Gemmatimonadaceae bacterium
AACGATCCCGGCATCGGCGTGGCGCGCCACGCGGATGCCGGGTATGCGCGCGCGCGCGACGCAGCGACGCGCGAAGGGCTCCACCTCCCGATGCTGCACGTGCCGTGACCGCTACCGTTCCGCCCGCTCCCGTCGTGCCCACAGCCCCGTCGATCGTCCGCTCGCGACCGCGGCGCCCGTGGCGCATGCTCTCCTCGCGCTATCAGCCGTGGCACGTCGTGCCGTTCCTCGCCAAGTACGGCTGGTTGGTGGCGCGGCGCCGGCCCGTGCTGGTGCACTTCGAGGTCACGATGCGCTGCAATGCGCGCTGCGGCTTCTGCGACTACTGGAAGACGCCGGCGGAGGCGCGGCACGAGGAGCTCGCGAGCTTCGCCGACGCGGCGCGTCACTTCGACCCGATGCTCATCACCTTCACCGGTGGCGAGCCGCTCCTGCGGCGCGACCTCGAGGACGTCGTGCGGAGCGTTGCCGATGCCGTGGGGCTGCGCTACATCACGCTCATCACGCACGGCGGCATGCTCACCCCCGAGCGGGCACGGTCGCTCTGGGACGCCGGGATCGATCAATTCAACATCTCGCTCGACTATCTCGACGGGCGGCACGACACCGCCCGCGGGATTCCGGGGTTGACGGCGCGCATCATGCGTACCGTGGAAGCGCTCGTCGACGACGGCCGCGCGGACGTGCGCTTCAACACGGTCATCAAGCGCGACAACCTCGATCAGTTGCTCCCCATCGTCGAGCGGGCCGCCGAGTTGGGCGTTGGCGTCAATTTCTCGGTGTACACCGACTTCAAGAACGGCAGCACCGACGCGCAGCTCACCTCCGCGCATGCCGAGGCCGTCTCCCGCGCCTGTGAGGAGCTGCGTGCGTACAAGCGCGCGAACCGGCGCGTGATCTCGAGCAGCGACTACTACCTCGAGCAGATTCCGCGCTGGGTGCGGGGCGAGGCCAACGAGCCGTGCCAGTCCGGCATTCGGACCGTGCACATTGATCCGGTCGGGCACGTCAAGCGCTGTCCGGATTTCCCGACGGACTTCCACTGGCGCGACTATGCGCGCTATGAGCCAATCGCCTGTTCGAAGTGTTTCTACGCGTGCCGCGGTGAGGCGCAGGCGCCGTTGCGCATTGTCTCGCGCGTGCGAGACGTGATCGGCGTCTGATGGCCGCACGCGCCCAGCTCTTCCTCGGTGCGTCACAGGTCGTGACGTGCGCGGGGCCCGCGCGCGCGCGACGCGGTCGCGAGATGCTCGACTGCGGCATGCGCACCGGCGTGGGGGTGGCGGAGATCGACGGCCTCATCGCCGACGTCGACGACGAGCGTACGCTGCGCACGCGCTATCCCGACGCAGCGATTGTCGATCTGGCTGGCGGTGTGCTCACGCCGGGCTTCGTGGACTCCCACACGCACGCGCTCTTTGGCGTAGGGCGATTCGAGGAGCATGAGCGTCGCGCGGCGGGGCAGAGCTACCAGGAGATCGCCGCCGCCGGCGGTGGCATCCACCGCTCGGTGCGCGACTTCCATGCAACGCCAGACGCGGTGCTGCTCGCGGCCACCCAGGCGCGACTGGCCGTGCTCGCCGCCAGCGGCGTGACCACGGTGGAGATCAAGTCGGGGTACGGGCTCACGCACGACGAGGAGCTGCGCGCCCTGCGCCTCATCGCGCAGCTTGCCGACGCATTGCCGCTGCGTGTCGTCCCGACCTGGATGGGCGCCCATGAGATCCCGCGGACCGCACGCGAGACGGCCGCCACGCGGGCTGAGCATGTCCGCGCGCTCATCGACGAGCAGCTCCCCGCGGTGGTCGGCCAGGGCATCGCGCGCTACGCCGACGTGTTCTGCGAGCCGGGCGTGTTCACGATCGAGGAGACGCGCGCGGTCCTCGAGGCGGCCCAGCGCGCCGGGCTGGGGGCCAAGCTGCACGCAGACGAACTGCATGGCTCCGGTGGTGCCGAACTGGCCGCGTCACTCGGTGCGGCGTCGGCCGACCACCTCGCCGCAGTCAGCGACGCCGGCATCGCCGCGCTCGCCGCAAGCGGCACCGTGGCCACGCTCCTGCCCGCCACGATGCTCTTTCTCGGCACCGGTCGGCAGGCGCCTGCGCGCCGGCTCCTGGAGGCGGGCGCCGCGGTGGCGCTGGCCTCCGACGCAAATCCGGGCTCATCCCCCCTGCTGGACTTCGGGCTCGTGCTCACCCTCGCGGTCAGTTCGCTGCGCTGTTCCGTGGCTGAAACGATGCTGGCCGCCACGGTGAACGGCGCCGCCGCGCTCGGTTTGGCCGACCGAACGGGGCAGATCGCCCCGGGGTTCTCGGCGGACCTGGCGCTGTTCCGGGCCCGTGACGTCCGGGAGTTGCCGTACTGGATGGGCGCGCGTCTTTGCAGTGCCACGTGGGCCCGGGGTATCCGGTGTCACCCTGTGACTCCGACCCCATGATCGGAGTCCCGGGGATGTCACCGACACCGTGCCCTTCCTTCCTGCTCTCCGCCTCGCCTCTCGCTCGCGCTGATGTCGAACGCCGCCAAGCTGCGAAAGAAGGCTGCCGAACTGGAGCAGCAGAAGCAGTACGACAAGGCGGTCCAATCGTACAAGCGCGCACTCGAGGAGTCGCAGCGCGAGGGTGAAGAGCCCGACGTCCAGGTCTTCA
>JALOPS010000142.1 GCA_025453745.1 Gemmatimonadaceae bacterium
TGGTGAGCTTCCTCGTCATCGCCTTGCACACGGTGTATGTGTGGGGGCTCCTGGCGAGCTGGCCGCCGCGGCAATTGATGTGGATCGCACTCGCCGCCTACGGCGTGTACGTGGTCAACGCCACGCAATTCCTGCTCAAGCTGCGTGCCGCGCGACGTGCCGAGGCGGCCGTTGCGCTCGCGCGCGCCACGGGGGCCGCATGACCACTCCCACCGCGCCGCTCCTTGCCGACGGCTGCGCCGTCGATGCCGCACCGCGAGGCACGCTGCCCGTACTCAAGGAACGTGGCCAGCGCGAAGTGTTCTGCGGACTCACGGGCATCGTGTGGCTGCACCGCAAGATGCAGGACGCCTTCTTCATGGTCGTGGGGTCGCGCACCTGCGCGCACCTCGTCCAGTCGGCCGCCGGGGTCATGATCTTCGCCGAGCCGCGCTTCGGCACCGCGATCCTCGGGGACCGCGATCTCGCGGGGCTCGCCGATGCCAACGATGAACTCGACAAGTGCGTGCGACAGTTGCTCGCGCGCCGGCCCGACATCGAGACCCTGTTCCTCGTCGGGTCCTGCCCGTCGGAAGTCATCAAGCTCGATCTCTCGCGTGCCGCCGAGCGGCTGAACGCCGAGTTCTTTCCGCGGGTGCGGATCCTCAACTACTCCGGGAGTGGCATCGAGACCACGTTCACGCAGGGAGAGGATACCTGTCTCAAGAGCCTGGTGCCGCACATGCCGGCGGCACCGGCCGATGAGCGCTCCGTGCTTGTCGTCGGTACGCTGGCCGATGTGGTCGAAGATCAGTTCGTGCGCCTCTTCGATGCGATGGGCGTGGGGCCGGTCCGCTTCTTCCCCTCGCGCCGCTCGCGCGACCTGCCGCCCATCGGTCCGGGCACGCGACTGCTGCTGGCGCAACCGTTCGTCAACGAGACGGTGCGCGCGCTGCAGGCGCGCGGAGCCACGTTGCTCACGGCGCCGTATCCGTTGGGTGTCGCAGGCACCACGCAATGGCTTGCCGCCGCCGCCGCGGAGTGGAACGTCCCCGCCGAGCACTTCAAGCAGGTGATCCAGCCCGCGGCCGACCGCGCGCGCAAGGCGATCGATCGCTATCGCGCACGGCTCGACGGCAAGACGCTCTTTCTGCTGCCGGACTCCCAGCTCGAGATCCCGCTCGCGCGCTTTCTGCACCAGGAGTGCGGCATGCGGCTCGTGGAAGTGGGGACCCCCTATCTCGATCGCCTGCTGGTGCAGGCCGAACTGGCGCTGCTCCCCGGTGACGTGCAACTCAGCGAAGGGCAGCACCTCGACCGGCAGCTCGATCGCGTACGCGCCGCGCGTCCCGATTTGACGCTCTGCGGGCTGGGGCTGGCCAACCCGCTCGAAGCCGAGGGGCTGCGGACGAAGTGGTCGATCGAACTGGTGTTCTCGCCGATCCAGGGCTTCGATCAGGCCGGCGATCTGGCCGAACTCTTCGCGCGCCCACTCGAGCGCGCCGAACGGCTCACGGTCTGAGCCGGGAGCGATCACGATGCAACTGACGCTGTGGACCTACGAAGGGCCGCCACACGTGGGCGCGATGCGTATCGCGACGAGCATGGAAGGGGTGCACTACGTGTTGCACGCGCCCCAGGGCGATACCTACGCCGATCTGCTCTTCACGATGATCGAACGCCGCGATCGTCGGCCACCCGTGACGTACACCACCTTTCAGGCACGCGACCTGGGTGGCGATACCGCGGAGCTGGTGAAGACGGCCGTCCGCGAAGCGTACGAGCGCTTCTCCCCACAGGCGATGCTCGTGGGGGAGTCGTGCACGGCCGAGCTGATCCAGGATCAGCCGGGATCGCTCGCACAGGGCATGTCGTTGCCCGTGCCCATCGTGCCGCTCGAGCTGCCCGCATACTCGAAGAAGGAGAACTGGGGCGCCAGCGAGACGTTCTATCATCTCGTGCGTGCACTGCTTCTTCCCAGTGCGCCGCCGGCGGGCACCCCGCGCGCCCCACGCGATCTCTCGCGTCGCCCTCGCGCCAACCTGCTCGGCCCCACCCTGCTCGGCTTCCGCTGCCGCGACGACGTCAAGGAGGTGGCGCGGCTGCTCGGCGAACTGGGGGTCGATGTGCACGTGGTCGCCCCGTTGCACGCGACCCCCGATGCGCTGCGGCGCATTCCCGAGGCGGACTTCAACGTCTCGCTCTATCCGGAAATCAGCGACACCACCGCGCGCTGGCTCCAGAAGACCTTCGGCATGCCGATCGTGAAGACCGTGCCGATCGGCATTGGTGCGACGCGCGACTTCATTCGCGAAGTCGGCACGGTCGCAGGGCTCGACGTGACGCCGTTTCTCGAGCGGGAGAAGCTGGGCACGGCGACGATGGACGCGTCGCAGTCGCTGCTGCCCTGGTACTCGCGCTCGGTCGACGCCACGTACCTGACCGGCAAGCGCGTGTACATCTTCGGCGACGCGACGCACGTGCGCTGTGCCGCGCGCATCGCCGCCGAGGAGCTCGGCTTCACCGTCGTGGGGATCGGCACCTACAGCCGCGAATTCGCCAAGGACATTCGCGAGGTGGCGGCGCGCTACGGTGTGGAGCCGCTCATCTCCGACGACTACCTCGACGTGGAGCAGGCCGTCGGAGAGGCCGCTCCCGAGCTGGTGCTCGGCACGCAGATGGAGCGGCACATCGCGAAGCGGCTCGGCATCCCGTGCGCCGTGATCTCGACGCCGATTCACGTGCAGGACGTCCCGGCGCGCTATTCGCCGCAGATGGGCTTCGAAGGGGCCAATGTCATCTTCGACACGTGGGTCCACCCGCTCATGATGGGGCTCGAGGAGCATCTGTTGCAGATGTTCCGTGAGGACTTCGAGTTTGCCGACGGCGCCACGCCGAGCCACCTGCATGCGTCCCCCGCGAAGAGCGAGGCAACGCCAGCTCCGGCATCGGTAGCCGTCGCCGAGCCGGTGGCCCGTCCCGCGCCGGTGCGGCCGTCGCGCGAACTCGCCCCCGAGGTGGCCGAACCGTCGATCGAGATCCCCGTGATCGCACGGCCGCAGGTGACGACGGCAGTCGCACCGGCGAGTGCACCCGCAGCGGCGGCCGTCAGTGCGACCGCGACGGTTGCTGCGTGGTCGGCGGGGGCGGAGGCGGAGCTCAAGAAGATTCCGTTTTTCGTGCGCGGCAAGGCCAAGCGCAACACGGAGAAGTACGCCGCCGAGCACGGGCTCACCGAGATCTCCGTGGAAACGCTGTACGACGCCAAGGCGCACTTCGGTCGATGATGACACCCTGGCCGACATCGTGCACACGAGGCGCCCGCTGATGGCGCTCTTCGGCAAGACGGCGAAGCGCGCGCCGGCCGGTGCGCGCGATGTACCGATTTCGGTCGTCATCCTCACCCTCGACGCGCACTTCGCCGACGCGTTCGAGCGCGCGCGCGAACGGCTGCGCGCCGACCTGCCCGGCCTCGAGCTGTCGATGTACCTGTCGGCCGAATGGCAGGAGGATCCGGCGTACGCCGAGCGCGCGCGTGCCGCCGTCGCAAACGCCAACATCATCCTGTGCGGACAGCTCTTCACCGAGGAGCTCGCGCGCGAGGTACTGCCGGCCGTGCAGGCGCGCCGCGACGCGGCCGATGCGGTGGCCTGCCTGCTGTGCACGCCGGAGCTCTCGAAGCTCACGCGACTCGGCTCCTTCGAGCCGGGCAAGAGCGAGGCCGGTCCCTTCTCGCCACTGGCGTTGCTCAAGAAGCTTCGCGGCGGGCGCGGCGAAGGAAAGTCGAGCGGCGAACGCCAGATGGCCGTGCTGCGCAACCTCTCGAAGCTGTTGCGCTTCATCCCTGGGGGGGCGCAGGACCTGCGCGCGTTCTTCCTCTGCCTGCAGTACTGGCTCGCCGGCACCGATGAGAATGTCGCGAACATGGTGCGGGTGGTCATTCAGCGGTACGCCGCCGGCCCGCGTGCCGTGCTGCGCGACGTGGTGCACGCCGAGGAGCCCGCGTCCTACCCCGAGACGGGACTCTATCACCCGGCGCTCCCCGGTCGCGGCATCACGGAGTCGCTTGCGCTGCTGCCGGGCGTGGGGCGCGCCGGCACGGTGGGGCTGCTCGTCGGTCGCTCATACGTGCTCGCCGGCAACACCAAGCACTATGACGCGGTCATTCGCGCCTTCGAGGCACGCGGGCTCCGCACCATTCCCGCGTTCGCCAGCGGGCTGGACGCGCGTCCCGCCATCGAGGCGTTTCACAAGGATGCGCACGGCCGCCCCGTGATCGATGCGCTGGTCTCGCTGACCGGCTTTTCACTGGTGGGTGGGCCGGCCTACAACGACGCGACGGCTGCGCAAGCCGTGCTCGCCGAACTCGACGTGCCGTACTTCTCGCTGCAGACGCTCGAGTTCCAGAGCGTGGACGAATGGCTCGGCGACGCGCGCGGGCTCAATCCGCTGCAGGCCACGTTGCAGGTCGCGATTCCGGAGCTCGATGGTGCCATCGGGCCCGTGGTCTATGGTGGCAAGGGGAAGAGTGGCGATGGGCGCGCGTCGGCCAGCGAACCGATCGCCGATCGGGTCGAGACGATGGCGACGCGCGTCTCGCGCATCGTCGCGCTTCGCCGCACGCCCGCCGCCGAGCGCAAGGTGGCGATCATTCTCTTCAACTTCCCGCCCAACGCGGGCAATACGGGGAGTGCCGCCTACATCGCCGTGTTCCCCTCGCTGCAGCGCACGCTCGCGGCCATGAAGGAGGCCGGCTACACCGTCGAGCTCCCCTCGAGTGCGGACGAACTGCGCGAGCGCGTGTGCGATGGCAACCGCGAACGCTTCGGCGCCCCGGCCAATGTGCATGTGCGCGTGCCGGTGGATGATCACGTGCGCCGCGAGCCGCACCTGGCCGACATCGAGAAGGTGTGGGGGCCGGCGCCCGGCAAGCAGCTCACCGATGGACAGTCGCTCTTCGTGATGGGGGAACGCTTCGGCAATGTGTTCGTGGGCGTGCAGCCAGCGTTCGGGTGGGAAGGGGACCCGATGCGCCTGCTCTTCGAGGGCAACTTCGCGCCCACCCACGCGATGACGACGTTCTATCGCTGGATCGATCAGGACTTCGGGGCCACGGCGGTGCTGCACTTCGGTACGCACGGCGCGCTCGAGTTCCTTCCGGGCAAGCAGGCTGGCCTCTCCTCGGCGTGCTGGCCGGAACGCGTGATCGGCACACTGCCCAACGTGTACCTGTACGCGTCGAACAACTCGAGCGAGGGAACGCTCGCCAAGCGACGCGGTGCGGCAACGCTCGTGAGTTACCTCACGCCGCCAATCGCCAATGCCGGGCTCTACAAGGGGCTCGCGGAGCTCAAGGGCACGCTCGATGGTGCGCGCAAGGCGGCTGCCGATCATGAGCGCGAAGCGGGCGCGCGCCTCGTGCAGCAGCAAGCGGCGGCACTCGATCTCTGCGTCGCCGAGCCGGAGTGGCCGCTCGAGGAACTCGACGCGCAGCTTGCCATGGTGCAGGCCAAGCTGCTCGAGCTCGAGTACGCGCTGATCCCCATGGGACTGCACATCGTCGGCGAGCCCATGGGGGCGAAGGATCGCGCGGACACGCTGCTCGCCATCGCCGAGGGCGGGCGTCCCGATCGGGAGCTGCCCCCGATCAGCGAGATCGCCGGCCCGGAGATCGCGCGCGCGGCTATCGACGCGCTCGTCGGCGGCACGCCACCCGACCGTATCGCGGTGCCTGACGATCGGTTGCGCGCGTGGCTGCGAGAGCTCTCGCGCACGGAGCGCGCGCTGGCCGAAGATCACGAAATCCCGGGGATTCTTCGCGCGCTCGACGCGCGTTATGTGCGGCCCGTGCCGGGTGGCGACCTGCTGCGCACACCCGACGTGGTGCCGACGGGGCGCAATCTGTACGGCTTCGATCCGTATCGCGTGCCAAGTGCCTTCGCGATGGTCGATGGGCGCACGCGCGCCGAGTTGCTCATCGCGCGCTACCGGCAGGATACGGGTGCGTTCCCCGAGACGATCGCGTTCGTGCTCTGGGGTACCGACAACATGAAGACCGAGGGAGCGCCGATCGCGCAGGTGCTCGCGCTGCTCGGGGCGGCGCCGCGCTTCGATGCGGTCGGGCGTCTCTGCGGCGCACGGCTGATCCCGCTCGCGCAGCTTGGACGTCCGCGCGTCGACGTGGTGCTCACGCTCTCGGGGATCTTCCGCGACCTGTTGCCGCTGCAGGTCAAGCTGCTGGCGGAGGCGTGTCTGCTCGCGGCGTCGGCCGACGAACCGGTCGAGCAGAATTTCGTGCGCAAACACACGCTGGCCACGATGGCGGAGACGGGCGTGTCGCTCGAGGAGGCGGCACTCCGCGTGTTCAGCAATGCGGACGGCGCGTACGGCTCGAACGTCAACCTGCTCGTGGAGACGGGGAAGTTCGAGCACGAGGACGAACTCGCCGATCAGTTCGTGGCGCGCAAATCGTTTGCCTACGGCGTGAAGGGGCGCCCTGTGGCGGCGCCGGCCCTGATGCAGCGCGCGCTCGCCGGTACGTCGCTGGCCTTCCAGAACATCGATTCGGTCGAACTGGGCGCCACCGACATCGACCAGTACGTCGAGTCGCTTGGCGGGATGGCGCGCGTGATCGCAAAGGCCCAGGGCGCACCGCCGCCGACCTACATGGGCGACCACACCGGGCGTGAAGGCAAGGTGCGCTCGTTGCGCGAGCAGGTGGCGCTCGAGACGCGTACGCGGATGCTCAACCCGAAATGGTTCGAGGCGCAGCTCGCCACGGGCTACGAAGGGGTGCGCAACCTGGCGGGGCACATGACGACGACCTTCGGCTGGTCGGCGACGGGCGGGACCGAGGCGGTGCCGCAATGGGTCTATCAGGACATCGGCGAGACGTTCGTGCTCGACGCGGCGATGCGGGAGCGGTTGGCGCGGCTGAATCCCAACGCGGCGCTCGCGATGTCACAGCGGCTGCTCGAGGCCACGGATCGGGGTTACTGGTCGCCGGATGCGGACACGCTGGATCGGCTGCGCGATGCCACCGCAGAGCTCGAAGATCGGCTGGAAGGGGTGTACGTTAGCTGAGTGAACCGAGAGTCCAGCCCGGCGGGTCTGCCGGGATGCGGAACGCCGGCGGGAGCCGGCAGGAGGCGGGATGGGGGTCGCAACGCGGTTGCCGGTGATCGATGCCGGAGATGGCGACGGGAGTTTGCAGGTGCATCTCGATGAGCGCGATCGCATCGACGGGGCACTGGTCATCGCCGTCTATGGAAAAGGAGGCATCGGCAAGTCGACCACGTCGTCGAATCTGTCGGCCGCCTTCTCGAAGCTGGGCAAGCGGGTCCTGCAGATCGGCTGCGACCCCAAGCACGACTCGACGTTCACGCTGACCAAGCAGATGGTGCCCACGGTCATCGACGTGCTCGAGTCGGTGGACTTCCACGCCGAAGAGCTGCGCCCCGAGGACTTCGTCTTCGAGGGGTACAACGGGGTGATGTGCATCGAGTCGGGCGGTCCGCCGGCGGGCACCGGGTGCGGTGGCTACGTGACCGGACAGACCGTCAAGTTGCTCAAGGAGCATCATCTGCTCGAAGACACCGATGTCGTGATCTTCGACGTCTTGGGCGACGTGGTGTGCGGCGGCTTTGCCGCGCCACTGCAGCATGCGCACTACTGCCTGATCGTCACGGCCAATGACTTCGACTCGATCTTCGCGATGAATCGCATCATCGCGGCGATCCAGGCGAAGTCGAAGAACTACAAGGTGCGTCTGGGCGGCGTGGTGGCCAACCGCAGTCGCGAGACCGACCAGATCGACAAGTTTAACCAGCGGGTGGGGCTCGAGACGCTGGCGCACTTCCAGGATGTGGATGCGATCCGTCGCAGCCGCCTCAAGAAGTGCACGATCTTCGAGATGGAGCCGACGCCCGACGTGGTGCAGGTGCAGGAGGAGTACCTCAAGCTCGCGCGCACCATGGTGGAGTCGGCCAAGCCGCAGTCGGCGGCTCCGCTCAAGGATCGCGAGATATTCGACCTCCTCGGCTTCGATTGATGGCGCCGGTCGAGGAGGTCGTGACGGTCGCGGTGCACGTGGCTGAAGCGGCGGCGAACCTGCACACGGCGGTTCGTGGCACGGGGGGGCCGGATGTGACGGCAAGCGCGCGCTACGTCGAGCGGCGCTCATGGATCGCGGAGTACTTCGACCGGACGGCGGCGCACCACTGGAAAGCGCTGACGTCTGACGCGAAGGTCTCGCGCGTACGTGCGACCGTCCGTGCGGGACGTGATCGGATGCGGCGCACATTGCTCGCCGCGCTGCCCGTCGACCTCTCGGGTCAACGGGTGCTCGACGCGGGATGCGGCACGGGCGTGCTCGCCATGGATCTGGCACGACGGGGCGCGCAGGTGACCGCGATCGATCTGTCGCCGACGCTCGTGGCGCATGCGCGGGAGACCGCGGCGGCTTCCGGTGTCCCGGGGATCGACTTCCAGGACGGCGACATGCTCGCCGCTGGCTTGGGCGAGTTCGAGTGGGTGGTCGGGATGGACTCGCTCATTCACTACGACGTCGCCGAGATGGTCGGGGCGCTCGAGACGCTCGCGCCCCGCGTCTCGCGCGGCATCGTGTTCACGGTCGCGCCCAAGACGTGGCTCCTCAGCGTGATGTGGACGGTGGGGCGGCTCTTTCCGCGGCACGACCGGGCCCCGTCCATCGTCCCGGTCGACGCGGCCGACCTCGAGCGGCGGGTGGCGCTCTCGACGGCGCTCGCCGGATGGCGCATAGTAGGGAAGACGAAGGTGGAGCAGGGCTTTTACCGCTCCCAGGCGATCGTTCTGCTGCGCGATGCCGCGCGCGGATCCGCCTGAGGGTGGCGCACGATACCCGGAGACCTGACGCATGACTCCCGCCTGGATTCTCGCCGGCACCGTGGCACTGCTGGCGATCTGGTATGTCGCCCGGCAGCGGCGCGACGTCGCCTGCACGATCGACCTGGAAGCAACGCACGAGCATTTCCACGCGCATGTGGACCTCAAGGGCGTGACGGTCGATCCCGGCGATGAGGTGCTGGTGCACAATGCGCCGAGCCGCATCGCGTATGGCACCAAGCAGGTCTACGAGTCCACCGCCACGGTGCACCGGGCGAGCTGGTTCAAGCGGCAGATCATCAAGCTGACCGGCGGGACCGAGCTGCACGAGTTGTACGACGTTGGCTTCGAAGGCTGAGCTTCCACGAGACCCCGCGCATGTACGCAACCACGACCGAGGCGCCGATCGGCCGGCAGCGGCCGATCAACGAGACCACCGCGGCTGCCCAGCAGACGACGGTGCTCAATCCGCGCTTTTACACGACCGACTTCGCCGCGATGGACCGGCTGCAGGTCAAGCCGGAGTACCGCCAGATGTGGGACGAGATGCTCGCCGAGTTCCGGCGGGATCCCAACAAGGACCACTTCAAGCGGAACGCCGAGTTCGATGCGGACTTCACGGACATGCCGCCGGAGCTCCACAAGCAGTTCATGGAGTTCCTGGTGAGCTCGGTGACGGCCGAATTCTCCGGCTGCATTCTGTATGCCGAAGTGAAGAAGCGGGTGAAGAACCCCGATGTGCGCGACCTCTTCGGCTTCATGAGCCGCGACGAGGGGCGACATGCGGGCTTCATCAACCACACGCTCAACGATTTCGACGTCGCCGTCGACCTCGGCTTCCTCACGAAGGCGAAGAAGTACACGTACTTCCAGCCCAAGTTCATCTACTACGCGACGTATCTGTCGGAGAAGATCGGCTACGCGCGGTACATCACGATCTACCGCAACTTCGAGAAGCAGCCCGACAAGCGCTTCCATCCGATCTTCAAGTGGTTCGAGAACTGGTGTCTCGACGAGTTCCGCCACGGCGAGGCGTTCGCGGTGCTGCTGCGCTCGAACCCCGAGTACCTCGAAGGGGTGAACAAGCTCTGGATGCGCTTCTTCCTCTGCGCCGTCTTCTGCACGATGTACGTGCGCGACCACGCGCGGCGCGACTTCTTCACGGCCATGGGGATGGACGTGGAGTGGTTCGACCGCACGGTGATCGCGCTG
>JALOPS010000498.1 GCA_025453745.1 Gemmatimonadaceae bacterium
GTCGGCACACGCTCGGCGATCTCGATGGCGATGCGTCCGCCGTCGGGCATGGCGTCGCGCGCATTGACGACGATGTTGAGCAGGATCTGTTCGAATGCGGTCGGGTCGGCGAATGCGGCCACGCCCGGCACCTGCTCCGGCAGATCGAGCGCGATCGACTCCGGCAGCACGCGCCGCAGAACCGTCGAGATGCCCTCGAGCAGCTCGCGGACTGCCGTCGGGCGCGGCGCCAGGACGTCTGCGCGACTGAACGCGAGGAGCTTGCGTACGAGGGCGGCGCCACGCGCGGCCGCGTCGTCGATCGCCCGGCGCTCACCGAAGGCCTCCTCGCCCTCGAGCAACTGCACGTTGGCGCGGATGACGGTGAGCAGGTTGTTGAAGTCGTGCGCAATGCCACCAGACAGCCGCCCGATCGCTTCCATCTTCTGCGCCTGCGTGAGCTGCGCTTCGAGAGCGCGCACCTGTTCATCGCGCGCGCGCTGCTCCGTGAGCGAGCGATCGATCCATCCCTCGATACGCTCGGTGAGCAGTTGCAATTCGTCGCCGCGTCCGCCCAGCGCACTGCGCGCCGGCGTGGCAACCACACGGTCGCCTTCGCCCCGTCGCGCCGCCAACTGGTCGATCAGGCCACGGACGCGATCGGCGACCGTGACTTCGTAGCCCTGACGGACGAGCACACTCGTGAGCACGAGAAGCCCCACCACGACCCCGAGCATGCTCCAGGCCAGGCGGGAGCTGCGCTGCACGACCGACGTCGCGTCGAGGGCGAGGGCGACCACGGCGATCGGCAATCCCCGCACGTCGCGCACGGCGCCCAGCGTCAGCAGATAGGTACGCCCGCTCAGCCGCGTGGCCAGTCGCGTGATCCCGCGCGGCGCCGATGCCAGCACGGATTGCAGCGCGCTCGCGGTGGTCGGTCCGCTGGTCGCCAACGACGGCGTGGCCGCGACAATGCAGTCCGTCATGCACTCGAGCTTCACGATGGCCGCCCATTGCACGCGCGGGTCGGCCGTCTGTGCGAGCACGAGTCGCGGCACGAGCCGCTCGACCGGGTTGCCCTCCGCCCGAAGCGCGGCCCCAAGATCGTCGCCCAGTTGGGCGAGACCTTCGGGGGGCCGCTCGCCCACCTCTTCGAGCCCACCCCGGAACACGGTCAGGCTCGCGAACGCCACCAGCATCGCGAAGCCCGTCGCCAGGAGCGACGCGGAGCGCACCGCCAGCCGGGACGACAGGGCGCGCGACGGCAATCCGGCCAGCGACAGCACGACAAAGACCAAGGGCAGCGACAGCGCCACGAGGAGCGGCCACCACAGTGTCCACGGCACGACCGTGAACAGCGCGCTACCCACGCCGCCCCCGAGCCGCGTCCGCCGGGCGAACGGTCGTGTAGTTCTGCGAATAGACGTTCGACGGACACCCCACCACGCGCAGCGACGAGGCCGTCGTCAGCGCCTGATTCCAGAGGACCACGCTGGGTACGGCGGAGTCGATTGCCGCGACGGCAGTGCGCACGCTGCGCGCGCGCCGCGTCGAGTCCACCACGCGACGCGTGGCCATGAGCAGCGAGTCGATGCGGACGTCGCGGAACGCACCCACGTTGGCCGTCGCAGTTCCGCTCGAGTGATACCGATCGAACAAGAGGGCGTCGGGATCCGGGTAGCGCGGGTGATTGATCATCGAGGTGATGTCGACCTGACCGCTGAGGACGCGGTCGTAGTCGCCATCCTCGGCCAGGACGCGGACACTGAACCCCGCCGCACGCCAGTAATCGCGCACGAGATAGACCTCCGAGCGGAGGGAGTCGTCACGGGAGGCCGTGGTTGTCCACATCACGATTGTATCGCGTGGATCGTAACCTCCCGCCACCATGAGCTGCCGGGCGCGCTCCGGGCTGTATGTCCGCGGCGTATGCCCCCGCTCATGTCCAAGTGACCCCGGCGGGAGCAGGTTCCCGGAGAGGTCCACGTCGCGGTAGTCGAGGACGCGCGCGAGGGTGGGCACGTCGACGGCGACCTGCAGCGCCTCGCGCACCCGCACGTCGGCGAGGAGGGGACGGCGGAAGTTGACGATCAGGCGCCTGAGCCCGACCGCAGGAGAGGACGACAGCCTGAGGTCCGACCGCACCGAGAGCCGCCGGACCAGCCGGCGACTTGACGTGCTGAGGCAGTCGACCACCCCCGTGGCGATCGCCTCGGGGGCGTGCGCGTCGCGCACCACGCGGACCTTCGCACTGTCCATGCGCGCGGCGTCGCCCCAGTACTCGCCCGAGCGTGCGAAGACGATGACCGAATCGCTCGCGGCGCCCGAGACCCAGCGCCACGGTCCGGTGCCGATCGGCCGATCAGGGCGACTCGTCCGGGCATCGATGGCGGTTGTCATGCGGGCCAACATGGCCGGAAACGACGCCACCGGCTCGCGCAGCGCGACGTCGAGCGTACTGTCATCCACGGCGGTCAGCCCGTCGATCGCGCGCCGCTGCTCGCGAGCGTATGCTTCGGCGCCGTCGATCAATTCGAGATAGCCTGCCGGCACGCCGCCACGCGCGCGCCCGGCGCGAAGGGTGCGCGCCCAACTGGCGACGACGGCGGCGGCGGTGAAGCGCTCGCCATCGTGGAACCGGACGCCCGTGCGCAGATGGAAGC
>JALOPS010000499.1 GCA_025453745.1 Gemmatimonadaceae bacterium
GGGGTTGCGTGCTGTGCTGGCCAAGGTTTGGTGCTCGCGCAGATGCTCCAATCGAATGCGCGGACACAGCTCGCGCTACCCGGTGCACCGGTCGACAGCATACTGCGTGATCGCGCGATATCGAGAACGGCGCCCCCGGGTGCCATGACGCTACGGTCTGCGGTGGGGCCTCACAACATTGCGGTAGGCGACCGCAGGGAGCCAGCCGCCCTCCTTCGCCCGCCCCGTCCGCAGCAGCGATCGTTATGTGGTTTCCACCTTCCTACTGTTTCTACGCCAGCGAAACATCGCCTCGCGT
The DNA here is from genome assembly GCA_025453745.1 of Gemmatimonadaceae bacterium. Lineage (GTDB taxonomy): Bacteria > Gemmatimonadota > Gemmatimonadetes > Gemmatimonadales > Gemmatimonadaceae > JALOPS01. The sequence continues at coordinate 299 of JALOPS010000499.1, forward strand.
TGTTCTGTCCAGCCGATGACGCGCCGATTGGTCAGGCCATCCAAGACCTTCTCAATCGCTGGAGTGATAGGCGCTGCGCCCCCTTGCACGACAACGCCGTCGAGGACGTCGACGTAACCTCTTTCGAACAGATCATCGCAGCCGAGCTTGCAGAGTCCGATTACGTTAACCTCGACGAGTCGCTTCTCCGACTTTGTACAACTGCTCCGAGGCTTGATGTGCGCAGCCACCAATAACGAGGCAGGGACCACCCGTGCACAGAAATCGCATGTTGCTGTAGTTCTTCCGTCCAACAGTAGTGCTCGAGCGGCTTGTTGCTCGAGTCGGACAAGTGTGAGCCGATACGCCTCAAGTTGGTCAAGATCGAGGGCACGCTTCGCGGCTCGCGCCGCCCGTCGAACCTTCCCATCCTCGCGCCAGTGACTGCGCAGGACGACTGAAGCTACAGAGGTTAGACGCCGCATCGTCTGAAGCTGCTGAGGCTTTGGGTGTCCATCCGTCAGCTCAAGAGTCTTCGTGCCGCGCGATTCGAACTCCAGATGCCCGTACAGGGGCGCGAGTGAGAGTCGCTTCGTGCGGCACTCGGAGTCTTTGCTTGCAAGAATATGCTTCGAAGCAGTCCATATGGTGTATCCGGGAACTCTACGAGCCATTTCTGCTTGTGCGGATTTCGCACTAAGGATTGATGCAACGTCGATGTACCCAACAGTCAATAGCTCGGGTGCGCCGTTTAGTCGCCCGACTATCCAAACGCGATCACCTCTCTTGACGCGAGAGAACTGCTCGCTTCCCGCGTGCGGTAGGCGACCCAGCGCAATCGCCTTCGCTAGCTGATCGGTCGTCCAGTAGAAGAGATAGTCAGCCATGAGTCCGGGTCACCTCTCGCGATCCACATAACGATGAAGTTCAGCTGCGGGCGAAGTCGAAAGCCGCGAGCGAAGCGAGCTACCACTGCTCGCCCGTCAGCTGTAACACGCGTTCGGCGGCGCTACGCCAGCATCAGCCGACGACCCTTTGGCTCCGGCACGGCACGGCCATCCTCACGCGCCGTGTCGATCCACAGCGCAATCGCCTCCTGCGCCTGCGCCACCGCTTCGGCCGGCGTCGGTCCGTGTGCCATGCACCCCGGCAGCTCAGGGACGTCGGCCACGAACACCGTGTCCTCGGCGCTCCAGTAGACGATCAGTTCGTACTTGTAGGCGTTCATTCGTCGTCCCCCTCAATCGTCGTCAGCCCATAGCGCACGAGCGCCGCGCGAACCTGTCGGACCTGGTAGACCTTCGCTTTGTCGCCATCGCGCTGCAAGTTGATGAGTTCCTCAACACCGGCTCGACGGAACATGTGGTGGCTACCGCGAATGCGCTCTTGGAAGCCAAAGCGCCGCAAGAGCGCGCAGATCGCGTCGAAACCGACATTCGCGTCGGCGCGACCGCCCAGGAGCTGCGAGAGAAGCTTCTCATGGCGTCCCATGTCGGAAACTTACCCGAGGGGCTGACGCTCGGCCACGAGGGGTGGGTTCCTCCAGCGTGTGGTCGAGGAGCGCGCTGTCGCGACTGTCTCTCACGCTGCCGAACGTTGAGCGTTCAACTGCGAGCGCACGACATCAAACGCGAGCGGAGCGAGCAATCCGAATCGCGCTCGTCCGTTGCAACGCCTTGTTCGGCATCAGGGCTCCGGAATCTCCAGATCACGGCAGATCTTTCGCGCGAGGTAGTCATTCACCTCACGATGGCGCGGGATGACGGACGTGCGCCGCGCCGCCCGATTGACGTAGACCGAGTGACTACCGCCCTCTCGCAGCAGCACGCAGCCATGCGCTTCCACGTGGCGCACGAGATCGATCCGCTTCACGCGCTCAGGCGGAGGGGTTCGCGGATCACAGCGGCACCCGCGAGATCTTCCTCGGCCATGACGCGATTCGCCTCCAGCACGAGCACCACGGCCTCGCGCAGGTTGGCGCGCGCCTCGTCGAGAGTGGCGCCTTGCGTGTTGGCGCCAGGCAGCTCTTCGACAAAGGCGATAAACCCCTCAGGCACTTCTCGATACACCGCAGTCAGTTCGACGGCCATTCGCAACCTCGGCTGGAGGGAACGATGAAATGTACGTGCGCCTCGCCGTCGCCGCACGACCAAACGCCGGCCAGTGGTAACGAAAACCCGCTTGTCGCCACCACTGAGGCCGGAGACGGGCCCACCAACAACGCGTTTGTATGCCGAACGCTTAGCTCTGCCGCGGGGCTCCATAACAATGCGACAGGCGAGCGCAGCGAGCCAATCGCCGTCCTTGCAATAGCCCCGTGGGCAGCAGCGATTCGTTATGGCGCCGCGCGCTTCAGCCAG
>JALOPS010000143.1 GCA_025453745.1 Gemmatimonadaceae bacterium
TCGGCGGCAAGTCGCAGGTCACGATGTTCGACCTCACCAAGCTCGCCGGCAAGCACCTGTCGTAACCGGGCGACCGGCGCGGCCGTACGAACGAGGGGGTGTCTCCAGCACGGAGACGCCCCCTCGGCGCATCTGGACCGCCACCCGACGCGCCCGCCAGATTGCCCGCCTTCACCGCCCGCCTCGTGCCTGTGCCTCAAGACGACTCCACCGCGCCCGCTGCCAACCCCGTTGCCGCCATGCGCCAGGGCAAAGCCCCTGCCCGCAAGGCGACCACCTGGGAGAACGTGAAGTCGGTCCTCGGCACCATCGCCGTCTTCCTGTTGTTGCGCACCTTCCTCCTCGAGGCGTTCCGCATTCCCTCGGGGAGCATGATCCCGTCGCTCCTGGTGGGCGACTGGCTCTTCGTCAACAAGCTCGTCTACGGACCGCACATCCCGTTCACGAAGATCAACCTCCCGGGCTACTCCGAGCCCAAGCGTGGCGAGGTCGTCGTGTTCGTGTCGCCGCCGCAGATCGATCAGCCGGACGATCCCACCCCGACGCTCGTCAAGCGGCTCATCGCCGTGCCGGGCGACACCATCCACATGCGCGACGGTGTCATCCACGTGAATGGGGAGGCGAAGCCACAGGGACCGCTCTTCCAGCAGAATCCGCGCGGTGACGGCAGCTACGTGAGCCCGCTCTTCGAATGGCAGAAGCCCTTCGAACTCAAGGGCTCGCGCTTCGGCGATCCGCCGGCCATGCCGACGCTCGACAACTGGGGGCCGCTCGTCGTGCCGCCCACGCGCTACTTCATGCTCGGCGACAATCGCTACGACTCCAAGGATGGTCGCTACTGGGGACTGGTGCCACGCGAGAACTTCCGTGGTCGTCCGATCTTCGTGTACTACAGCTACAACGCCGACGACAGCGATCGGCCGCTCCCGTTTCTCACCGACATCCGGTGGGGACGCCTCGGACACCTGATCCGCTGAGCCGGCGCTGCACCGCGGCGCGCGAATGACGACCACCTCCGTCGCGCCGCCTCCGACGAGCGGCCCAGCGCTCGTGCGCGGCCTGTCCCTGCTCGGCGTCGTCGCGCTGTGCGTGGGCAACATGGTGGGCACCTCGATCTTCACGTTGCCCGCGTCGCTGGCGAAGACCACCGGCCCCCTTGGTGTGCTCTCGTGGGGGCTCACCGCGGTGGGGTATCTGTTTGTCGCGCTCGTCTACGCGGCGCTCGGTGCCCGCTACGTCCGCAGCGGCGGCCCGTACGTGTATGCGCGCGAGGCGTTCGGCGACTTCGCGGCGTTCCAGGTGGTCTGGTCGTACTGGGTGAGTGCGACGATCGGCAATGCCGCGATTGTCACGAGCGTGGTGGGGTACGCGGTGGGCTTCTCGACCACACTCGCCAACAGCGCCGTGCTGCAGTTCGCGCTCGCGCAGTGTCTGTTGTGGGGGCTCTGCGCGCTCAACATCCGCGGTGTGCGCGAGAGCGGCCGCTTCCAGATCGGTGTGATGGCGCTGACCGTGGTACCGCTGCTGCTCGTGGGCATCGCGGCGCTCTTCTCGGTGGAGCCAGCGAACTTCCGCCCGTTCGCGCCCAACGGCTGGGGCACCCTCGGCGCGGGGGCGGCGCTCGTGGTGTGGGCGTACTCGGGCGTGGAGTCTGCGACGGTGCCGGCGGAAGAGGTCATCGACGGCGGTCGCACCGTGCAGCGCGGCACGATGATCGGCTACGCAATCGCCACGGTGATCTTCTTCGTGCTCGCCGTGGCTGTGACGGGAGCGCTGCCCAATGCGGAGATTGCCGCATCCACGCGACCGATTGCACTCGCCGCCGAACGCACCGTGGGCGCGTGGGCCGGCGTCGTGGTGGGGATCGCGGCGATCGTCTCGAGTACCGGCACGCTCAACGGCTGGATCCTGATGGCGGGGCGCATTCCGCTGTCGGCTGCCGCGGATGGACTCTTCTTCCCGGCGCTGGCCCGCATTCACCCGCGCTACGGCACACCCTGGGTGGGGCTGTTGGTTGCCACCGCGATCGCGAGTGTGCTGCTCGGGCTCTACTTCCTCAAGTCGTTGCTCGAGGTGTTCAACTTCATCGTGCTGCTGGCCGTGCTCACGACGCTCGTACCGCACCTGTACGCGGCGGCGGCCGAGTGGGCGATTGCACGGCGCGAGGGGCGCCGCACGCCACTGGCGGCACCCCTCGCGTTCGTCTTCGTGCTCTACGTGATGTACGGTACCGGGGCAGATGTGGTGCGTTGGGGACTGATGGCGGTGCTCGCGGGGTTGCCGGTGTACGTGATGCTGCGTGGGGAAAGGGCGGCCGGCGCGTAGTGCGGTGCGCGCGGCGAGCCTAGAAGAGGAGCGTCACCCCAACGACCGGCGCTGCGAACAGCACGCGGTTGACGCTGGTGTCAACGAGCCGCACCGTCTGCCCATTCCCATCGGTGATCGGCTGTCGTCGATCGGAGTTCGATCGCTGGAACTGCAACTCCATGGCGAGCAGCGCCGCAATCCGCGGAGTCGCGTGTGCCTGTAAGCCGCCGCGAAGGTATCCACCGAACAGCCACTGGCCACCCCGCTCCTCATCTCCGTTGAAGCGGAACGATCGGCGCCCCAAGAGAGCGCCGACCTCGGCTGTGGGCCGAACGCGCGCTGGCGCACCAAGGAGCCGAAGCCCTGTACGGACGTCGGCCGCAAACACGCGGGTCGATCGCTCGCCCTCGGACCGCGACTCCCGCTGCCACACGCTCGACAGCCCAACCACGAGCGCGCGTCGCGAACCAAAGAACCGCAACAGCGACCCCACAGGCACGTCGCCCCCCAGACCAGCCTCAATTCCCCACCGCGCCGTGGTATCGGGCCCCGCAGGCGCACTCTGCGCTTCCACGGTCGCTCCCACCATCGTCCCGCACAGCAGCAGTCCCGCACACACAAACGGTCGCATCATGCCTCCTCGAGTGGACACCACTGTCCGCGCATGCGGACATGGCACCGCCCCCCGCATCGAGGATGGCGCAGCATCCCCTCATCGCTGCAATCTCCGTGCGACCACACTCGGGACTTCGTGATGCCCATCCCATTTCCGTTCGATCCCGACATCACACGCGCGGAGACGCTCCCCGCGCGGCTGTACGTGGACCCGGTGTGGCACGCGCTCGAGCGGGAGCGGATTTTCGCCCGTACCTGGCAGCTCGTCGGTCACACCGCTCAGGTGCAGGCCAAGGGCGACTTCTTCACCGCCGAGATCGGTGACGAGTCCATCGTGATCCTGCACGATGGCCTCGCGCTGCGCGGCTTCCACAACGTGTGCCTGCATCGCGCCGGACCGGTGGCCAGTGGGTGCGGGCGTCGCCAGACGCTGCAGTGCCGCTATCACGGCTGGACCTACGCGCTCGACGGCACGCTCACCGCCGCACCGGAGATGGACGGTGCCGAACGGTTTGATCCGCGTGCGTTCCGGTTGCAGCCCGTGCAGGTGGCGCACTTCGGGCCGCTGGTGTTCGCCTGTCTCGATCTCAAGGCGCCGCCGCTCACGCACTTCCTGGACGGCATCGCCGAACGCACCGCATCGCTGGCGCCGGAACACATGCGATGGGTGCTGCGGCGCGACTACGAGGTGGCGTGCAACTGGAAGGTCTATGTCGACAACTTCCTCGAAGGCTATCATCTCCCCGTCGTTCATCCGCAGCTCTACAAGGAGCTCGACTACGACGCGTATCGCGTGGAACCGCATCGCTACTGGTCGCTGCAGCACGCACCGCTCAGGCCGCTGCCTCCAGACCCCGCGCGTGCCGCCGAGCGGCGCTACGTGCCGGGCGACGGGGACACGGCAGCGCAATACTACTGGTGCTTCCCCAACGTGATGCTCAACATCTATTTCGGGCAGATGCAGACGAACGCCATCATTCCGTTGGGACCGGATCGCACGCGCACGATCTTCGAGTGGTATGCCACCGAGCCACCAGTCGAGTGGCAGGCCGACGACGGGTGGCGGCGGCTGGTGGAGTTCAGCGACGCCATCCAGCGCGAAGACATCGAGATCGTCGAGGCCGTGCAGCGCAACCTGCGCTCGCGTGTCTACGACCGCGGGCGGTACGCGCCGAAACGCGAGAACGGCGTGCACCACTTCCACGCGCTGTTGCACGAGTTTCTGTCGTGAGCGAGGCAGCGTCCATCGCGCGTCGCGCACGCACGACGCGACGCACAATCATGCGCGCCCGCGGTCGCATTGTCGTCGCGCTGCTCGCCGTCGCAGCCAGCACCGCAGTCGCGGCATCCGCACGCGCGCAACGGGGCGCGCCGGCACGAACCACCGCGACACCGACCGTCGATACGCTCCGCTTCTGGTCCCAGGCGCTCGGCACCACCAAGGGCGCGCTCGTCTATCTGCCGCCCTCGTATCGCACTGATCGCACGCGGCGTTATCCGGTGCTCTACTACCTCCACGGGCTGTGGGGCAACGAAACCAACTGGAGCGCGCAAGGCGCGCTGCCCGCGACCATGGACTCGCTCGCCCACGCCGGGCGCGGTGAAGCGATCGTCGTGATGCCCGACGGCGACGACGGATGGTACACCACCTGGCACGCCCTGCTCGACATCGGCGTCTGCCGGCGCGATACGGTACGCACGGAGCCCGCCGCGTCGTACTGCGTGCCGTGGCCACACTACGACGACTACATCGCGCACGATCTCGTCACCGCGATCGATCGCGGCTTTCGCACGCACGCCGATCGCGCGCATCGCGCGATCGGTGGCTTGAGCATGGGCGGCTTTGGTGCGGTCACGCTCGCGCTCCGCTATCCCGATCGCTTCGTGGCGGCGGCCAGCCACTCCGGCGTGCTGATGCCGCGCTATCGCGCGCCCCATCCCTACGCCACGCCCGTATCGCTCGCGCGCAACAGCACCGAACTGCGCGACGGGATGGGACGTCTCTGGCCACTCGTCGCGCCGGTCTTCGGCGCCGACACGCTGGGGTGGGCGCGTCGCGAGCCCGCGTGGCTGCTCGAGCAGGCCGTCGCACGCGGCCCACTGCCGGCACTCTTCATCGACTGCGGCACCGACGACGGCCTCATCAATCAGTCGCGCGCCTTTCGCGCCCTGCTCGCCGCGCGCAGCATCCCGCATCAGTACGCCGAATGGCCCGGCGTGCACGACTGGGCCTACTGGCGTCTCCACGTGCGTGAGAGCGCCGCGTGGTTGCTCCAGCACGTCACATCGTCGGAGCAACGCGCGCGCTGAGACGGATCGAACCCGTGGTGGAATGCCCGGTGCGCATGCCGCGTCGTGTGTTGAACGACACCATTCACCCACCGGCCCATGGCGCATCCGACACCCCCGACGCCTACTTTCCCCCGCATGCCGCCGATCTTTCCGCGCGAGGTGGTGCACTGGGGTGAACAGTCGGTCTCCGCACTGCGCAAGGCGACGCTGTCGATCGTCGAGATCGCCGCGCTGACCGGCATCGCCGTGCGATTGCTGCGCGCCGCCGTGCTCGGCCCGTCGACCGGCGGGAACTGGATCGTCTTCGTCGGCGGGGTGACGGCGGGGCTGCTGCTGCTCTGCGGTGCGCTCACCGCGCACCTCATGAACTATCCGATGCGCCGCTGGCTCGTGCGCGTGCCGCTCTTCGCCGTCATCGAGGTGGCCGCCGAAGCGGGGATGAGCTCCATCCTCATCGCGCTCGGGCGCGAGCCGCTGGGCGCGGCACGCGCGCGGTGGGGCGACTGGTGGACGCTCGCCGGCCAGACGCTCGTCGAGCGTGGCGTGGCGCTGGTGCTCTTCGCGCTTGTGCTCGCCGGCTGCGTGCAGCTCGCGCGGCGCATCATCGACGGCCGCGCCGCGCAGGCCTGAGCGCAACGCGTCGGCGCGCCGCCGCGTTTGGGGGAGGCAGGGTACGCGTCGCTGTCGCGCACCCCGCGTCCAGGTCGGCGCGCGTCCCGCGCGCCACGCTGCCATTGCCTCCTGCCTCGCACATGCGCCGACTGCTCGCCCTCCTGCTCGCCACGCCCGCCCTGCTCGCGGCGCAATCCATCAACGGACCGCCGGCGCCGCTCGACGCACCACTGCCGACGCTCACCGCGACGCCCACGCGCCCCTTCGGCACGCTGCGCGAGCAGGCCGCACTGCAGCAGCGCTGGCTCGAGCTGCGCATGGAGCGCATCCTCCCCGCGCTGATGCGTCGCTACGGCGTGTCGATGTGGGTCGTACCCATGCGCGAGTACAACGAAGATCCGGTGTTCAAGGTGATCACGTCGCCGGTCACCTTCGCGGCCCGGCGTCGGACCATCTACGTCTTCTTCGATCGCGGCGCCGAGGGGATCGAGCGCATCGCCCTGGGCGGTACGTCGCAGGGCGGCGTGTTCAAGGCCGTACGCAGCACCAAGGCGGTGGCATCGCCGGCGGCGGGCTCCAAAAACCAGGATCGCACCGCCGAGCTCTGGGGCGACGATCAGTGGCAGGTGCTCAAGCAGGTCATCATCGAGCGCAATCCGAAGAACATCGCGCTCAACATCTCGCGCACCTTCGCCTTTGCCGATGGCCTCACCGCCGGTGAGTACGAGGGGATGCGCGAAGCGCTCGGCGAGCCGTGGGTCTCGCGCATCACGCGCGCCGAAGGGCTCGCCGTCGACTTCATCGCGTCGCGCCTGCCGGAAGAGGAGCCCTACTTCCGCGAGATGAACCGCGTGATCTGGGAGATCATCGACGAAGCATTCTCCAATCGCGTGATCACGCCGGGCGTCACGCGCACCGCGGACGTGGAATGGTGGATGCGCCAGAAGCTGCAGGATCTGGGTGTGGGTACGTGGTTCGCGGTCAGCGTCGAAGTGCAGCGGCAGCTCGCGCCAGGGCTCCCGCTCGTCGGCCCCAACCCGGTGATTCTCGAAGGGGACGTGCTGCACACCGACTTCGGCATGAGCGTACTCGGCCTCAACACCGACACGCAGCACATGGGCTACGTGCTCAAGGCGGGCGAAACGACGGTGCCGGCCGGCATTCAGGCTGCGCTGGGCGCGAGCAATCGCCTGCAGGACTTCGTGATGGAGGAGACCCGCCCGGGTCGCACGGGCAACGAGGTGCTCAAGGCCGCGCTCGGGCGCATGCGCGCGGCGGGGATCGACGGGACGATCTACTCACATCCCATTGGTGCGCACGGACACGGCGCCGGCCCGCTCATCGGACTGTGGGACTACCAGGACGGTGTGCCGGGGCGCGGTGACCACACCGTGATTCCGAACATGTGGTTCTCCGTCGAGCTGCAGGCGACGAGTCCGGTGCCCGAGTGGGGCGGGCAGGGCGTCCGTTCTGCGCAGGAGGAGGACATGGTCGTCGGCGCCGACGGGAAGACGCGATGGAGCTTCGGGCGCCAGACGACGTACCACCTTGTTCGCCCCAAGGGCCCGCCAGCGAGCGACAACTGAGGAGAAATGTAGGGAAATCCCTTTCGGACGTGTCCGTCTTATTCCGTCGCGCGGTACCTTTCACCATAGTGTCTCCGGGCAGCGGCCCGGGTCGTCGTCCAGCTCCGCATCCCTCCAATGCAGAAAAACGGTAAGGATCTCCTCGTCGTCGGTGATCGCGTCCTCGTGAAGGTGGAGGACGGTGAACAGCGTTCGAAGGTCGGGCTGTACCTGCCGCCCACGGCAGTCGACAGTCAGGCCGTGCAGGGTGGGGAGATCGTGGCGACCGGTCCCGGGTACGCGTTACCCGATGTCACCGAGTCGGCCGACGAGCCGTGGAAGATCGGAGGCGCGGGGCGCAGCGAGGCCCGGTATGTCCCGATGCAGGCGAAGATCGGGGACTATGCGTTGTTCTTTCGCAAAGCGGCCGTCGAGATCTCCTTCGAGGAAGAGGTCTATCTCGTCGTGCCGCAGCAGGCAATTCTGGCGCTCGTCCGCGACGCAGTGGACGAATTACCGTTTGGTTAGTCCACAGGAGACGCGAACGATGATGTATCCCGAGATGATTCTGACGCCGATGCGCGAGGAGCTCACGCGCGTGGGCGTGCAGGAACTGCGCACGTCCGACGAAGTCGACCGCACGATGCAGGAGGCGAAGGGCACCACGATGGTCGTGGTCAACAGCATCTGCGGCTGCGCCGCCCGCAACGCGCGCCCCGCGGTGGCGATGGCCATGCAGCACGCCACGCGTCCGGACGGCGCGTACACGGTCTTTGCCGGGCAGGATCGTGAGGCCACCGCCAAGGCGCGCGAGTACATGGTGGGCTACGCGCCCAGCTCGCCGTCGATCGCGCTGTTCAAGGACGGGCAGCTCGTGCACATGATCGAGCGCTGGCAGATCGAGGGGCGCGACGCGCGCACCATCGCGCACGATCTGCAGCAGGCGTTCGACAAGTACTGCGCGAGAGAGACGGTCAGCGCGTAGCTGGCAGGCGGCTGCGCGTCAGGGGGCGGTGTGCGATGGCACGCCGCCCCCTTGTGCGTCGGGCCCGGTGGCGACTGCTCGAGGCGTTCGATCCCGCGCGCCAACCGTCGCCTCATGCGCGCGGCGCGTGCGGCCGTGCGCGCCCTATCGGGCGATGCGACGGCGGCGCACGACAGCGGCGAGCGCCACCAACCCGCTGGCGAGCAGCGCCACACTGCCGGGCTCCGGCACCACCGTCGCGGTGCCGTACACCATGTCGTCGAATGCAAACAGGTCGCGGAAGCTCGGACTCCGCGCCCCCTGCTGACGGAAGGTCACGCTCGAGAGCGGCGTCGCGCTGATGAAGCCGAAGAACTGGATGCCGGCAGGACGGTCCAGCTCGCAGTCGTTGTTCACGCTGGTGTTGGGCAGCAGGAAGTCGCCGCCGGCCCACTGGACGCGCGTCTGTCCGCAACCGTTCTCCACGCCGGTGAAGTACCCGCCGAACACGTTGATCGGCGTCGCGAAGGTGAGGGTGAGGCTCGTCGTCGTGCCGACGTCGTTCGGCGCCATGCGCAGGACCTGCCGTCCGCCCGTGGTCGTGTTCCAGCCGAAGATGGCATCGTCCCCCGAGCGAATCCCAGCCAGGCCGCTCGCCTGGTCCGTGTACGTCACCGTCGCCCCCGCGAGCGCCGTGATCAACCCGGTGCCGTAGCTCTCGAAGCTGTCCGTGGCGAGCGTCCCGCCCGTGGCCGCTGCGAGAAATTGCGACCGGGCGGTCACGCTGTTGGGTGAAAACACCGGGCTCGGCAGCGCCACGCCCGTGCCGGCGTCGCGGCCAAAGAACAGTTGGGCCTCGCCGCGCGCGAGCGGGGCAAGCAAGAGTGCGAAGGCGAACACGGCCAGCCGTGGCTGGCGCGCGCGCGGGAGATGGCACGACATGGAGCGACTCCTCGAGCGAATGAGATGGGGCGCAAACCGCCCCCTGCGGTCGCGCTGTGCTCTCTCAATCGCAGTCGGGCGGTGCGAGCCGACACGCGGTTGTGGTGCGCGCACCGGGTGGCGGTGCGAGCACCTCGGACAACCCGCCAGCCCCACCGGCGCTCGCTACCGCGACCGCCGTGCTCGACGTCGTCGCGCTGCGGCGGCAACGGCCGCCAGTCCGCTCGCCACGAGCACACTCGTCGTGGGCTCAGGGGCCACCGTCACACTGGTGCCGTAGAGCATGTCGTCGAACGCGAACACGTCGCGGTGGCTCGGACTCCGCGCCCCCTGCTGCCGAAACGTCACCGACGTGAAGGGCGTCGCGCTGATCACACCGAAGAACAGTGTCCCCGCGGGGCGATCCATGAGGCAATCGTTGTTCAGGCTGCTGTTGGGCAGGAGAAACTCATGCGTCGACCACTCCACGCGCGTCTGTCCGCACCCGTTCTCCACGCCGGTGAAGTAGCCACCGAACACGTTGATCGGATCCGCAAACTCCAACGTGATGCTTGTGGTGGTGCCGACGTCGGTCGGCGCCATGCGGAGAAACGCGCTCCCGGGATTCGAGCTGTTCCACCCGTCGCGCGCATGATCGCTCTCGCGGATGCCGGCGAGGCTC
>JALOPS010000500.1 GCA_025453745.1 Gemmatimonadaceae bacterium
GGTGTATCATCGGCTCGCGACGCGCCGCGGTCCACAGATCGCGGTGGTCGCCGTGGCGCGCGAACTGGTGGGCTTTCTCTGGGCGGTGATGCGCGAGGTGCCGGTGCCATCCGCGGCGCACGTGGCGCCTCCCCTCGCCGCCTGACGCACAGGAAGGCTTCGCTGGTCACGGGTGTTCGGCGGTACGACAGGAGTGGCTCGGCCTCGTTATGGCGTCAGCAACGCATCGCGGAATCGCCGATCCTAGAATGAGCGCGCTCCAGACGAATCCAATTCTTGCCGCTCCGGCATCCCCGATGCTGACCGGCGCATATCAGCAGGATTCATCGTCGAAGACACCGCCGGCACCCGTGACCCCTTCTCTCTCATCACACACTGCCCATGCCGCAACGACGCTCACATCACGCGCTTGACAAGCGCCCAGTCATATCAACGAGGCTGTAGGAAAAGGGTCGGCGCCGGATGTGGAAACGGAACTCGTGGACGCTGGCCCCGTTGGCCGTGGAGAGAAGCTGCACGCTCCTGTCCTCGTCGTCGAGGTGGTCCGTGACGCACCATCTGCCCGAGTCCGCCATCGACCTGACGCCGTTCGATGCGCGGTACCGGAATGACGAGACCGGCGCGCCGGCCTACGCGCCGGCGATGCTGCTCCGCGTGGTGCTCTTCGCCTACTCGCGCGGGATCGTCTCGAGCCGCGCGATCGCCCGCGCCTGCAAGGAGCACGTCACCTTCATCGCCTTGAGCGGGGACAGCCGGCCGCACTTCACGACGATCGCGGCGTTCGTCAGCACGCTCGAAGACCAGATCGCGCCGCTCTTCGGGGCCGTGCTCGCCATCTGTGATCGCCAGGGGCTGATCGGCCGCGAGATGTTTGCGATCGACGGGGTGAAGCTCCCGAGCAATGCGTCGAAGCACCGGAGTGGGACGCGGGCGGACTTCGAACGGCACGCCGCGAAGATGGAGCGGGCGGCCGAGGCGATGCTGGCGCGACACCGCGCGGAGGATGCGCGGGACGTCGAGCCGTCGCTGACGGCGAAGGCGGCGGCCCGCCGCGAACGGCTCCTGGCCGACGCGGCCGAACTCCGTACGTGGTTCGCGGCGCATCCCGACGATCGGCGGAGTCCCAAGGGCGCGGTGCGGAAGAGCAATCGCACCGATACCGAGAGTGCGAAGATGGCGACGGGGAAGGGCGTGATCCAAGGGTACACCGGCGTCGCCACGGTGGACGCATCGCATCAGATCATCGTCGATGCGCAAGCGCATGGCACGGGCTCGGAGCAGGAGGTGTTGCTCGCCGTCGTCGACACGACGGCGCCGCTGCGCACGGCGGAGACGCTCATCACGGCGGACGCCGGCTACCACAGCGAAGCCAATCTGCGCGCGCTGATGGAGCGCGGCGTGAACGCCCTCGTCGCGGACAAGGACATGCGGAAGCGGGACGCGCGCTTCGCCACGCAGGACCGCCATACCACGTTGCCGAACCCGCTGTACAACAAGGCCGCGGTGTCGACCGAGCCACGGCGCTTGTTCACGCCCGCCGACTGTCAGTACGATCCCGTCGCGCGCACGTGCGTGTGTCCGGCAGGAAAGGCGCTCTATCGGACCGGGCCCGAGAACGTCACGAAGGACTACATCGGGGCGCACTTCCGCGGCACCAAGCGCGACTGCCTTCCGTGCGCGCGGCGAGCCCAGTGTCTGCGGAAGCCCGACATCACCACGGTCCGCACGGTCGCGTTCCTGCGTGGGCGCGTACCGAGTGCGCGCGTGCAGGCGGTGCAGCAGATGCGAGAGCGCATCGATAGCGCGGCGGGTCGGGCGCAGTATGACCGCCGCTTCGCGACCGTCGAGCCGGTGTTCGCGAATCTGCGCCACAACAAGGGGCTCGATCGCTTCACGCTGCGTGGGCAGACCAAGGTCGACACGCAGTGGAAGCTCTTCTGCTTGGTGCACAACATCGAAAAGCTGGCCCACGCAGGCTACGCGGCCTGAAGCAGAGGCCGGAACGGCTCCGCCGTCGTCGCACCGGCGACCAAATCACCGACAGCGCATTCCATGGACGTCGCACGAGCCCGCATGGCGTCGCATTGCCGTGCGTTGAGGCCGTGGACAAGAACCACGGCCAATCACCCCCCTTTTCCTACGGCCTCAACGCTGCGTTCAACTGCGGGCGCCTTGCGTGAACAAGCGGCCGCCGCGATGCATCTGCCAAGACCGAGCGGCGGCCGCGTCGGCATGCGACTGGACACCGCGGCGCCCGTCAGTTGCAACGCCGACGTTATGCGGCTTCGGATCGCACGCGGGTCGTGACGCGCACCTCGAGGCCGAGCTTGCCGAGCAGCTTGACGAGCATATCTACGCTGAACCGATCGATGCGCCCCCGCATCAAGTCGCTCACCCGGGGCTGCGACACGCCCAGCTGCTGAGCGGCCTGCGCTTGCGTGACGCTGAGCGCCGTGAGGCGCTTGCGCAGCTCGATCATCAGGTTGGAGCGCAGCTGCAGATTCGCCGCGTCGTCGGCCGCGAACCCCAGGTCCGCGAACACGTTGCCGCTGCCGCGCGTGATGCGAATGGCCATGCTTACTCCCGTGGACGCCGCGACGCGGCGAGGTAGTGACGAAGTCGTTGGGTGGCGAGGTCCAGATCCAGTCGTGAGGTGCGGGCAGCCTTCTTCTGAAATGCGTGCAGCACCACGATGCCTTCCGCGCGCTTGGCGACGTAGAACACCCGGAAGGCCCCCTCCGCGCGGATCCGCAGTTCGTACACCCCGTCGCCGACGGTCGCCATGGGCTTCCAGTCCGTTGGCTGCATGCCCTGCTGGAGCAGGTCGAGCTCGTGACCCGCGCGGCGCCGCGCCGCCTCGGGGAACGCACGCAGGTCCGTGAGCGCACTACCGAGCCAGATGAGTGGACGTCGGGCCACCACGGCAGTATATAACCACGTATATCGGCCCGCAAGCCGCGGCTGTCCGGCATAACGCTGCG
>JALOPS010000501.1 GCA_025453745.1 Gemmatimonadaceae bacterium
CTCCGCGCGGCGATCGACTCAGCGGGTCATCGGCCCACGATAACCAGCCTCCGCTCATCTGCGTGGTGGCCGGCTTTCAGGTGTCCACTGGTGGCCGGATTGGCGACGTCCAGCGGGGCGCGGAATAGCAGCCCAAGTCTGTCGTGAAGACATCCTCTTGGGTGTGTCGTGAGCTTTCGGCTTCACGACATTCTAGAAGCCGTTACGCAGCAACGGGTTGAGACGAGGTTGGACGAGGCGCCGGAATCGCTGGACTACCGTAAGCGGGCAGTTCAGCGATCATTGGCAGGTAGACGGTTGGGGCGAGCTCCGATCCGGCGGTAGGGTGAGACGAGGTTCGATGAGGTTCGCACCTCGACATTCACGACACTCACCCTTCGATCCATGTCAACTATCACGACTGCCCACCTGCTCGAACTTCTGGGCCACGGGCTCTCCGCCGAGACGGCGGGCCCCGGAGATGAGCGCCGGAATCGCGACATTCGTTGGGCGACTCGGCGCGTGCTTCTCGCCGTGGCCGCGCAGTTGCGACCGGCGCTTGCGCACGACGAGCACGCGCTCGAAACGACCGTCGAGATGCGATCGGGCCTCCGCTGGCGAGTGCTCGCAACGGCTGCGGCGGACACGAATCCGAACACGCGGTCGCTGGTAAGGAGAGGGTTGGCTGCGATCGCGCGCGCATGTCAGCAGGATGGCCGCGTGATTAGCGGTGCCTCCTTCGTCGTGCCCGAGGCCCTGTTCCCGGAGGCGTGGAGGGAGTACGTCGCACGGGCGATCGCGGCAGAGATCCGCAACGCCAACCGGCAGGACGTGATGGCCCGCCTCACCGTTCGGGGGGCGCTGGGAGCCGGCTGGCTGAGCCCGGCCGAGGTGCCGTCTGACCCGCATGTGTTGTTCCAGCGGTTGCGAGATACCGGGGTGCGCGCCGAAGAGGCGTCGCTCGCGCGTGCCCACCTGCGCGACATGCATCTCAAGGCCCCTGAGGTGGCGCCGGTCGCAATCGCGCCGACGCGTAGTGCGGGGAGCGTGCTGCATGTCGAGAGCGTGGCTGAGCTCGATCGCGAGAGGGCGCTCCGCGCTCTCTCGCCCCGGATTATGCAGGAGATCGACACGTACATGAGGCTGGCGAATGCGCCGGCCGGCGGCGCAGCCCCACTGTCTCCTTCGATGCGCCGGAATGTTGCATACTCTGTCGAGCGGATTGTCCACGCCTTTGCCAAGGGGGCCGGTGCAGGAGCACGTCACTTCCAGACAGGCGAGCCGCTACCACCGCTCGAGGAGCTTCGCTTGCGCGATCTTGTGTGGTACGACGTCGTCGAGGCCGGACGACTTGGCGACCAGGAAGCCGCCGTGCTCGCACTGCTCGACGACGAGGAGCGTCAGGAACAGACCGAGGCGATCCCCGTGCCCGGTCTGTGGCCGCTTTTGCGTGACGGGTTCGCAGCGATTGGCCTCGCGCCGCGGACCGCGCAGCACGCTCTCACGCACGTGGTGGATGTGCTCACGACGCTGTACGGCAGCATCCGACAGCCTGCCGACCGCGAGGCGCGATTCGCGCACGTCGTCAACACGAAAGCGGCTGCGCGGGAGTTCGAGCACGTCCAGCGGCAGCTGAACCCGGCGCATCTTCTTGAGCGCATCCAGTGGCACGAACTCGTGGCATTCTGGCTCCCGGAACTGGCCCAGCGGGTGCGCGACCAACGCGCTGCGTGGTCACGCGCGATGGCGAAGGCCAGAGGCGCGGGACATGAGACGCCTGAGGCGCACCCGGCGGTGCTTCGTGCGTACCGCGAGTACGCCGGGCTGTCGGAGCGGTATCTGGCGCTCGCCATTCCCGTCGCCATGCCTGTCCGGCGTGCGAACTTCACGTACGGTGAGCTGGGCCTTGAAAGCAGCGAAGGGGCTGCGTGGCGGCTGCGTGTGGAGGGGTCGGTCGAGCGGCCGACGGGTATCGGAGGGTTCTCTGCGAATCTCACGTCGCAGCCGAAGACCGGCGACGCGCGGGCGAAGCTGAAATATCAGAGAAAGAAGAAGCGCGAGAAGAATCTGGAGCAGCACGTGTCCCCCGCGATTGTCGCGTTCGACGTGCTATTCGATTACCTGCGTGACGTCCGGGCGCCGGAGCTCGCACAGGCGGGCCTGCTCGTCGACGGCGATCCGCTCGGTGTGACGATCGGCCAGTCGCTCCTGCTCGGACGTGATGGGAAGGCTCCCGATCAGAACCACTGGAACAAGCGATACCAGCAGAGCCTGCTCGAGGGAATCGCATGGTTACGTCCCGAGCTGCCAACTCTCGTCGATGAGGCGGAGCGCGGGGTGTTCAGTTTGCACCGCGTCCGCACGCTGTTCGCAACGTTTTGGTTCGGTATCGTTGCTGACGCACGCGACGGCGGGCTCGTCATGAGCGGCCGCGAGATTGCGCAGCACTATACGACGGACACAGCAACAACGCTCGCGAAGAACTACGTGGCGGTCAGCGCTGCCATGAACGTTGCGGTGCAGCGTGAAGGCGATGCCGCATGGGCGAATCCGCGCCGATTCATCGCGGTTATGAGCCGTGCGCTGTCCGCCACGCAGCCGATCAACTGGTCGACGGTCGATATGCCACGGCCTC
>JALOPS010000144.1 GCA_025453745.1 Gemmatimonadaceae bacterium
CTGCTGAAGGGCCGGTGCCACTGACGCCGGGCTGCTATCGAGCGGTCATTTCCGGGACGGGCCGCCTTGTGTTCGAGATTCATCCCGACGGCAGCGTGCATTCGCTCGCGCGTGAGCGGTCAACTGAATGAGTCGGACTTTGTGCTTTCATTGGTGGATGGCACTGTCGTGCTCTTGATTCTGGCGCATCCTGAGCCAATGACATGTCCCGCTCTGGTTCAAGCGCGACACCACCCGCTCCACACCATGGAGCACCTGACGTTTTGCTGGCAGGTCCAGACGCTGTGACGCGTGTGCTGACTCTCGCACGATCTGGAGACGGAACCCGAGCGACATTCACTGACCGATGCAGGCCTTTCCGAACCCGCACGAGTCTCGGTCGCAGCTCGCCAAGCTGTTCTGGTCGTGCCGACCGCTTTGATACGAGGCCACGCGGGGACGGAGACGGGACGCGTACCCACAAGTCGGATCGGCAACTCGACATCGCGCTGCGACAACGAGTGAGAACGGTCGAACCTTTCGCGGAGCCGAGTAGCCAACTCTGGCGGAGGTTGCCGCTCCTGCCGTAAGCGCAGTTACCGGGATCGACGCACGAAGCGCTTACTCCCGGTAGCCACCCGGGCGAGTGCTGCCGCCTGTACTGGAAATCGACTGCATCCGAGCACGCGCAACAGCTGGCTGTGCACCACCGTGTCCCCCGCGCACACTTGACGCGCGGTCATTCATGCTGAAATATCCGCATAGTTGAATTTTCAGCATCGACCCGCACCCCCGTCGCATGCCCGCCTCGCTCCCCGACGATCTCTCCCGACGCGAACGCCAGGTCATGGACATTCTGCACCGGCGGCGCGACGCCACGGTCGCCGAGATCATGGCCGAGCTCCCCGATCCGCCGAGCTACTCCGCGGTGCGATCGATCCTCCGCATTCTCGTCGAGAAGGGACACATCCGTCATCGCGAAGACGGTCCGCGCTACGTGTACTTCCCCGCCGACGACACGAGCGTCATTCGCGAGTCCGCGCTCGATCACCTCGTGCGCACCTACTTCGGCGGCTCGCCCGAGCAGGCCGTCACCGCCCTGCTGCGCAGCAAGGATCTCGGCCTCTCCGACACCGACGTCACGCGACTGCGTGAGTCCATTCGACGGGCGCGCGCCCGAGGGAAGTGACCATGACGCTCATGACGCTGTTCGTATTGCTCGCGAAGGTCACCGTGGTCCTCGGCGCGGCGTTCGTCATCACGCGCGCACTGCGCCACGCTTCCTCCGGCACGCGGCACGCCGTGTGGCTGATTGCGATGAGCGCGACGCTCACGCTGCCACTCGTCGAGGGGTTGGTTCCGTGGCGCATCGCCCTGTTGCCCGCGTGGATGACCGCACAGCCGAGCGCGGTCTCGGCGCCAGTGCGTGCCGGAGACGTCGCGTCGGCGGGCAACGAGGGACTCGCCGCGAGGCCCGGCGACGCGGACCCGGTGATCGGTGCCTCAGGTTCCGCCGCACTCGCGCCGGGCGCGCCGCTCACGGCAGGGGCTCCGCTTACACCAGGCGCCCCGCTCGCCGCCGCACTGCCACCGGAGACGTACGCCGACCCGACGCTCGCGCACGACGAGGCCACCGCGTCGACCGCCTCAGACGCGCTCGTCCTCCCGGACCCAGTGGCCGCCACGGCAACTCGGTCCGTTGGCAGCGCGGTGCTGCTCCTCTGGCTCGGCGGCGTGCTCGCCATTGGCGCGTGGCTGCTACAGGGGTGGGTCATGGCACGACGCATCGTGCGACGTGCGACGCCGGTGACCGATGCGTCGTGGCTGTCACTCCTGTACGAGACCGCCGACCGTGTTGGCCTCGATGACGCACCGCGTCTCGTGCAGTCGCGCGAGGTGCGCATGCCGTTCGCCTGCAACATGGCCACGCCGACGATCGTCATCCCCGCCGAGAGTGCGCAGTGGCCGCTCGATCGCCGGCGCGCCGTACTCCTGCACGAGCTCGCCCACGTACAGCGACGCGACCTGCTCGGCCACACGCTCGCGCGCGTGGTATGCGCGGTGTACTGGTTTCATCCGGCCGTGTGGCTCGCCGCCGGCCGACTGCGTGCGGAAAGCGAGCAGGCGTGCGACGACATGGCCGTGCGCGCGGGCGCGCGTCCCGCCGACTACGCCGAGCATCTGCTCGACATCGTGACCGGTGTGCGCGTGGATCACACGCCGTCGGTGGCGATCGCGATGGCGCGACGAAGCGAGTTCGAGGGGCGCATGCTGGCGATCCTCGATCCGGCGCGTGTACGCCTCGGGCCCAACAAGCGACTCACGCTCAGCGCGGCGCTGCTGCTGGGCGCAGTAACACTGTTGACCGGCGCTGCGGCGCCGGTGCGCGAGCACGACCGAGCGGACATCGTCACGACCGCCGCAACGCCCGCGTCCGACCGCGCGAGCGCCGACGCCGGATCGTGGGCACCGGACGCCGACATCGACACGGACGTCGACGCCGAGAGCGCGCAGGACACCATCACGCGACGTCGTCGTGGAGAGCGGCCGGCACCAGCCACACCGCCGACTCCGCCAGCTGATCCGCTCGATCCCGCACTGCCCGCCACGCCTCCGTCTGCCGTGACGCCGCATGCACCCGCCGCGCCCGCGCCCACCTGGAGTGGAGGTGAATCGGTGTTCGAGTGGGAGCAGCCCGCTCTCGCTCCACGAGAGGCCCGGCCTCCGCGCGGCGCGCGCGGCGACTGGGGGCTCGGGGTGCTCGCACCGTCCGCCATCGACGCGATCGCGCTGTCCGCGCTCGATGCGAGCATGGCCGGTCTGGCACGCCGCCCCAGCGCGCGAGACACCGCCGCCCGCATCTCGCGCGACGAGCGTGCGCGGCTCCTGATCCCGCTCGTGCGCAGCGATTCGAGCGCCGAGGTCCGTCGCATCAGCGCGTGGGGACTGCACGAGATGGTCGATGCGTCGGAGCCGGCACGCGCAGCACTGCTGGCGGTGGTGCGCAACGATCCGAGTCCGAACGTACGCGAAATGGCAGCGTGGGCACTGTCGTACGCGGACGATGGTGCCGATGTGCGCGCTGTCCTGCCGGCCGCACTCTCGGCCGAGCGCGAGAGCGGTGTGCGCGCCACGCTCGCGTGGACCATCGGCGTGCTGCACATGCGCGCCGGCGAGACGGCCCTCGTGGCGTTGCTCAACGACCCGGAGCGGAAGACTCGCATACGCGCCGCGTGGGCGCTCGGGAACGTCGCCCCCGAGCGCGCGCCGCCCGCGCTGCACGCGCGGCTGGCCGACAGCGACAAGCAGGTGCGGCGCGCCGCCGCGTGGGCGATTCGACAGATCGGCGACGCCGCGAGCGTCGCACCACTCGCCGCCGCCATCCGTACGGAGACGGACAGTACGCTGCGCGTCACCTACTTGCGGGCGCTCGCGTCGCTGGGCGAGGCATCCATGGAGGCCGCGCGCGCGCTGCTCACGTCCGACAACGCCGCCGTGCGCACCGAAGCGGTGCGGGCGCTGGTCGGCCGCGGGGCACCGCATCCGTGGCCCTGGCCGTGGCCGGATCCGCGTGCCTATCCCTGACCACCCCTGTCGACATGACGCCATCCGGCGCCGTGTCGTGTCTCGGTATGCTGAATTTTCACCATAACGCACGGCCGCGCCGCGGCCGCCTCACGGGAGGAACGATCATGCGACTCGCTGTGCTGCTCGCGTGCACTACCGCAGTGCTGAGCACCCGCCCCGCGCTTCGTGCGCTCGTGCACGACACGCCCACCGCCGCGCCGGCGACCGCGCCGCTGGACGATGTCACCGCGCTGCTGACCGCCGCGCGCGGCGCGCCGCCGGTGCTGTGCCGGCTGGCGTCGCGTGCCATCTTCAACAACATGCAGTGGGGGAGCACGCTCGACGCGCCGAGCACGCCGCTCTCGCCAACGGCGGCGCCGACACGCATGGCGCTATCGGACTTGCCACGCGCCGCGTTCGACACAGCACTCGCCGCAATGCGCGACCCCGACGCGTGCGTGCGCGAGCTGGCCGCACGCCTCGTCGCACGCCAACGCGACAGCAGCATCGCCACTCCACTCATCGCGCAGCTTGGCACGTCTGACGACGCCCTGCGCGCCCTCAGTGCGGCAACGCTCGGCTGGAGCGAAGTCGACGCCGCCGCGCCCGCGCTGCGCCGCGTGCTGCGCGACGCCGCGATCCCCGTGCGCGCCAATGCGGCGTGGGCACTCGGTCGGCTCGAAGACGGCGCGTCGCTCGCGTCACTGCTCGATCTCGCCACCGACGCGTCGCCTCTCGTGCGCCGCGCCGTCATCGGCGCGATCGGGCACATCGACTCGACGCGTGCGGTGGCGACGCTGGCCCGCGTACTCCGCGATGACGCGGATGCCGAGGTGCGTCGCACCGCCGCATGGGCGCTCGGGCAGCTCGACGCGCGCGACGCCTCGAGTGCGCTGAGCACCGCGCTTTCGACCGATGCGAGCGACGGTGTCCGCGAGATGGCCGCGTGGGCGATCGGCGAAGCCGAAGCGATCGCGGCAACGCCCGCGCTCGTGAAGGCGCTCCGCAGCGATGCCGTCGCGCGCGTGCGCGAGACGGCGGCGTGGGCCCTCGGCGAACTCGAAGCGCAGGACGGGGCCGATGCGCTCGATGCTGCCGCCGCGGACGATCGCGATGCGCAGGTGCGTGCCACCGCCGCGTGGGCACTCGGTCAGCTCGAAGAGCGGCGCGCGACGCCGGGACTGCTCCGCGGCCTGCGCGACGCGAGTGCGGAAGTACGCACGCGCGCCGCGTGGGCGCTCCTCCAGCGGCGCGACCCGACGAGCGCGACACCCATCGCCGATGCGCTCACGAGCGAGCAGGATCCCAACACCAAGCGTGCGCTGTTGCGCGCGCTGGTGGCTGTGGGTGGACAGGACACGGCAACGATCGAGCGACTCGTCGCATCGGCCGACGCAAACACCCGCGAGTGGGCGGTCCGCGCACTCGTGGGGTGCGGCGGATTTGGACCATGGCCGTGGCCGCAACCGCGGCCGCGCCCGTTTCCCTGAGCGGGCGACAGTGGCGCCTGCTGGCGAGCAGCAGCGACCGCGCACAGGTTGTGCGCAACGCACTCCCATGAGCTCCTGCTGATTCGTCCGCTCCTCGCTGCCGCGCTGTGCCTGCTCGGCGCGCCGTCGATCGCTGCACCGCCCCGCGCCACGGATGTGACGCTCACCGTGGTGACGCGCGACATGCGCAATGCACGCGGCCGACTCCGCGTTGCACTGTTCGACAGCACCGGTGGCTTCCCCGGCGGGTGGGAGCGATCGACGCGACAGTACGAAGGCGCGATGCGTACGCCGGACGACACCGTCGTCCTGCGCGGTGTACCCACCGGTCGATGGGCCGTGGCCGTGCACCACGACGAGAATGCGAACGGCGCGATGGACGAGCGGTTCTGGGGCGCGCCTAAGGAAGGATGGGGTGCCACGCGCGACCCACGCCCGCGCGTACGGCCGCCACGATTCGCAGAAGCGGCGATCACACTCACACGCGATACCACCGTGGTGGTGCGGCTGACGTACTGAGCGCGCGCAACGCGCAGAGCCCCTCGCCATTCACGCCGCGGCGTGCACCCCTGTGCATCGACCATCGCCCGAGGTGCAGTTCGCGACGCTCTATTTGCAGGTCGGCCTGCTTGCGCTCCACAATGCGTGCCCTCGTCCACTTCGCGGGCGTTCTCGTCACCCCGGGGTGGCAGGCCGTCCACCCCTGAGGGGTGGGTGCGCGAGGGACCGGAGGGACCGATCGTTGGCTGCGCAGCGGTGTTGCTGGCTCCGGGGTACGCACCGGGAGTCCGTGTGACGCGCGACCGACGTGTCATGGTATGGCGGACGAGGTGAGTCTCGTGCTCGCGTCTGCGCGCGTCACGCGAGGTCATCGCAAGCGGCCGTCGCTGCCTCTCGGTGTGCGGCGGGCGCGCCAATTCCGAACGCGGGAGCGATGTGCAGATGTCATGCAAGAGCCGACATGTCCTGCTGGCCATGGCCGGCATTTCTCTCGTGTCGTGCAGCGACAGCACCGTGGTCGAGCCGCCGCCCGTCGGCACCTACGTGCTCGCGACGATCGCCGGCCAGTCGCTCCCGGCCAACATCATCGCGGCACCCGCTGGTCTGGTGTTCCTCACGCAGGCCGACACCATCGTGCTCTCGGACGACGGCACGGCACGCAAGCGTGAAGTCGGCGAGCGCGTCAGCGGGTCGGGCGCGCCCCCAGGCCCCTATCGCACCGACGAACGGTTGCGCTTCACCCTGACCGATGCCGGCGTGATCGAGCTGACCTATCCGTGCGAAGGGGCGGCGCTCCGCGCGGACGCGCTGGTGTCCTCGAGCGCCGCTGCCCCCGAGACGCCGCGCACGCTGAGCTGCGTCGCCGGCCCGCACTTTCGCGGACGCGTCACCGCTGACGAACTGGTGCTCACCGAATCCAACGTCGGTCGGCGCGTGCCGCTGCGATACCGCCGCGTGCGGTAACGCCGCTACTTGATCAGCGCGATCTTCTGATTGATCGGATAGAGCCACTCCACGCCACGCTCCGTCACGATCGCATCGTCCTCGAGCGGAATGCGCACCTTCGCCCCGCCCCACTCGGGCGCCGGTGTCCAGGCGAACAGCTCGATCGAGAAGGGATTGAACGGCTTGATGGGAAACGTCATCTGCCGCGGATTGAACCAGGCAATCGACGGCCCGCTCCCATGGCCGCGATCGCCCACGGAGTGGCACCCGATCATCACTTCGACCTTGTCGTCGGCGCTCACCTCGTTGAAGGTGCCCTGCATGCGGAACCCCGCCTTCACGATCTCGCCCCTGAGCTGTTCGAGCATGTCACCCGCCGTGGGCCCCGGACGAATGGTGCGACGAATGACGTCGCGCACCTTGAGCGCATTGTCGAACGCCGCCTGAATCCCCTTGGGCACCGCGGTCTCGCCCGGCTTGAGTACGTAGGCCATGCGCTTGACGTCGGTCCACGTGTTGAGATAGCCCACGCCCCAGTCGATGATGAGCAGATCGCCACGCTGGATGATGCGATCGTTGCTCGTCGCCTCGATCCCCTTGGGGCCGGTGATGTAGACGCTCGGCATCTCGAAGCTCGAGCCCAGCCCGCGCTGCTGGAGCTGGTCCATCATCCACCAGGCCACGTCTTCGAGCGTCGTGACGCCGGGTACGATGTTCTCGTTGGAGAGCGCACGCTCGGCGATGCGGCGCGAGAGCTCGCCCGCCTCGCCGAGTGCAACGAGACGTGATGCGGGGAAGCCGCTCCGGAAGTCCGAGACCACGCGTTCGCTCGAGACCACGCGCGAGGCGAAGGGCCCCAGTTCCTTGAGCAGGCGATCGTGCATGGTCTTGGAGAGCCCGTCTGCGGCGCCCACCTCTTCGGACATGTTGATCGCGATGCGCTTGGGATTGCGCTCCTTGATGAAGTCCTGCAGCGGTGCGAAGCCGCGCACGAGATCATAGCCGCACTGCTCGTAGCGATACCCCGACACGCCGATCGCCGCGCGCTCGATGCGGTCGCCACGATCGGTGAAGATCCAGTACGCCACGCTCCCCACGTAGCCGCGCCCCAGGTCCTCGTACATGGGGTCGAACTGGTTCTCCTTCTGCGTGACGATCCACATGTCCACGCCGTGGTCGCGCATCGCGCGCGGCAGGATGCGATCGAACTGATCGCGTCGGATCTGGCAGAGGCGCTCCCACTTCACGCGCGCGGGCTCGGCGGGGGCCTGCGCATGCACTGACGCAGCGGAGCAGAGCAGGAGCGCGCCGACGGCGCCGAGACGGAGCAGCGAGGTGGTGAGCATGGCGGGAACATGCGGCCATTCGTGCGCCGCGTCACCCTGCCGGGGGTTCGCGCGAGCCAGCGGGCGTCGCGGCTGACCGGCGCGGCGTCGACGCGGGCGCCACGCCGCGTGCGCGAATCGTTCCAGACACCGCGCGAATGTCCAAGCCCCGCGCGTCGAGTGGCCCGACCTTCCTTCCCGTCGGGTCGCCCGAGCGACCGCTCGGCAACCCCCGACACGACCGATCCGATTCGCGGGCCACGCCCGCTGGAGTTGACGATGACGACCGTTCTCGCTGCCCTCTCCATTGCCGCCGCCACCACCGTGGCGACCACCGCACCGGCGCCCCGCACGATCCCCGTGGAGTTCACGAGCGCAGGCACCACGCTGCGCGGCACACTCTTCCTCCCCGGTGACGCACCGACGGGTGCCAGGCTGCCTGCCGTTGTCGTGACGGGCGCGTGGTTCACGGTCAAGGAGCAGATGGCCTCGACCTATGCGGCGCAGATGGCGCAGCGCGGCATGGCCGCACTCGCGTTCGACTTCCGTGGCTGGGGCACGAGCGACGGTGCGATTCGCCAGCGCGAGGTGCCCAGCGAGAAAATCGCCGACATCATCGCCGCGGCGGCGTTTCTCGCCACGCGCCCCGAGGTGGACGCGGGGCGCATCGGTGGACTCGGCATCTGCGCGAGTGCCGGCTACATGAGCGCGGCCGCCGCGCAGAGCGCTGTGCTCAAGAGTGTCGCACTCGTCGCACCCTGGCTGCACGACGCGGCGATCGTCGAGGCGGTGTACGGTGGGCGCTCGGGCGTCGACGCGCTGATCACGGCGGGCCGCACGGCGAAGGCGGCTGCCGAGGCCTCCGGCACGCAGACGTTCCTCCCGGCAGCCAGCACCACCGACAAGTCGGCACTCATGGGCGGCATCCCGTACTACACGGAGATCGACCGCGGCATGATCCGCGAATGGCGCAACGAGGTGGACCCCGCGTTCTGGGAAGGATGGCTCACCTTCGATGCGCAGCAGTACGCCGTGCGCCTCACCCAGCCCTTCCTGATGGTCCACAGCGAGGCGGCAGCCATCCCGCAGGGCGCGAAGCAGTTCTTTGGTACGGTGACGGCGCCCAAGCAGCAGCTCTGGCTCGATCGGGTGACGCAGTTCGGCTTCTACGACCTGGCGGTGCCGGTCACCGCGGCGAGCAACGCGGTGGCGGCGCACTTCACGAGCACGATGCGGTAACGCCGGCGTTCGGGGCGCGGTGCGGTCAGGCGATGCTCGGTAACGACTCCCTCGCCCGTCACACCGAGGCCCCACGCGCCCCCCGACTCCGATAGTTTGGCACGCGCCGATACCCCACCCCGGGCGTCGGCGCGTGTCGCATGTCCCGAATCCGCAACCGGAGTCCGTCCGTGGGTGCCATTCTCGAGCGTCTTCCTGTCGGCGAGCGCGTCGGCATTGCCTTCTCCGGTGGACTCGACACGAGCGCCGCGCTCGTCTGGATGCGCGAGAAGGGTGCGGTGCCGTATGCCTACACGGCCAACCTCGGCCAGCCCGACGAGAGCGACTACGAGGCGATCCCGCGCAAGGCGCGTGAGTACGGCGCCGAGCATGCGCGACTCGTCGAATGCCGGCACCAACTCGTGGCCGAAGGGATCGCGGCCATCCAGAGCGGTGCGTTCCACATTTCCACCGGCGGCCAGACGTACTTCAACACCACGCCACTCGGTCGCGCGGTGACGGGGACGATGCTCGTCGCCGCGATGCGCGAAGACGACGTGCACATCTGGGGCGACGGGAGCACGTTCAAGGGGAACGACATCGAGCGCTTCTACCGCTACGGGCTGCTCACCAACCCGTCGCTGCGCGTGTACAAGCCGTGGCTCGATCAGCAGTTCATCGACGAGCTGGGCGGGCGCTCCGAGATGTCCGCCTTTCTCACTGCGCATGGCTTTGGCTACAAGATGAGCGCGGAGAAGGCGTACTCGACCGACTCCAACCTGCTCGGCGCCACACACGAGGCCAAGGATCTCGAGTTCCTCGACAAGGGGATGCACATCGTGCAGCCCATCATGGGCGTGGCATTCTGGCGCGACGACGTGCCGGTC
>JALOPS010000145.1 GCA_025453745.1 Gemmatimonadaceae bacterium
CGTCCGCCACTCATCGAAGCGGAGGCGCTGCGCGAGCGTTCTGTCCCCGAGGCGGAGCGCATCTGCACCGAGGAGACCTCGGCGTTCGTCGCGTGGCTGCGCGCGATGCCCGCGCGCGATGCCATTCGCCCGTTGCGCGAAGCGATCGCCGATGTCTGTCGGCGTGAGGTGGCGTTTGCCGCGGGTGACGACGTCGCACAACGCGCGACGGAACGCATCGTGGCCAAGCTGCTGGCCGGACCGATGACGGCGCTGCGCCACGCGATCGATCGCGGTGAGGCGCTCGACCGCCACGCGATGATGCTCTTCGACATGTTTGCGCCACAGCCAGGTACGCGGCAGAGCGGGCGTCCGAGCGATGCGGCGGTTGCGCGGCACGACTCCTCCACGACTTCCACCTGACCGTCGCCCCATGGCATTGCTGGCCAACGATCTGCTGTTGCGTGCCCTGCGTCGCGAGCCCGTGCCGCGTCCGCCTGTCTGGATGATGCGGCAGGCGGGGCGCTACCTGCCCGAGTATCGCGCCGTGCGCGCGGGCTCCGACTTCCTGACGATGTGCCGCACGCCCGCGCTCGCGACGGAGGTCACGCTGCAACCCGTCGACCTCGTGGGCGTGGATGCCGCGATCATCTTCAGCGACATCCTCGTGATCCCCGAGGCAATGGGGATGACGCTGACCCTCGACGAGGGCGTCGGCCCGCAGTTCCCGCGCCCGCTGCGCTCCGCGAGCGACGTGTCGGGGTTGCGTCGCGTGGATGCAGAGACCGATCTGGGCTACATGCTCGAGGCCATTCGCATGACGCGGCGCGAGCTCGACGGGCGTGTGCCGCTCATCGGATTTGCCGGCGCGCCGTGGACGCTGGCGGCCTACATGGTCGAAGGGCGCGGGACCAAGCAGTTCGCAATCGCCAAGCGCCTGCTCTTCGAGGCGCCCGCCACCGCGCATGCGCTGCTCGACCAGTTGGCCATCGCCGTTGGCGAGTTCCTCCTCGCGCAGGCGCGCGCGGGCGCGCAGGTGCTGCAGCTCTTCGATAGCTGGGCGGGCGCGCTCGGGCCGGAGGAGTATCGCACCTTCGCACTGCCGGCCTTTGCCAAGGCCGCGCGCATCGCCAAGCAGGCGGGGGTGCCGCTGATCGCCTTCGCGCCAGGCGGTGGTTGGGCGCTCGATGAGATCGCCGAGGCCACCGGCGCGGATGCGCTGGGCGTGGACTGGCACCAGGCGCCGCAGGACGCACGCGTGCGCGTGGGCAACCGTGCCGTGGCCTTCCAGGGCAACCTCGATCCCTGCGCGCTGTACGCACCGGTGGACGAGATCCGCCGCCGCGCGCACGCGATGATTCGGGGCTTCGGCCGCGTGGGCCACGTCGCGAATCTCGGCCACGGCATCCTGCCGGATACGCCGGTGGCGCATGCGCGCGCATTCGTGGACGCAGTCCGTGAGTGGGAGTGGAATGCGGTCGACGACGCGACGTCGTCGCCGACCCTGGCGACGGTGGCGTGAGGGCGCACGGATGACGACCGAGTGGGTTGCCGATGGCGACGCCTCCTTGCAGGCGACGCGGCGGGGCGATGCGGCCCGCTGGATCGCCGGATTGCACGATGAGCTGACGGCACTCTTCGGCCATCTCGACGGCGGCGGCGTCTTCCGCGAAGATCGCTGGGAGCGACCGGGCGGCGGTGGCGGGGTCGCCCGCGTCCTGATCGACGGCCCCACCTTCGAGAAGGCGGGGATCAACCGGTCGGTGGTGGACGGTGTGCTGCCGGCGGAAGCGGCGCGGCGACTGGGCGGTCGCGGAGCCGCCGAGGGGAGCACGCACTTCTTTGCGACCGGCGTGAGCCTCGTGGTGCATCCACGCAGTCCCATGGTGCCCACCGTGCACCTGAACGTGCGCTATCTCGAACTGTCCGACGAGAATGGCCAGCTCACCGATGCGTGGTTTGCCGGTGGCACCGACCTGACGCCGTACTATCCCCACGAAGCCGATCCGCAGGACTTTCATCGGACGCTGCGCACGATCTGTGCGGCGCATCACCCGTCGTTCTATCCGACGTACAAGCGGTGGTGCGACGAGTATTTCGTGAACACGCACCGGAATCACGAGGCCCGTGGGGTCGGTGGCGTCTTTTTCGACCATCTGCGTCCGGGTGATGCCCCGGCTGGATTGTCACTCGACGAGACCCGGGCGTTCGTGACGGCGATCGCGCGGTCGCCGCACACGGCGTACGCACCACTCGTGGAGCGGCGGCGGCACGAGTCGTACGGCGAGCGCGAGCGGCAATTCCAGCTCTTCCGGCGCGGGCGCTATGTGGAGTTCAACCTCGTGCACGATCGTGGCACGCTCTTCGGGCTCCACACGCAGGCGCGGACGGAAAGTGTGTTGATGAGTCTCCCGCCGCTCGCGGCGTGGGCGTACGATCCGGTGTGGGCACCGGACAGCTTCGAGGCGGCGTTCATGGCGATGTTGGCGCCGCGCGAGTGGGCGGACGAGGCGGATGCGGTACGGCAGGAGTACGCAGCGGCCGCGCGCTGAGGCGCGACCGAGCGAGGGAGCAGCGATGCACAGCACGATCGATCATCAGACGGCAGGGCCCCAATCGCAGCCGGCGCACGACACCCGACGAACGGTCGCGATCGTCGGGGGCGGAATCACGGGGCTGACGCTCGCGCTCGAGCTCAAGCGTCGCGGGTTCCTCAGCACCGTCTTCGAGGCGGGGCCGATTGCGGGCGGGAACATCCGCAGTTCGCGCTTCGGCGACTACCTGGTCGAGCACGGACCCCATTCGCTGCTCACCTCGACGCCGATTCTCGATCTCATCGGGTACCTTGGCCTGCGCGACGAGATGATCGCGGCCAACGCCGCCGTGTCGCAGCGCTTCGTCGTGCGCGGCGGACGGTTGCGGGTCTTTCCCACCACACCGCCGGCGATGCTGGCGACGCGCCTGCTCACCTGGCGTGCGAAGCTGCGCGTGTTGTTCGAGCCGTTGGTGCGCGCGCGTCCGGACGATGTGGACGAGAGCGTCGCGGCGTTCGTCCGCCGCCGGCTCGGTCACGAAGTCCTCGACTATGCGGTGAATCCGTTTGTCGCCGGCATCTTCGCCGGGGACCCCGAGCGTCTGTCGCTCCGCCATACGCTCCCGCGCGTCGCCACGATGGAGCGCGAGCATGGATCGCTGAGCGCGGGACTGATGGCCGGGTTCCGAGCGCGTCGCGCCAAGGGGCGCGCGACCCCGAGCGACGCGACGACGACCACCGACGCGACGCCACCGTCGGCACCAACGGTGATCAGCTTCCGCGACGGGCTGCAGACGCTGGTGGACGCCATCAGCCGCGCGCTCGGCTCGGACCTCGAAGTGCGCACCACCGTCACGAGCGTCCACCGTCGCGACGATCGGTGGGTCGTCGAAGCGATGGCCACCGATCGGGACGAGCACGCCGCGGCACGGGCATTCGACGCGGTGGTCCTCGCCGTACCCACGCACGCGCTCTCTGCCATGGAGCTGCCAGCCGCCCTCCGGAAGTACTCCGCACCGCTCGAGAGCGTGGAGTATCCGCCGGTTGCCACCGTCACGATGGGCTTTCGCCGGGCGGCCGTGCGGCACCCGCTCAACGGGTTCGGCTTTCTCGTGCCCGCCGTCGAGCGCCGCGCCATGCTGGGCACGCTGTTCACGTCGACGCTCTTCCCGGCCCGTGCGCCCGAAGATCATGTGGCGATCTCCTCGTTCGTGGGCGGGACGCGCCAACCGGAGCTTGCCACCGCCAGCACGGAAGCGACGGTTGCCGCGCTCTTGCCCGACCTCGCGACGCTCCTCGGCGTGACCGAACCACCGGTATTCGTCAAGCGCGTCCTCTGGCCGCGGGCGATTCCGCAATACACGGTCGGCTACGACGCGATGCTCGAGGCTGCCGAGCAGACCGAGCAGGCCAACGGCGGACTGTATCTGGTGGGCAACTATCGCCACGGTGTGTCGGTGGGCGATTGCGTGACCACGGCGAATCGGACGGCCGAGCGCGTGGCGGCCTATCTCGCGCGAACGAACTGACCGCGTGACGCTCGACATTCTCGCGATCGCCGCACACCGCGACGACGTCGAGCTCACGTGCGGAGGGACGCTCATTGCCGCGGTCGATCGTGGACAGCGCGTGGGAATCCTCGATCTGACGGCTGGCGAGATGGGCACGCGCGGCTCCGCTGCATTGCGGGCCACGGAGGCGGACGCCGCCGCCAACGTCCTCGGCGTGGCGATGCGCGAAAACCTCGGTCTTCCCGACGCCGGGATTGAAAACACGCGCGCCACGCGCGAGGCGCTCGTGGGGGTGCTGCGCCGCTGGCGCCCGCAGGTGGTGATTGCCCCCGCGCCGGTGGGACGCCATCCGGATCATCGCGTTGCCGCCGAGCTCATTCGCGATGCGTGCTTCCTGAGCGGGCTGGCCAAGTACGCGTCCGGCGACGCCGCGCACCGCCCGCGAAAGCTGCTCCACGCCATCAGCTATCGCGAGGACTTCGACAAGCCGAGCTTCGTCGTCGACGTGACGATGACCTTTGCCCGCAAACTCGCGGCGATCCGCTGCTACGCGTCGCAATTCGACGGGACGACGCAGGCGGGCGAGGTCTTTCCCAACGGGGAGCCGCTGATCGACATCGTCACCCATCACGCGGCGCACTACGGGTCGCTGATCCGACGGCAGTATGGCGAGCCGTTCTGGACGCGCGAGACGTTGCGGGTGGACGACCTCTTGTCCCTGGACGTATCGACCTTCTAGCGCGTGCGCCCCGCGCACGCGGGGCGCGCTGGCGGCGTGCGCGGCGGCGCGCGAGGTTTCCGCCTCATGACCACATCGTCCGCTGCCGGCGCCACCGACGTCACGTACGGCTCTTACCTGCTGCTCGACGAGCTGCTGCAACTGCAGCGCCCGCACTCCGCGCCACCGCACCCCGACGAATTGCTCTTCATCGTGGTGCATCAGGCGAGCGAACTGTGGTTCAAGGTGATCCTGCACGAGATGGAAGGGCTCGTGCACGCGCTCACCGAGCACGACACCATGCGCGCGCTGCTGGCGATCCGTCGCACCAATGCGCTGATGGGTATCGTCGCCACGCAGCTCACGGCGCTCGAGACGCTGCCGCCGCATCGGTTTGCACAGTTCCGCGGGTATCTCGGCAGCTCGAGCGGCTCGCAGAGCGCGCAGTTTCGCGCGATCGAAGCGATGAGCGGGTTGCGCGAGCCGCACTTCCTCGCGGCGCTCCGCGAACATGGCGAGCCGCCGGCGCTCGTCTCGGCGATGCTCGGGCGGCCCACGCTGCAGGCGCTCTTCGAAGGCCTTCTCTCGCACCACGGCGTGACGCTCGAAGAGCTCTACGTGGGCCCCGAGCCCACGCCACTCTTTCTGCTCGCCGAGGGGTTGCTCGAGTACGAGCAGGAGTTCGCGCGGTGGCGCTTTCTGCACGTGCAGCTCGTCGAGCGCATTCTCGGGCCGCTGACCGCGGGCAGTGGCGGCACGCTCGGTGCCAAGTATCTGCAGCGGACGATCCAGTCGCGTTTCTTTCCCAACTTGTGGGCCGTGCGGGCGAAGTTCTACGCGGGGTCGCCGCCACCGTCGGCCGGTGGACCGTCCGTGCCGGGGCGCCCGGACGTGCGGGGGGAGTGACTCTCGTCGATCTGCGCGTGCGGCGGGCACCATGCGCACGAGACACGCTGCACTGGCGGTCGTGCGTCCCCGCACGCAGATCATGCCTTCCCGCGCGCCGCCTGCGGCGACGTCTTCTTTCCCCTCAGCACACGAACGTACCCCATGTCGACGATCTCCGAGATTGCACACGATCTGGTCGCACGCTGCCAGCGCTTCGACTTTGCCGGCGCGATGGACGCGCACTACCACCCCGACATCGAAAGCGTGGAGGGCGACGGCTCGATGCCGGGCGCGGGACGCGTGCGCGGCGTGCAGGCGTGCAAGGACAAGGGCGCGTACTGGCAGTCGGCGCACGAGGTGCACAGCATGCAGACGTTCGGCCCCTATCTCGGTGATGGAGCGTTCTCCGTCGTGTACGACATGGACGTGACGGTCAAGGCCACCGGACAGCGCATGCAGGGACGCGAGGTGGCGTATTACCGCGTGCAGGACGGCAAGATCGTGTACGAGAACTTCATGAGCGCGCCGATGTAGCGCGATAGCGCGCCGGCGCTCAGGGCGCGAGCTGGGCCTTGAGCGCCGCGAGGCGCGCTTCGATGGTCGTGCGCGTGATGAGTGCATCGCCGATGTCGGCTTCCTCGTCTGCGCGTTGCCACGCGGTCTCGAGTGCCGCGAGCTCACCGGCGAGTGCGGCACGTTCGCGGTCTTCGTGCACGCTCATTTCGAGCGCCAGGCGCACCTCCGTGGGCAGGTAGAGCAGTTCGCCGCTGTCGCCCGCCGCCTGTCGTGCGGTGAAACGCCCACGGTGTCGCGCGAGAAAGGCGGGGACCGCGGCCGGCCCGCCCGCTTCGGCCGTGAGTTCCACGCTGCGTCGCACATCGGGTGCACTCGCGCCACGTGGGTTGAGCCGCACGGCCCACCGAAGCAGCAGTCGCTCGGCGTCTGCACCGGTCAACCGCAGCGTGCCCACGGGGAATGGATTGTAGTCATGCTCCGGACCAGCGTGCGTGCGGCTGTGCCGCAGAAACGGCACGTTGAGTCCCCACCCGCCCGGTGCGTCGGGTGCGGAGACCAGACGAGGCGCGCCGTAGGGGCGCACGGTGCCGCCTGCGGGATCTTCGATGGACGGTTCGTTCTGTCGTCGACTGAACGCCGCGACGGCCGCGCCGAGCTGTACGAGCGGCATCAGCGCCATGATCCCGATGCCCGTTGACACCGCGCCGGCGGCCAGTGCGGCGGCACCGGTCACGCCGGCGGCGCCGAGTGCGATGGCTTTGCGCTGACGTCGTCGGAACTGATCGCCGTAGCGCCATGCGGCGAACTCAGGAAAGAGCGGCGCACCGATGCGTACGAGTTCGGTCCCATCGCGAAGCCTGGCGAGTCCGATCTCACCACGCTGTACGCGTACGCGTTCGCCGCGATACGCGCGCTCGCACGCTTCGATGGCGTCCCACCGCTCTTCGGTGGGCGCGATATTCCAGCGTTCGCATTCGCGGCAGACCACCCAGAGGCGTCCACGCCGCGCATCGAAGGCGAGCCGTCGGCCAACGGGCATCTGTTCGATGGCGTCGTTGCGGCCAAGCGACGTGTTGCAAAAGGCACACGTCGTGAACACGTGCGCTACGCCTCCCCGCGAGCGTCCGTGCGCGTGGCCACGCGCTTGAGCTCGTGCAGGCGCGCCTCGACGGGCGCGGCGACGAACATGCCATCGGCAATGGCGGCGATCTCTTCGGCGTCACGCCAGGCCGCGGCGAGCGCATCGAGCTCGCCCTCGAGCGCGCGGCGCTCCTGCTCTTCGTGAAGCGCCATCTCGAGCGCGAGGCGGTGCGCAGGATTGATCGCGCCGAGCGTCCCGCGCGGGGGCTCGATGTCGATGCCTTTCCAGTTGACGCGCCATCCAATCGGCGCCTTCACGTCCGCCCGCGTGCCGTGCAGCGCGGGCAGTCGCGTCAGCAACCCGTGCGACCCGCCCAACACCTCCAGCGACTCGACGGCGCGCTGGACCTGCTGCGGCGTGCCGCCGAAACGATTGACGCTCGGCAGCAACTGGCGAATCACCTGCTCGGCGCCGGGCCCTTCGAGCCGCAGCTCACCGCGCTCGTGCGTCACCCGTACGGCCAGCGGCGCCCCTTCGGCGGATCGCTCGATGACGGCGTACTTCGCATGCATGCGCGAGATGCGCCGCACCTCGCCCTTCGCATCACGCACGCGCGCGACGGTCGCGCCAGCACGCCCGTTGATCACCGTATCCAACAGGCCGGAGCCCCACCCGATCACGCCAATGCCGCCGAGCCACACCCCGCCGGCGTACACCGCTCCCGCGGCCGTAAGCGCGGCACCGGTGATGAGGAGCTGCCGCTTTCGCCGCCGCCCGAACTGGTCGCCGTAGCGCCACGCCGCGAACTCCGGTCGCTGGGGCTCCCCGATGCGGATCAGGTCCACGCCTTCGGGAAGGCGTGCGAGGCCGATCTGCTCCGTGCTGGTGCGCACTCGCGTGGCCGAGAAGCGTCGTTCGCACTCCTCGATGGCATCCCACCGCTCGTCGAGAGGCGAGAGGTTCCACCGATCGCAGGCGGGACAGATCACCCAGAGCCGTCCACGCCGAGCGTCGAAGGCCAGCCGCCGCCCCACGGGGAACACCTCGATCGCGTCGTTGCGACCGAGCGCGCCGTTGCAGTGGATGCAGGTGGCGAACACGAGAGGGTCTCGGTAGCGGCGAAGCACGGGTGCCGACGCCCCGGGGCCCGAGCCGGTACGTCCCGGCGACCCGCTGAATGGATAGCTTGTCGGAATGTCCGAGTCCATCTACCTGGATCACGCGGCGACCACACCCGTCCGCTCGGAGGTCCTCGAGGCGATGCTCCCCTTTCTGGGCGCGCGCTTCGGCAACCCCTCGAGCGTGCACCGGTGGGGACGCGATGCACGCGTGGCGCTCGACGAGGCGCGGGAGACCATCGCGCACGCCCTCGGCGCCCACGCAGATGAGATCTGTTTCACCTCTGGCGGCACCGAAGGCGACAACTTCGCGATCCTCGGCGCGTGGCGTGCCGCGCGGGCAACACGTCCCGTCGTCGTGTCGACGCCCATCGAACACAAGGCGGTGCTGGAAGCGGTGCATCGCGTCGTGCACGAAGGGGGCGATGAGCGGCTCGTGCCGGTGACGAGCGACGGGCTCGTCGAGCCGTTGGCGTTCGCGTCTGCGATGGACGCGCGGGTGGCCGTGGCGAGCGTGATGTGGATCAACAACGAAGTCGGCGTGGTGCAACCCGTCGAGGCCCTTGGCGAGATCGCGCGCGCACACGGGGCGCTCTTTCACACGGACGCGGTGCAAGCGCTCGGCAAGGTGGCGATCGACACCGCTTCGCAGCCGGTGGACCTGCTCACGCTCTCGGGGCACAAGATCGGTGCGCCCAAGGGAATTGGTGCACTCTACATTCGCCGCGGGGTGCAGGTGGACCCGCTGCTGCACGGCGGTGGACAGGACCGCGGGCGTCGACCAGGCACGGAGAACGTCGCCTTTGCGGTGGGGCTCGCGCGCGCCGTCACGCTCGCGGCGGCGGAGCGCCGCACGCATGTCGACGAATGGGCCGCACTGCGCGACGCGCTCGAAGCGGCGATTCTCGATGCCGTGCCCGACGCGGTCATTCATGGCCGCGGCGCACCGCGCGCGCCGCACATCGTGAATGTCTCGCTCCCCGGCACCGACAGCGAGTCGATGCTCATGGCGCTCGACCTGCGCGGGATCGCGTGTTCGGCGGGTTCGGCGTGTCAGAGCGGCAGCATCAGCGTGTCGCACGTGCTCTCGGCGATGGGGGTGTCGCCCACGCTCGCCGCTTCCGCCCTGCGCCTGAGTCTGGGCAGCATGAACGACGCGCACACCCCGTCGCGTGTCGCCGAGGCGCTCGGAGCGCTCGTGCAGAAGGCGCGCGCACCTCGCGCGGCCGCGATGGTGGAGGCCTGGTAGCGTATGTCGGGCCCGCGCGTGCTTGTGGCAATGTCCGGCGGAGTGGATTCGTCGGTCGCGGCGGCGCTGCTGGTGGAGCAGGGCTTCGATGTCGTGGGTGCGACGATGAAGCTCTTCTGCCACGGTGACGACCTGCCCGATCGCCCGTGCTGTTCGCTCGACTCGGTCAACGATGCGCGACGTGTCTGCGACCGGTTGGGTGTGCCGCACTACGTGCTCAATCTCGAGTCGGCGTTTGGCAGCGATGTGGTCGACGACTTCGTGGCGGAGTATGCGCGCGGTCGCACGCCGATTCCGTGCGTGCAGTGCAACA
>JALOPS010000502.1 GCA_025453745.1 Gemmatimonadaceae bacterium
GGAACACGCCGATATCCTGCGCGCGCGGCGACTGCAACTGGGGATAGCTGGCCAACGGCACCTCGGTGTTCGTTACCCGGTTGCGCACGCGCGGGACTTGGATCGGGACTTTTTGATCGGCGAGAAACACCGAGACGGCCTGCGAGCCCCAGCGGGCGATGGCGGGGCCGCCATCGGCATGCGCGTAGCACGGGCCCGCGAGGGCGAGGACTTCTTGCGGCAAGGCGTCTTCGACTGCCTGCAGGCCCAACGTGATCAGCGCTTGAATCATGGACAGCGCCAGACTGTTGGCCTCGACGGGCACCGGCTCCGCGCTGGAGGTGGGCGTCGGCGACTGGTGGACGGGCGACTTCGTTCGTACTCTTGGCATGGGGGGTGTCTCCTAGTGGGGCGCGAATCCTGGCCGGGATCAACGCTGCCGCACGGAGGCACCACCCAACTTTCAAACAAACTTGGGACAGCCCCTCAGCGGAGAGCAGAATGATCAGGGCCATCGTGACCGGCGGAGCGGGCTTCATCGGCTCGGCGCTCGTCCGTTCACTCACTGAAGCGGGGGACCATGAGGTCCTCACCGTCGACGCGCTCACCTACGCGGGCAACCTCGAGTCGCTCGACCCGGTGCAGCATCGTCCTAATCACCGGTTCATCCGGGCCGACATCACCGACGTCGCGGCCATGCAGGCGGTCTTCGCGGAGTTCCGGCCGCACGTCGTGTATCATCTCGCGGCGGAATCGCACGTCGATCGGTCGATCGACGGGCCGAAGGCCTTCATCGACACCAACGTGACCGGCACCTTCGTGCTCCTCGCCGAGGCGCTGCGCTACTACCGGTCGCTCACGCCGGCCGAGCGCGACGGGTTCCGCTTCCTGCACGTGTCGACCGATGAGGTGTTCGGGTCGCTGGGGCCGGAGGGGGCGTTCACGGAGGACACCCCCTACGATCCGAGTTCGCCCTACTCCGCGTCGAAGGCGGCGTCCGATCACCTCGCCCGCGCGTGGCATCGCACCTACGGGCTGCCCGTGCTCGTGAGCAACTGCTCCAACAATTACGGCCCGTACCAGTTCCCGGAGAAGCTCATCCCGCACATGATCGTGCGCGCGCTGGCGGGGCAGTCACTGCCGGTCTACGGTACCGGAGCCAACGTGAGAGACTGGCTGCACGTGGACGATCACGTGCGCGCCCTGCACACGATCGCCACGCGGGGGCGGCCGGGTGAGACCTACCTGATCAGCGGCCGCGGCGAACAGCGCAACCTTGATGTCGTGCATGCATTGTGTGCTGCGCTCGATGCCGCACGGCCCCTCGGCGACGGACGATCCTATGCCTCGCTGATCACGTTCGTGCAGGACCGTCCCGGGCATGATTTCCGCTACGCCATCGACGCCTCGAAGCTCGAACGGGAACTCGGCTGGGCGCCCTCGGTGACATTTGCCGACGGGCTGCGATCGACCGTGCACTGGTACCTTGAGCACGAACGCTGGTGGCGGCGCATCCTCAGCGGCGACTATCGCGCCGACCGCCTCGGCCTGGTGGGGGCGTCGTGAAGGGGATCATTCTCGCCGGTGGTGCCGGCACCCGGCTGCATCCGCTCACCCGGGTCATGAGCAAGCAGCTGCTCCCGGTGTACGACAAGCCCATGGTGTATTACCCGCTGTCGACGCTCATGCTGGCCGGCATCCGGGACATCCTGCTCATCAGCACGCCGGAGGATCTGCCGCGGTTCCGGACGTTGCTGGGCACGGGCGCGCAATGGGGCGTGCAGTTGGAGTACGCCGAGCAGGAGGTTCCCAACGGATTGGCCCAGGCCTTCGTGATCGGCGAGGCGTTCCTTGGCGGAAGTCCGGCCTGTCTCGTGCTCGGCGACAACATCTTCTACGGCAGCGGCCTCGCGGAACGGCTTCGGGGCGCGCGACGCCGCGCCGAAGAGACGGCCGGCGCGACGGTCTTTGGCTACTACGTGCGCGATCCGCGCGCGTATGGGGTCGCCGAGGTCGATGAGGCTGGGCGCGTGCTCTCGCTAGAGGAGAAGCCACAGGAGCCGAAGTCGAACTACGCCGTGGTCGGGCTGTACTTCTACGACGGGCGGGCGTCCACGTTTGCGCGGGCGCTGCGCCCGAGCAGCCGGGGTGAATACGAGATCACCGACCTCAACCGTCGGTATCTCGAGGCCGGCGAGTTGACCATGGAGATCCTCGGTCGCGGAACCGCCTGGCTGGACACCGGCACCCACGAGTCGCTGCTGCAAGCCTCGAGTTTCATCCAAACCATCGAGGAGCGGCAAGGGCTCAAGGTGTCGTGTCCCGAAGAGATTGCGTACCGGCAGCACTGGATCGACCGGTCACAGCTCGCCGCACGTGCGGCTGAGCATGGGAAGTCGGCCTACGGTCGTTATCTGGAAGAGTTGCTGCGTGAGCGCGGCCCCGTCCGCATCGGCTGACGCATCGCCGCCCGTGACCACGCCGCTCATCAGTGTCGTCATCCCGGTGTACCGGGGCGCCGACTGCCTCGACGAACTCTACGCCCGCCTCACGGCATCGCTCGAAACGGTCAGCCCGCACTTCGAGCTGGTCCTGGTCGAGGATTGCGGCCCCGATGCGTCA
>JALOPS010000146.1 GCA_025453745.1 Gemmatimonadaceae bacterium
CCGGTGGGTGTACGATCCGCAACTCGATCAGCGACTGCAGTTCGGGGACTTTACCAATCGTGGGCCACTGGTCTGGACCGACTCACTGGCGCGGACTGCGGCGCCCTGTCGCAGTGTCGTGTTCTCCAGCATCGTCGATGCACGTGTCGTGGCCTTGGATGCCCGCACGGGACGTCCGTGCGAGCGGTTTGCATCGGCGGGGGTGCTCGATCTGCGACCCGGTCTCCGCAACGCTCCGCGATTCGTCGAGGAGTATGAGCTGACGTCGCCTCCGATTGTCGTCAACGGCGTACTGATCGTCGGCTCCGCAGTTGCTGACAACGGCCGGATCGATGCGCCGAGCGGTGAGGTCCGTGGGTACGATGCGCGCACCGGCGCCTTGCGATGGACCTTCGATCCCGTACCGCAGAGTCCAGGTGATCCGCACTATGGATCGTGGAGCGGGCCAAATGCGCGGCGTGCTGGTGCAGCGAACGCGTGGAGTCTGATGGCGGCAGATCCTGATCGCGATCTGGTGTTCGTGCCAACGGCGAGCCCGAGTCCGGACTACTACGGCGGAGAGCGAATCGGCGACAATCGGTATGCCAACTCGCTCGTCGCCATTCGCGCGTCGACCGGTGCCGTCGTCTGGCACTTCCAGACAGTGCATCACGACCTGTGGGACTACGACAACGCATCGCCGCCTGCGCTGGTCTCGATTCGGCGTGATGGTCGCTTCTTGCCTGCGGTGATCCAGGCGACCAAGACAGGCCAACTGTTCGTACTGCATCGGGAGACGGGCCGGCCGCTCTTTCCGGTTGAGGAGCGCGCGGTGCCGTCGTCAGACGTCGCGGGCGAGGCGAGTGCTCGTACACAACCGTTCAGTTCGTTGCCTACGGTTGGCCTGACACGGCTGGATACGTCCGATGTCTGGGGGCTGTCGTCAGCGGATCGGGTCGCGTGTGTGCGGCAGGTTCGTTCGCTGCGGAACAACGGCATCTTCACGCCGCCAAGCGTGCGTGGCTCGTTGATTGCGCCGTCGAATATCGGCGGTGCCCACTGGGGTGGAGTGGCGTTCGACTCGGTACGGCAGGTGGTGATCCTTCCGGTCAATCGGATTGCTGCCGTTGCGCAGCTGCTCCCGCGCGCGCTGTTCGACAGTCTGCAGGCTGGCGCGCAGCGCGGCGAACGGCTCAACGGCGATTGGGAGTACGCACCGATGCAGGGTACGCCGTACGGCATGCGTCGCCGGATTCTCCGCGCCCCCAGCGGCTTGCCGTGCTCGCCACCTCCGTTTGGCACGTTGGTCGCCATCAGCCTCGAATCTGGTCGTACAGTCTGGGAGGTACCGCTTGGCACGATGCAGGGACCCGTCCCCGCCGATGTCATCGCGCAGCTGCCAGCAGGCGGTGGGTCACCGAATCTCGGCGGGCCGATCGTGACCGCTGGTGGCATAGTGCTCATCGGCGGCAGCATTGATCGGGCAATCCGTGCCTTCGATATCGAGACCGGTCGAGAGCTGTGGCGCGGAAGTCTGCCCGCTGGAGCGAAGGCCACACCGACCACCTACCGTCTCGGCGATCGACAGTT
This sequence comes from Gemmatimonadaceae bacterium, assembly GCA_025453745.1. GTDB lineage: Bacteria > Gemmatimonadota > Gemmatimonadetes > Gemmatimonadales > Gemmatimonadaceae > JALOPS01. The sequence continues at coordinate 1,570 of JALOPS010000146.1, forward strand.
CGTCAGCATCGCCGCAGGTGGCGGAAGCCTGTGGGGACGAGGTGATGCCATCGTGACATTCGCCTTGCCAGTCGGTGGCCGGTAGACCTCGTGAATCACGCCCCGGTCACGCACACGGCGCCGACGATGGCAGCGCAGGTGCCGGCAAGGCCAGACCAGAGTCGCTCAGGTACCTCAGACGCCGCGCGCAGTCCGACTTTATGCTGGCGATATCGCGTCGGCCACCGGGGGCGCGTCCAGATCTCCGCCGGCGTGCGCTGCGAGGAGCCACGGCCGGATGAGGCGACGTGGCGGGTCGGACTCGCGAGGGGCTCGCAGACCCGCCGCAGCGTGGCGGGATCGTCGGGATGCTTGGCGATGCAGGTCGGCACTTTCGCGTCGACCAACAGTACCGCGATGGTCACCGACTCCTTGTGGACATCGAGGTCGAGGTATTGGTGCGCGCTCGCGCGAAGTCGTGCGCGATCGACGGGCGGGCTCGCCACGCGCTCGGGCAAAGGCGTGGTTTGCAGCTACGGCCGTCGGTGCTGCGCCGACCGTCAAGCGGAATGCCCCGCTCTGGTGACTCGCCTTCGACAAGTTCTCGTCGTGACCGCTTACCAGACATATCCGTAGTGTCGGGTACCCAAAAGCTCTCCGCAGCCGCTACCGACGTCGCCGACGCGCAACGACACCGACACCAACCAGCCCGGCCGCCATCAGTGCATACGCTGACGGCTCCGGCACCACCGTCGCTGGCGTGGCCGTCAGGACCACGTTGTCGACCAGCGGCCCCACCCGGTCGCTACTGCTCGTCGAGAGCGTGAACTGCACGCTCCCCGCTTGCGCCGCATCGAACTCGACGAAGCCGGTGGACCATGCCGCGTCCCACGCGTACTGACTCTGACTGTACGCAAAGGCGAGCCACGAGTCCGCGGTGATCGCACCCGTGAAGCCGCCCACGCTGAAGGCGCCACCCGTGAGTGTCGTGGTCGTGGAGAAGAGGGCCTTGACCTCGAAGCCGTCGAATGTGCCGGGGCTTCGCTGATTGCCACTCTGCCCGAATTGGAACCGCACCCGGTCGCCAGCACCAAAGGCAAAGAAGTTCTTGGTCGTGATCCGGCCGGGACCGGTGCTCCCGTCGAGATCGACGCACACCCCGGTCCCACCCTGGCAGGTGATGCCCCCCGTCCCACTCTTGAGGAGGTCCACCTGGCCGGTCACGGTCCAGTTGGCGAACCCGACGTAGTTGGCCGCGGAATTGCCGCCGTTCTCGCTGTCGAAGTTGTCCGAGAGGAGGAGCTGCGCCTGAACCGTGGAGGTGGTCAGGAGCGAGGCGAGGGCGAGCGTGACGAATCGTGACATGGGTGACCGATGGATGAATGAGTGCGTGGCAATCCGACTCGGGGATGGCTGAGGCCCCTCGACACTCCAGGACGCGCATTCCGTTGGCCAATCCTGCCATCCGTCCATCTCTGACCAAACCGTGGCGCGTACACCCGTGTCTACCGATGGGTACCCACGTCCCCTTCCCCCACCCGCTCATGCGCCGTCGCGCCCTCCTGCTCGCGGTCGTCACCCTGCCGATCCGACTGTTGGCGCAGGACCGGACAATCGACTCGCTCGTCCGCGCACACATGGCGACACATCGCGTGCCCGGCGCACAGGTCGCGATTGTCCGCGCGGGACGCATCACGCATCTGGGAGCGTATGGCATCGCCGATCTCACGCACGCGATTCCCGTTCGCGACGAGACCGCCTTCTCGATCGCCTCGGCCACCAAGTCATTCAGTGGCGTGGCGCTGATGCAACTGGTGGAGACGGGCAAGCTCACCCTCGATGCTCCCGTCTCGCAGTTCGTCGACACACTGCCGGCGCCATGGCGCGCCATCACGATCCGACAGCTCGCGACGCACACCTCCGGCCTGCCGGACATGGTGAATCCGGAGAGCGGCGCCCTGCTCGCACCCTCGGCCGACAGCGCATGGGCACAGGTGCAGCGCCTGCCCATGCAGAGCGCGCCCGGCACGCGCTGGAGCTACAATCAGACCAACTACTGGCTGCTCGGCCGCGTGGTCGAACGCGTGACGCAACAACCCTTCACGCACGTCGTCGGTCGCCAATTCACCGCGGCAGGAATGACATCGACCACGTACGGCGACATCCACGACATCCGGCCGAACACCGCAGATACCTACAGCTTCCTGCGTTTCCGCGGCGACTCGTCGTGGCGCGACACGACGTTGCAGCGTGTGGTGGTCGAGTTTGCCGCGCCGCTGCGCATGGCGGGCGGCATCAACGCATCGGCGCGCGATCTCGCGCGGTGGCTCATCGCACTGACGCGCGGGACGTTGCTGCACGCCGCGAGCCGAGACACCCTCTGGGCGTCGCCGCGCATGGCCAACGGGCGCATCCTTGGTGACGGGGACATCAACGGATACGGCATCGGCTGGCCGACGTTCAACGACCGTGATCATCCGAGCGTCGCCGGTCTGGGCGGCGGTCGTGCCGCGTTCTTTCTCTATCCGAAGGACGACTGCGCGGTGGTCGTGCTGACGAATCTGCAGGGCTCGCGACCAGAGGTTCTGGCCCAGGCGATCGCGGCCCGGGTGCTCGCGCGGTAGCGTCGCACGTGATGGGTGATGCTCGACTCGCTGCCCGTTGGCACTCGGGCCGGGAATCTCCCGGCGTGGGCGCCAACCGCGGGCACAGCCCATCGATCGCCTTCGCCCATCCAACACGAGCTGCCCGCACAGAGGTCTCAATTTCAGGTAACTCGATGGCCTGACGTGATCTGCGACCCGCGCGGGCTCCATCGCGCGCACTGTCCCGACATCCCGTTCCCTGGAGCAGTGCGTGTTGCGATTGCAAGCAGTCGCCGTGGTTGCACGCGGCGTCGCCGACGGGCTGCCGCTCACCGTGGTCTGCACCGATCGTGTGTCCTCGACCGGGGGCCCCGCCCGCTCGATCATCAGTGCCCGCATCATTCATCGAAAGGAGCGGTCTCGTCATGCCCAAGCCCTCGTCGCGTTCCGCGCGCCCGAAGACTCCAAGCCGGGGACGCGCTGACCTCGCGCGATTGCGCCGCATGACCGAAGCGGAGATCGAGCGGACGTCGCCTCCGGAAATGCGCACCATCCCCGACGACTTCTGGAAGGACGCGCGGGTAGTCGTCCCCGTGACGAAGGAGGCGATCTCGATTCGCCTCGATCGCGATGTGATCGCGTGGTTTCGTGCGACGGGGCCGCGCTTCCAGAGTCGCATCAACGCCGTACTGAAGAGCTACATCACGCACGCGGACGCGAGTGCCCCCACGCGGCGCACCAAGGCGAGCTGACGTTGGCGCTGCTGCGGACGGGCGCCGCGGGCTGTCGTCTCGCGCTCGCGCCGCCGCTCCATCTTCAACGAGGCATCGTGGCAGCCGATGAGGTCCATCCCACTGAAGCCGGCTATCGGGTGATGGCGCCGATCGTGTCTATGGCGATCGCGCAGGCACTCAAGTAGCGGTGCTGTGACTCGACAAACACAACGGGCTCCCGTGTGGGAGCCCGTTGGCACATATCGATGCGTGCTGCGATCACATCACGCGGTGCGCCGGCGACGCGCCACCACGGCCATCGCGGCCAGCCCGGCGGCAAGCAGGGCGTACGTCGAAGGCTCGGGGACAACGGTCGTGGGCCGATACTGGAAGTTGGCACCAAAGCGGCCGCCCGAGTTTGCACCCAGCACGGTCGGCGCCGCGAATCCGGTCCCGATATCGCTACGCGCGGCTTCGTTGAAGGTGATCCCCGCACCCGTGACGAGGTTCGAAACACCGCTGATGTATCGATCGCCGTCATCGATCAGGTCACGGCCACCGATCAGGTAACTCGTGTTGGCGTCGAGCGTGAAGGCCGTGACGGCCTCATAGCGGAAGCTGCCGGTCAGCGCGCTGTTGGTTTGTACCGTGGTCGAGCCAAGCAACGTGCCGCCGAGCGTCCAGATCCCGACCTGATGGGACGCGGCCAACGGATCTGTGGGCGTCTCATCCCACCACCCAAGGCTCAGGACGCTGATGCTGCTGCTCCCGACGGTGAAACGCCAACCAACCGTCTCGTCCCGGCTGAAGGCGGTGAACGTGTTGCCTCCGGTGAAGCTCACCACGCCCGTCTGGGCGGTTGCCGCGGAGGTGAGACTGCCAAGTGCGAGGGTGGCGGCGAGCGCGGTACGGCCGATGGACGCGAGCATGCGGGGGCCTCCTGGGGCGGGGTGGTCTGCGATTCCGACCGCAATCGGCCTGCAAAATGCGGGCCTTTTGCCCGCCTCTCGCAATGGCGCCTGCATGTGACCGGTACGCACTCCGTCGCCGTCCCCACCGTCACACGAGAGGCCCTGTCGTCACGGCGCTGGCACCCGACGGGACGCAACGTCGCGATATCACGAATCGGAGAGTTGCCCGACCGTCGCGCAACGTAGGCACCGAACGGGCGGCGCATTCACCGGTGTGGTGTCGGCGCATCGGCACGCCAGTGTCGCTGCCACACCGCGGTCCGCCCTCTGCGCCCGCGCCAACCTCGAGAGACTCCTCCGCAAGCCCATCGCAGAGACCACCAGCGGCTCGCCCGTCGCAGACGACGGCTCGAGACCACCCCGGAAATGCACGCGGCCCGGCGTCGAGCAGACCGATGCGGATGGACTGCACGCTCGACGGTGCGCGGCAACAGCTGAGCTGCGAGATCGGTCGGTGAAAACTTCCATTGCGTGTCGACCGGCGTGTCGCGGGTCATGCACGACCTCGACGACAACCGCGGGTCCGCGCAGCCGCTCGCCGAGTCCCATACGGGCGACACGCGGGAATTGCGTTTCCTCATCGGCGTCGCCAGCGTCTTCCTGCAAGGTCGTGACGTCACACCTCGACGATCGCGCGACGCTGATCCGTGTAAGGACCTCCAGATCCCCTGCGCCATGCCGCGACCGCGCATCATCACCCTGCTCCGCCGTGTGGCTGCGCGGCTGCTCGGCCGACGCCCTGCTCCACCACCGCCGCCGCTCATGCTCGATCAGGGCGATGCGCAGCCGCGAGTGATCGCCTTTCGCGGCGCCCGCGAGGGGACCGGCGAGCCCGGCGCGCTTCCGCCGATCCCCGTCCCCGCTGATGCCGCCCCACTCGGAGCGAGCGATGACGGCGGACTGACCACCGGCCTCTGGGAGAGTCCTGTTGGCGTCTTCGATTTCCACTTCCAGTTTGACGAGATCATCTATCTCATCGAAGGGGAAGTCGTGGTGCACACGGCGCATGGATCGCAGCTGTTACGCCGCGGCGACGTCGGGTTCTTCCCGCGCAACCTGCGAATGCGCTGGGAGATCCGTCAGCCGGTGCGCAAGATGTGGATTCATCGGTACCCGCGCGTCGCGAACGCCGAGCAGTCGCTGGAGCACGACGTCGCGAGTCGCTGAACATCGGCGTTGCAACGGATGAACGCCGCGGGGCCCTCTCACCGACTCGCGCTCGTGCCGCTCTGCTGCTCGCGACCGCCGGACCGCACGCGCCGTGAACGATCTACCGATCGCTGACAGCGGTGCGCCGAGTCGCCGGCACCTGCGCTCGCACCATCCGCCACGACGCTATCGCGCCAAGCGCACCCGCTGCAACCACACGAGATCGTCGTCGTCCGTGCGTGCCAGATACGCCACACCCGCGCCGAATCCCACCACCCGCGTGCGCGTGGGAAGAGCTACGCGCTCGACCACACGCCCGGCGCGATCGAAGACATCGTAGACGGGCACCGAATCATCCACCGCACGCGTGCGAAGCACCCACACGCGTCCATCCGGCGCGGCGCGTGCGGCGTCCTCGAAGAAGGGAGGCAACTCGCGCGGCCACGTCATGGTGGGCTGCATCATCGCGTCGAATTCGGCCTTGGAGATCGCGGGGGCGCGCGGCCGCGCCGCGCGACCCGCGGACGCGGGTGCTGATGGATCGGTGCGAATCAGGATCGCGCCCGGCCGAATCTGTCGGCGGAGAAACGCTTCCTGCTCGGCCCGGGTCACCGCGACTCCCGACGTCGACACCACCGGCCCCGCGGTGCGCGCACCCGAGGGCGCGACGATCTCCACACGGTACGGCGCCGCACGCACAAGCACCGCACGCCCGTCGCGCGTGAGCACCGCTTCATCGCGTGCGGCGAGTGGCAGGTTGGTCACGAGTTGCATCATGCCGTTGCCCATCATCGATGCCGCAGAACGCTCCCCTTTAGGGCGCATCAGCGTGCCGATGGTGTCGACGCGCTGCGTGCGTCGATCCAGGCGCAGCACATCGGCGACACCGACTGAGCCGTCCAGTGGTCTCTCGGGTCTGCGCTCCATGACCAGGAGCACTCGGCCCGCGTCGTCGACGCCGGTGATCGCGCCGCGCCAGAACGGATCACGCTCGTCCTCCGGCTCGGTCCGACCGGGCGTGCCATCTGGGTGAATCACGAGCAGCCGTCGATTCACGAAGTCCACCATCAGCGTGGTGTCGGCCGGCATGGGCAGTAGCGAGCCCGGTCGCCCCCACTCCCGCGGGCCAGCGCCTCGTCGGCCGATCGGCGTCGCTCGCTTGGCGTTGAGATCGATCAACTGCACGGTGATTTCGCGTGCGTCCGTGACGATGACGCGGCCGTCGCGCAGCTCGCGCAGGCTACTGATCGTGGTGAACGGCTCGGGAAACTCGAGCTCCGCGCGCGGCAGTGCGCGCTGCGGCGGCTGCGCCTCGGCCCAGGCCAGAGGCAGCAGCAGCAGGAGCGCCGCCCACCGCATCGTGCGTGTGCGTCGACGACTCGTCGCGCGGGTGATGTCCAGCACCATGCCTCACGTTACTGCGAGCGCGGGGGGCGCACCAGACGGCGGCGACGCACACATGCGTACAGCATACGCGAGGTCGCGAAGTCGTCGCCGGGTGCAGAAATTGAGATGTGTGTTCCGGATGGTTTCGCACCTCGCGTGCCACGCCGCCTCTGGTGGCGCGGGCGCGGCCACGGCATGATCTCACGAGTGAGTCTGGCGTTGCTCACCGTGAAGTTCGCCCGCCACCGGGCGCCGCGTTCGCTGGACGAGAAGGAAAGGCTCTGCACTCCATCGCCGACCTTGCCGCGATCTTCGACTCGTGTCGACTTGTGGGGTCTCCCTGCCCGCCGCCGACGGACGAGAGCATGGTGCACATCAACCGTTTCTGGCGGAGTCGGTCCCGCACCAACAGGCTCCCGGATCACCTCGACGTGATCACTCTCGGATTCGATGACGGTCTCGACTGCCTGGACGTCTCCGCGTTGGACACTGCCACGCGCGCCAACGCGGAACAGCACATGCGCGACGTCTTCGGGTTCCGCGTGAAAGGGGTGCGCATCGAGGAACTGCGCGCACCGCACTCATGGTCGCGTGCGACCGTGCTCGCGGTCTGGGTGTGGCGCTGCGCTGCAACGGTCCTGCGCCGCAGAGAGTTGGTCCCGACGTCGCCGCGTGTGCATCATCGATCAGCAGCGAGCTATTCGCCCACTGCAGCACGCCGTGATGAGCCTGCAGCAACGCCATCAATCTCCCGTGTCGGGGCAGCACCCAGTCGCACGCAGATCAGGACAGGGCAATCGATCGTGCCACTGGCGTCACCAGTGCGGCTCGTTCGCGGGCGACACGGCGGCTCCGATGGCGGCCCGCGATGTTTCCACATCAACAACGAACCGCAGCCCGCTGTGCGGCGAGAGTACTCAACATGGCGACACGTTCGTTGCGCTCCTCGTGGATCCGCGCGACCGTGCTCGGATGGATCGTGGGTGTTCCGGTGATCGTCCTCCTTGTCGCGTTGGCCGAGCGTTTTGGCCAGCACCGTCTCAATACGCCAATTGGCGCAGGCATGGGCCTCACTGTCGGTGTCTTCCAGTCTCGAGTGATCCGCGCGCGTCTTGGTGGCGCGTCGCCCTGGTTCTGGTCGTGCGTCGTCGGCCTGGCGTCTCCCTTTCTTGCGACCGACATCGCGCGCGCGGTCGGCGTTGACGTTCCGTACTCGCTATACGCGGCGGTCATCTGCGGGGGGCTTGTCGTCGGCGTCTGGCAGGGCGCGCTGCTCCGCTCATCGCTCGGTCGCGGGACATCGTGGGTCGCCGCCAGTGTGATCGGCTGGGCCCTTGCTTCCGGCGCCGTGGCGCTCGCCGACTTCTTCGTCCGGGCCACGTCGCTTCGGGGCGTACCGGGCGCTCTCGTGTACCTGGGCCTCGTCGCGTTGGGCGGTGTGCTCCTGGCGGTGAGCAGCGGGTTCGTCCTGGTGCGACTACTCACACCACAGCCCACCGT
>JALOPS010000147.1 GCA_025453745.1 Gemmatimonadaceae bacterium
ATCGGTGAATCGACCACAGACACTAGCACGCACGGCGGGCACGCGGAACAGCGCCGCGGCCGTTCAGCGCCGCCGCGCACGCCGCGCTGCGCTACCGTCGCGCGGGCCGCCCGCGCGCCCCCGCCGGTGCGCCAGGTGGGATCACAGCGGCTGCCGGCACCGGCGTCGTGAGTACGCGTCGAAGTGCGTGCGCGGTGTGCGACGCGTCGACCGTGAGCACCTGCTCCGGTCGGCCCATCGCCACGAGCCGGCCGCCGTCGAGGCCACCGTCCGGCCCGAGGTCGATGATCCAATCGGCCAGCTTGATGACGTCGAGGTTGTGCTCGATCAGCACCACCGTGTGCCCGGCATCGAGCAGACGGTCGAAGACCCGCGCGAGGGTTTCGATGTCGCTCAGGTGGAGCCCCGTGGTGGGCTCGTCCATGAGATAGAGCTTGCGGCCACCGCCTTTGGCCGCGGCAACGAGTTCGCGCGCGATCTTGAGCCGCTGCGCTTCGCCGCCGCTCAGCGTCGTGGCGGGCTGCCCGAGCCGGAGATAGCCGAGCCCCACCTGCTGCACCTGCCAGAGCGCCTGCGCGAGACGGTCTTCGCGGGGGAATGCGCGAATGGCCTCGTCCACCGAGAGCTGCAGCACCTGATGGATGTTGCGTCCGCGTACGGTGACGTCGAGCACGTCGCGCTGAAAGCGCGTGCCACCACACGTCTCGCAGGGAACGAACACGTCCGCCATGAACACCATCTCCACTTCGATGGCGCCTGCCCCCTCGCACGTCTCACAGCGACCGCCGGCGACATTGAAGCTGAACGTCCCGGCGGTGTATCCGCGCTGCTTCGCGATCGGCTGCTCGGCGAAGAGTTTGCGCAGCTCGTCGTACGCCTTGATGTAGGTGACGGGATTCGAGCGCGGAGATCGACCGATCGGCGATTGGTCGACCAGCACGACGTCGTCGAGCCCCTCGACACCCAGAAGCGCGCGGTGCGCGCCCAAGCGTTCGCCCAGGTGTTGCTTGGCGGTGGACTCGCCGTGCAGCGCCGACTCGAGCGCCCGATAGAGCACATCGTGCATCAGTGTGCTCTTGCCCGAGCCCGACACGCCCGTGACGACGGTGAGTGCGCCGAGCGGAATGCGGACCGAGATGTCGTGCAGGTTGTGCTCGGTCGCGCCGATGAGCTCGAGCCAGCGCGGGCCCACCGCGCGTCGCTCCACCGGGAGGGGAATGGTGCGCGCGCCGGTGAGATACTGTCCGGTCAGCGGACTCGCGGCCGCGTCGGTCATGGGGCCGGCGAAGACCACGCGCCCGCCGTGCTCTCCGGCGGCGGGGCCCATCTCGATCATGTAGTCTGCGATTCGAATGGCGTCCGGATCGTGCTCGACCATCACCACCGTGTTGCCCACGTCGCGCAGGCGCGTGAGCAGACCGAGCAGTCGATCCATGTCGCGCGGATGCAAACCGATCGAAGGCTCATCGAGTACATAGAGCGCGTCCACCAGCGCGGCGCCCAGCGAGTTGGCGAGCCCGATGCGCTGCGCCTCGCCACCGGAGAGCGTGCGTGTCTGTCGATCGAGCGACAGGTACCCGAGGCCGACATCGACGAGGAACCGCACGCGGGCGCGGGCCTCGCGCAGCACGGTCTCGGCGACGGTCTGCTCGAATGGGGAGAGGGCGAGCGTGTCGAGCCACGACGCGAGGGCGCCCACGGGGAGCGCAGCGACCTGCGCGATCGTGCGCCCGTCGATGCGCACATCGAGCGCCTCGCGCACGAGCCGCGTTCCGCCGCACGTCGTGCACGGCTGCGCGGTCTGGTACTGCCGCAGAAAGACGCGGATGTACTGCTTGTAGCGCTTCTCTTCCAGATCCACGAGAAAGGGGAAGATCCCCTTCCAGCCGCGCTCGCGATGGCGCAGCAGTCGCTCCTGCTGCGCGGCGGTGAGCGTGCGCCACGGGGCATCGAGCGGGATGCCATGCTTGCGCGCATAGTCGGCGAGTGTCCGGCGCTGCCCTTCGTAGCGCGGCTTGGTCCACGGGTCGATCGCGCCGCCACGGAGCGAGCGCGCGGGATCCGGCACGATGAGTGAGAGATCGTACTCGAGCGTGGCGCCAAAGCCGTTGCACGTCGCGCACGCGCCGCGCGGATTGTTGAACGAGAAGAGTTGCGGGGTGGGTACAGGGGCGCGATGCCCGTCGTCGGGGCACTGGAAGCGTTCGGTGACGCGCCACCGATCGACCGTGCGTCCGTCAGCGAGCGTCGTGGGCGCCGTGAAGAGCACCACCGCATCCCCGTCGCCCTCGCGAAAGCAGCGTTCGAGCGCTTCGGCGAGCCGGGCGGTGGCGGCGGTGGCATCCAGTCGATCGACGACGACGAGCACTTCCTGCGCTGCGGCGAGGTCGAGGTCGCGCGCCGGTGCGTCGTCGAGGTGGAACGTGGTGCCGCCGATGGCCACGCGCAGGAAGCCCGCCGCGCGGAGGTTCTCCGCAATCACCGCCGACGATACGGCGGGCGAACGCAGCAGCGGAAAGGCGATGGCGAAGCGTGTGTCCGCCGGCAGGGCACGCAGCTCGTCGGCGACGCCCGAGGGCGAATCGGGTGCGAGCCGACGGCCACACACCGGACAGATCGTGTGTCCCACGCGCGCCCAGAGCAGTCGCAGATAGTCGTAGACCTCCGTGGCGGTGCCGACGGTCGATCGCGTCGTGGTGGTGGGATTCTTCTGCTCGATCGCGATGGCGGGGGCGATCCCGTCGATGTGATCGACGAGCGGCTTCTCCATCCGCTCGAGGAATTGCCGCGCGTACGCCGAGAGCGACTCGACGTAGCGACGCTGTCCTTCGGCGTAGAGGGTGTCGAAGGCGAGCGACGATTTCCCGGAGCCCGAGGGTCCGGTGATGACCGTGAGCGCACGATGCGGGATGTCGACGTCGACACCCCGGAGATTGTGCTGTCGCGCACCGCGGATCGAGATCGCACGCATGTGGGGCAAAGCTACCGCGGCGCGCCATGGGTCCGATGGACCGGCGGACCGTACGCGCCAAGCGCGCGGCGCGCGTAGCTTGCGCGTGTGGCCAGCGAGAGCGGAGGGGACGAGGACGTCCAGAGCGCAGGGCTCGATCGACGCATGGCGCGCCGGTTGCTCGCGTACGTGCGTCCGTATCTCGCGCTCGTGGCCGGCGCGATCGCCTGTCTCGTGGCGGTGGGTCTCATTCAGCTCGCCGGGCCACTCCTCTCGCGGTACGTCATCGACACCGCACTCCCCGCGCGCGACGGTGGCGCCGTCCTTCGCGTCGCGCTGCTCTTCGCGGTGGCGATGGTCGTGGACTTCGCCTGCGATTTCGGCCAGACCGTGCTCACCAGCCGGCTCGGCCAGTCGGTGATGCGCGATCTGCGCCAGCAGCTCTTTCGCCACCTGCAGCAGCTCCCCATCCGCTTCTTCGACCGGCAGCCCGTCGGACGCCTCGTCACGCGCGTGACGAGCGACGTCGAATCGCTCAACGAGCTGTTCACCTCCGGGGTAGTCGCCGGCGTGGGGGATCTGTTCACGCTCTGCGCCATCGCGGTGGCGATGTGGATCGTCGATTGGCGGCTTGCCCTCGCCGCGTTTGCGGTCATTCCGCTCGTCGCGCTCGTCTCCGGGGTGTTTCAGCGGCGCATCCGGCCGACGTACCGCGACATTCGTCAACGCGTGGCGCGCCTCAACGCCTTTCTCAACGAACGCCTGGGCGGCATGCGCGTGGTGCAGCTCTTCGGCCAGGAGGCCCGCGAGCGCGAGCGCTTCGAGACGCGCAACATGGGGCACCTCGACGCACAATTGCGGTCGATCACGATCTACGCGCTCTACTTTCCCGTCATCGAGTTTCTCACCACGCTCGCACTCGCCAGCCTGCTCGTCTCCGGCGCCTCGCGGGTGACGGCCGGCACGCTGACCGTCGGAACGGTGGCCGCATTCCTGCAGCTCGTGCGACGCTTCTTCCAGCCGCTGCAGGATCTCTCGGAGAAGTTCAACATCCTGCAAGCGGCGTTTGCCGCCGCCGAACGCATCTTCGGGCTGCTCGACACGCCGCTCGACGGAAGCGCCAGCGCCCTGCCGGTGCGCACGGAGCGCCCCGCACCGCGTCGCGGGGTCACCGTCACGTTCGACGATGTGTGGTTCCACTACGGCGAGGCCCCCGCGTCGGGCGAACCGCGCTGGGCGCTGCAACAGGCCTCGTTCACGGTGCGCCCTGGCGAGACCCTCGCACTCGTGGGGCACACGGGTGCGGGGAAGACGACCATCGCGAGCCTGCTCCTGCGCTTCTACGAACCGCAGCGTGGCCGCATCCTGGTCGATGGGGTGGATATCCGCTCGATGCCGGTCGATGCGCTCCGCGCGCGCATCGGTACGGTGCAACAGGAGCTGTTCTTCTTTGCCGGGGACGTGGGGGAGAACATCCGCCTCGGCCAGCCGATCGACGACGCCGCGGTGCGCGCGGCGGCGGCGCATGTCGGCGCCGATGTCGTGCTCGATCGCCTGCCCGACGGGCTGCGGCACCAACTGGGCGAACGGGGCGCGACGATCAGTGTGGGGGAACGGCAATTGCTCGCCTTCGCACGCGCCTTCGCGGCCGATCCCGCGCTGCTGCTGCTGGACGAAGCGACGAGTGCCGTCGACAGCGCCCGCGAGGCGGACGTCCAGCGCGCCCTCGCCACGGTGATGTCCGGGCGCACGACCATCGCGATCGCCCATCGCCTGAGCACGATTGTCGCGGCCGATCAGATCCTGGTCCTGCATCACGGGCAGATCGTCGAGCGCGGGCGGCACGCCGAATTGCTGTCACACGGGGGGCTCTACGCGCGACTCTTCCGGCTGCAACTCGGGCCGGTCGTCGATCGTCCGACGGGCGGGACCGCCGCTCTGACCGCCGTTCCAGCCTGAGGACGGATCGTGCTTGCTCCCCCTCAGGCCCCCCGGTAGCTTCGCCAGACTTCCGCCACGCCAGCCCAGCCCAACCCCCTGTGGATCTTTCTGTCGCGGCCCGCACCGATGTCGGACGCATTCGAGCGGGCAACGAGGACAGCCTGTACGCCGAGGCGGATCAGGAGCGCGGGCTATTCATCGTGGCCGATGGCATGGGTGGCCATGCGGCCGGTGAAGTCGCCAGCGAGATGGCGGTGCAGATCGTCTCGCGCGAACTGCTCGAAGTGCGCGACCCCACCGCCGACGACGCGGCGCCGCGCATGGTCTCGGCGATCCACGTGGCCAACCGGTCGATCTGGGAGCGCACCATCACCGAGGCCGAGAAGCACGGCATGGGCACCACCGCCTCGGCGCTCTTGCTGGGCCATGGGCGCTACCTGATCGGGCACGTGGGCGACTCGCGCATCTACCGGTTGCGCGAGGGCCGTCTCGAGCAGCTCACCAAGGACCACTCGTACGTGCAGGAGCAGGTCGACGCGGGGTTCCTCACGCCCGATCAGGCGCGCGTGCATCCGTACAGCAATGTCATCACGCGGTGCATCGGGGCCAACGAGCGGGTCGAGCCAGACATCCTCACCGGCGAGCTCGTGCCGGGCGACATCTTCCTGATCGCGAGCGATGGCTTGACGGGCATGCTCGAGGATACGCATCTGCTGCGTTATCTCGGGGCGTCGACGACGCCCGGACGCAAAGTCGACGGGATGATCTCCGAGGCCAACCGTCGCGGGGGCCTGGACAACATCACGGCGATCGTCATTCACGTGCGTGGCGTCGAAGGCGTCGGGGCCGTGCGTACCGGTGAGCATCCTTCATTCGGTCCGACCGGCGAGTTCACCCGGTTTGGACGTACCGACGAGCACAAGACCGTCAACTGATCCACACGCCGTGGCGGAATCGACCCCGTCTCCCGAGTCGCCTGCGCTGCTCCCGGTGGGGGCGCTCGCCGAACTCTATCTGGGCAACCTGCTGTACGCGCTCGAGCGCTGCGCGCTGTCGCTCGACGACGAAGGCAAACCGGCCGACGCGGCGTTCTATCGTGGCATCGGTCGTCAGCTTGCCGATGCACGCGGGCGCGCGACCCCGCCCGGCTAGCCGGCGATACGTCTCGGATCCGCGAGCACGGAGAGTACGGCGTCGCGGGTGATCGGGACGCGCACGCGCGCGCGGTCCGCAACAAAGACGCGCAATCGACGCGCGGAGCCGTACAACTCGTCCGAGAGGCGGGGCAGGTTGATCGCACCCTCCCACCCGTCGCCGGTCACTTGCGTGACCTGCCCGCCGCGCTGCAGCACGGGCAGGTCGAGTCCGAGCATCGCGGTCTTCGCGGGATAGTCGAGCAGCAGCTCGCCGGGCTCGAGCCCATGCGCGCGCGCGAGGTGATCCTCGATGGCGGGGGTGAGCGTCCGGTCGTCGGCAATCCACGCGCCGAGGGAGTCGTCGAGTTCTGCTGCGGGGACGTCGAAGACGCGCTTGTAGAGCCGCCGGAGTCGGAGCGCCTCGACGAGCTGGCGAATGAGCGGACGCTCGGCGGCGCCCAGATGATGCAGCAGCACGTCGTCCGTGGTGCGCGCGAGCGTGTCGACGTCCACCACGCCGTCGGCGAGTGCGACCTCGACGAGCCGCTTGTACATCGACGTCGCGCTGCGCACGGCGTGATGCCAGTAGACGTTGCGGTACATCTGGTAGCGCGCAAAGAGCAACTGCTCGAGGGCGGAGAGCCCCTTCTCGAGCAGGCCAACCGCCGGGCGCCCGGTGCGCGGATGCGGTACGACGCAGAGCGAGTGGATGAGGCGATCCACATCCACAACGCCATACGGCACGCCGCACATGAACGCATCGCGCGAGAGGTACTCGAGCTTGTCGAGGTCGAGCGAACTGGAGATGAGGCCGGCCAGTGGGCTCTCGCTCCGGCCGCCGATGAGGGCGAGCACACGATCGGGCGCCGTAGCGCCAAAGCGCTCGCGCAGTCGCGCACCCACGTCCCCCTCCCGCACGAGCGGCTCGGCCACCTGTTCGTGATGCGGCACGCCGATCTCCTCGACCGCGTGCGAAAACGGATAGTGCCCCACATCGTGCAGCAGCGCCGCCACGCGGACGAGCGCGACCTCGTCGACGTCGATGCCATCGAGTTCGCCGTGCTCCTGCAGCAGTCGCAGCGCCAAGCCGGCGAGGTGATACGCGCCCACGGCGTGCTCGAAGCGCGAATGCGACGCGCCCGGGTACACGAGATACGCGAGCCCCAACTGCCGCACGTATCGCAACCGCTGCACGACGGGCGTATCGATCAGCGCGCGCGCGTGCGGGTCGAGCGGGATGTTGTTCCAGATCGGATCGCGGATGATCTCGAAGCGCGTGCGGCGAGGCATGGCAGGAGGAATAGTCGCCTATCGCGTGGGAAACGCCAGCGGACCGCGCTCGAAGGCGCCCGGCTGCGGCTTGCGCCGCGCGTGTGCGGCGGCGGGCCCGCGGTCCTGCGCATCCATCACCGCGACGGCAGCCATGTGCACGATCGACTCGACGTCGGCCCCCTGTTCGAGCACATGCACGGGGCGCTTCATCCCCACGAGAATCGGGCCGATGGCGGTCGCGCGTCCGAGCTTGCTCAACAGCTTGTAGGCGATGTTGCCGGCGGCCAGGTTCGGGAAGATCAGCACGTTGGCGGGCTCGGTGAGCGCGGCAAACGGATAGTGCTCGTGGAGGATGCGCGCATCGACCGCCGTATCGGCCTGCATCTCGCCATCGATCTGCAGTTCGGGTGCACGCGCGCGGACCAGCGCCACCGCGTCGGCGACGGTGGTCGCGTCGGGCGAGCGCACGGAGCCGAAGTTGGAATACGAGAGGAGCGCGATGCGTGGCGTGATGCCGAAGTGCTTCACGATGCGGGCCGCCGACATCGTGATCTGCGCCAACTGCTCCGCGGTGGGCGAGAGATTGACCGTGGTGTCTGCACAGAACACCACCGTATCCTCGAACACCAGCAGGTGCATGCCGCTCAGCACGCCGGCGGCGTGATTGGTGCCGATCGCCTCGAGGGCGGGGCGGATGGCCTCGGGGAAGTGCGCGCGCAGTCCGGTCACGAGGGCATCGGCATCGCCCGCGGCGACCATGCATGCACCGAACCATCCGGGATTCGAGAGCCGGCGCGAGGCTTCGGCGCGTGAGAGGCCCTTGCGCTGGCGGCGCTGCCAGAGCGCTTCCAGATACGGCTCGCGATGGGCGGACTCGGTGATGTCCTCGACGACGATACCATCGAGCAGGATACCGCTCGCTGCGGCACTCGCTTCGATCGCCACGCGCGATCCGAGGAGAATGGGTTCGGCGATGTCTTCATCGACGAGTTGCCGTGCGGCGCGGAGAATGCGCGGGTCGTCGCCGTCGGGAAATGCGACGCGGCGCGGATCGGCGGCGGCCCGCGTGAGGATGTTGCGCAGCACGCTGCGCGCACGCCCGAGTCGGCGCTCCAGCTCGTCGCGATAGGCGTCGACGTCCACGAACGGGACGCGCGCGACGCCGCTGGCGACCGCCGCCCATGCCACGGCCGGCGCGACCCACAGCAGCACGCGCGGATCGAACGGGAAGGGGATCAGATACTCGGTGCCGAACTGCACGTCGCTGCGGCCATAGAGCCGCGCCACGCTGTCCGGCACATCCTCGCGCGCGAGCAACGCGAGCGCCCGCGTGGCCGCCATCTTCATCTCTTCGTTCACCGTCGTGGCACGCGCGTCGAGCGCGCCGCGGAAGATGAATGGAAAGCCGAGGACGTTGTTGACCTGATTGGGGTAGTCGCTGCGGCCGGTGGCGACGATCGCATCGGGGCGCACCGAGCGCACTTCGTCCGGCAGGATTTCGGGAACCGGATTGGCGAGGGCAAAGACGATCGGGCGCGGCGCCATGCGCGCGACCCACTTGGCCTTGAGTGCGCGCGCCACCGAGAGCCCCACAAAGACATCGGCGCCGTCGAGTGCATCGGCGATGGTGCGCATCGTCGTTTCGTGCGCAAAGCGGGCCTTGTACGGATCCATCTGCCCGTGTGTGCGCCCCGCGTACACGAGGCCGTCGACATCGGCGAGCCAGATGCGCTCACGACGCACGCCGAGCCGCACGTAGTGCTCCGCGGTGGCCAGCGCGGCCGCGCCGGCGCCGCTGAAGACCACGGTGATCTCATCGAGCGCCTTGCCCACGAGCTCCGTGGCATTGAGCAGGGCCGCGCCCGAGATGATCGCCGTCCCGTGCTGGTCGTCGTGGAAGACGGGGATCTTGAGCCGTTCGCGCAGCGTCTGCTCGACATAGAAGCAGTCGGGCGCCTTGATGTCTTCGAGGTTGATGCCGCCAACGGTCGGCTCGAGGAGCTCGCAGAACTTGACGAGGTCGTCGGGATCGCGCGAGCCGACTTCGAGATCGAAGACGTCGAGGTCCGCGAACTGCTTGAACAGATTCGCCTTGCCTTCCATCACCGGCTTGCCGGCCAGCGCGCCGATGTCACCGAGGCCGAGGACGGCGGTGCCGTTGGTCACAACGGCGACGAGGTTGCCCTTGGCGGTGTACGTGTAGGCGTCATCCGGGTTGCGCTGGATCTCGAGGCAGGGCTCGGCGACACCGGGAGAATAGGCCAGCGCGAGGTCGCGCTGATTGGTGAGTGGCTTGGTGGGGACGACCGCGATCTTTCCGGGTCGACCCTCGGCGTGGTAGCGGAGCGCGTCGTCGCGTGACATGGACGCGAAGCTAGACGGGAACGTGCCCCGTGGCGCCCCCCGGGCCGTGCGTTGCGGGGCTCACCCCTTTGCGCGACGCAACGTGGTGGCGCGTGCACGCACGGCTTGCCCCTGCTTGGTCGTGCCGCCACCCCCGATGGTGCAGACGCAGAAGGGCGCACCCCCGACGCTGGCGACG
>JALOPS010000148.1 GCA_025453745.1 Gemmatimonadaceae bacterium
CCGCGGCGCCCGAGTGCACAGCTCCTACTTCTTTCGCTTCGCCGCGGCCTCGCGCTCCACGCGCCCTGGCACCGGCGGCTCGCCGGGCCCGATGCCGTCGGGGTCGAAGTGCTGCTTGTCCGCCATCAGGCGGTAGAACGACCACCCGGTCGTCCCGAGCACGGCGATCCACGCCACCGCCATGAACACCATCGCTCCACCACTCATGCGGCCTCCGCCGGTGCACGATCGGTCGCGATCTCGACAAAACCCTTGCGGTCATCATAGCCGTTGCGCTTCCACGCCGCACGGATGAACACCACGAAGGTCACCAGGAAGAAGAGCAGCACCGCGCGCGCAAGGTTCACGTACGGCGTGTCCGCCGCGCTCACCGGCGCGCTGCTCCCGGCCGACTTCTCGTTGAGCAGGATCGGCAGCGCATCCGAAATCCCCCACCACGTGAGCAGGATCAGCAGATACAGCGGCGTCACGTACGTCATGATGAACTTGAAGATCTGCGGAATCCGGATGTCGGCGCCCATGTGGATGTTCTTCCACGCCTTGTCGGGACCCATCACCCAGATGAACACGATCGTCTCGATCATCGCCACGACCACCAGGCCGAACGTGCCGGCCCAGTAGTCCCACTCGTCGAGCACGCCGTGCTGCAGCCAGTGCACGTGACCGAGGCCGAACACGAGACACACGCCGCCCATGATCCACGCGATCGTCTCGCGCTTGACGCCGAACTCCTCGCGGAAGAACGCCGTCACCGGCGTCAGCATCGACACCGACGACGTGATCCCCGCGAAAAACAGCAGGCCAAACCACATGAAACCGAGGAAGTTCCCGATCGGCAGCGTCTCGTGGATCTTCTGGAAGACGACGGGCATCGTCGCGAAGCCGAGATTGAACGAGCCGGACTGCGCGATCTGCACCGCTCCCGCCACGCCGAAGAACGCGACGGCCGCCGGAATCGCGATCGATCCGCCCAGCACCACCTCGGCCGTTTCATTGGTCGACGCGGTGGCGATGCCGTTGAGCGCGATGTCGTCCTTGGTGCTCAGGTAGCTCGCATACGCCTGCAACGAGCCCATGCCAACGGAGAGCGTGAAGAAGATCTGCCCCGCCGCCGCGAGCCACACGCCCGGTTCACCGATGCGCGAGAGGTCGGGCTTGTAGATGAACTCGAGCCCCGCGAGCGGCGACGCATCCACGCCAGGCTGCGCAGGGAGCGTGAGCACCACACCGGCGAGAATCACCGCAAAGACGAACAGGATCGGCATGCCGATCTTGGCCAGCTTCTCGATGCCACCCGAGATTCCCTTCGACAGCACCCAGATGTTGATCCCGAGCGTGCCGAGATAGAACAGGTACGGCGTGTACGACTGGTGGAAGACCGGATCACCGGCCTTGGGGATCGCCTGGAAGGAGCGCAGGTACTGCCCCATCCCCTCCTGCGTGGTCTGTCCCCAGTAGTCCTTCGTCAAGGAGAACCACGCGAACGCCGCGGTCCACGCTTCGAGGTACGTGTAGTAGATCATCACCGCGAGCGGGATCACGAGCCCCACCGCCGCGACGTACTTGGCGGCCGGATGCTTCCAGATCGCGGAGACCATGCCGGGGAAGTGTCCCTTGCGATACCGGCCGCCGTTGCGGCCGATCCCCCACTCGATCCACATCAGTGGAATGCCCAGCAGCACGAGGGCAATGAAGTACGGGACCATGAACGAGCCGCCGCCGTTGTTCGCGGCCTGGCTCGGGAATCGCAGGAAGTTGCCGAGGCCGACGGCGTTGCCGGCCATGGCGAGGATCAGTCCGATGCGACTGCCCCAGGCCTCGTTGGCCGCAGCGGGCGCGGCAGAGGTCGGGGCGGGCGTTGCAGGGCTGGCCAAACGCGCTCCGGGTTCAGGAAGGGAGGGAAACCGGGCGGTACTCTAAGCCCCGGGCGAGCCGGGCGCGACCGTCCCGACCCGTCACGCCCCGGGAAGAACACGCGGCGTCGTGCGTCCCCGCACGTCGCCTGCGTCCCGGTCGAGCCGCCCGGTGACGCCGCTGGAGACGATGAACGCCATCACTTCCGACGGCTCCCCGTCGATCGGCTCGATCTGCGCACGTGGAACCACTAGCAGTTGGCCCGACCAGTTGTACGAGTGCGGGAGGTACACGGCCACGTGGTCCGCGAGGCCGATCGCCTCGGCGCTTTCCTGTGTGATGAAGCCGAGCGCCGCGACCCCGCTTCCAGGCACGACATGCACGAGCGCCGGGCGATCGAACCGCCGCTTCTCGCCCACGAACGCATCGAGCAGATCCTTGGTCGCCGAGTAGAGCAGGCGCACGAAGGGGACGCGAGAGAGCAGGCCGTCGAAGAAGCGCACCACCGTGCGGGTGACGAGGTTGCCCGCGACGGCGCCCACCACCGTGATCAGCAGGATCGTCAGTGCGAAGCCGGCGCCCGGGTAGGGCAGGTTGAGCCACCCGTCGATCGCCTCGAAGATCTTCCAGCAGATGTAGACGGTCACGGCCAGCGGGGCCACCACCAGCACCCCGCGCACGAAGTACCCGACGAGTCGGCGCATGGCGATAATCTACGGCGTCCCGGCGGCGCTCCGCCGCGCGTCTCCCCCTCCGACCGTCCAGGTCCGCCGATGTCCCGTTGCGTTCGCCATCACCTCGCGCGGTGTGCACTGCTGCTCGCTGCCCTTCCGCTGGGTGCGCAAAAGAAGCCGATCACGCAGGACACGTACGATCTCTGGCGCACGATCTCCGGCGCCACGCTCTCTCCAGACGGCAGGTTCGCGGCGTACACGCTCTCGCCGGTCGTCGGTGAGGGCGAGGTCATCGTGCGCGATGTCAGCGGCGCGACGCCCGGGCGTGAATGGCGCTTCCCGCGTGGTTTCACCGGACGGCCGCAGCTCATGGCCGCCGCCGATTCCGCCGCGCAGTTCGCCCCGCAGCCGGCGCAGTTCAGCGCCGACAGTCGCACGCTCGCGTTTCTCGTCTACCCCACGCAGTCCGCGGTCGAGCGCGCCCGGCGCGGACGGGTGCGGGCCGCTGATCAACCGCGTCCGTCGCTCGGCGTGCTCGCGCTGGCGTCCGGTGAGCTCACCACGGTACCTCGCGTGCGCTCATTCCGCTTTGCACGCAATGGTGGCCGGTGGCTCGCATACCTGCTCGAAGCCGATCCATCCGCACCGCGCGATACCGCGAGAACGAACAACAGGCCGGGTCGCGAGCCCGGCACCACGCTCGTCCTGCGCGATCTCTCGAACGGCACCGAGGCCCGCATCGACTTCGTCGCGGCGTACCTGTTCGACGAACAGGAGTCGGTGCTTGCGTACACCACGCAGTCGCGCGACGGAACGGGTGACGGCGTCTTCGCGCGCACATTGAACGGCGGCGCGACGCGGACGTTGCTCACCGGTCGCGGCGCGTATCGGCAGCTCACCCTCGATCGCGCCGGCACGCAGGTCGCATTCGTTTCGGACGTCGCGGATTCCGCGTCGCGAGCGCCGCGCTTCTCGCTCTATCATGCCCGTCTCGGTGCCGCCGCACCCGCGACCGCGCTCGTTGCCGCGGGCGCGGCCGGCGCAGGTCGCCTCGTTGCCGATCGCGGTCGCCTCGACTTCTCGCGCGACGGGAGCACGGTGCTCTTTTCGCTGATGCCGCTGCCGCTCGACTCGATTCCGGCCGACTCGCTGACCGAGAAGGCGATCTACGACCTGTGGCATTGGCAGGACCCGCGCATACAGCCGCAGCAGAAGGTCGAAGCTGCGCGCACGCGCAATCGCACCTGGCTCGCCGCGTATCATCTGGCGTCGCGCCGCTTCACGCCGCTCGGCAACGACACGCTGGCGCAGATCAGCGTGAGCGACAACGGTGCCACCGCGCTGGCGCTCGATCCGCTGCGCTACGCTGTGGAAGCCACGTGGGGCGAAGGGGCGAGCGATGCGTACGTGATCGATGCGCGAACCGGTGCGCGCAAGTCGGTTGCGGAGAAGCTGGATTTCGGGGCGCAGCTCTCGCCCGGCGGCGGCTTCATCACGTACTTCGCGAAGGGGCGCTGGCACGCGTACGATGTGGCAAAGGGTTCCACCGCCGACCTGACCGGTGGCATCACCGACATCCGCTTCGATCAGGAGACGTGGGACACGCCCGATACCCCGGCGCCATGGGGGCTCGGTGGATGGACCACGGGTGATGCGCGCGTGCTCGTCTACGATCGGTACGATGTGTGGGCCGTGGACCCGCGCGGGCTCGCGGCTCCGGTGAACGTGACCGACGGCGCAGGGCGCGCGAAGCAGATCACCTATCGCGTGGTCGACCTCGATCCGGAGGATCGCTTCATCGACCCGGCGCAGCCGCTCATCCTGCGCGGCTTCGATCAGCGGAGCAAGGAGAGTGGATACTGGCAGGACCGCGTCTCGGGTACCACGGCGCCGACCGCGTTCATGATGGGGCCGCGCAACTATGGCACGTTGCAGAAGGCGCGAGGCGCCGAGCGCTATCTGCTCACGCAGCAGACGTATCGCGAGTTTCCCGATCTCTGGGTGGGGAGCAGCATTGCGCAGACGGCGAGGCTCTCCGATGCCAATCCACAGCAGGCGGAGTATCCGTGGGGGACGGTCGAACTCGTCGACTGGATGAGCGCCGACGGCGTCCCGCTGCGCGGGCTGCTCTACAAGCCCGAGGGCTTCGACGCCTCGAAGCAGTATCCGATGGTGACGTACTTCTACGAGTCGCTCTCGGACAATCTGCACAACTACAGCGCCCCCTCGGGGCGGAACGTCGTGAACCCGGTGGTCTACACGTCGCTCGGCTACCTCGTCTTCATGCCGGACATCCACTACACGGATGGCTACCCCGGACCGAGCGCGGTGCGCTCGATCGTGCCGGGCGTGCAGTCGCTCATCGCGCGCGGCATCGTCGACCCCAAGCGCATCGGCATCACGGGGCAGTCATGGGGCGGGTATCAGACCGCTTACATCATCACGCAGAGCCGGCTCTTTGCGGCGGCCGTGCCCAATGCCACGGTGGTGAACATGACGAGTGCGTACGGCGGCATTCGCTGGCAGAGCGGATTGGCGCGGGCGTTCCAGTACGAGCACACGCAGAGCCGCATCGGCGGGTCGATCTGGCAGTACCCGGAGCGCTTCGTCGAGAACTCGCCGCTGTTTCATCTC
The DNA here is from genome assembly GCA_025453745.1 of Gemmatimonadaceae bacterium. Lineage (GTDB taxonomy): Bacteria > Gemmatimonadota > Gemmatimonadetes > Gemmatimonadales > Gemmatimonadaceae > JALOPS01. The sequence goes on from JALOPS010000148.1 coordinate 5,163, forward strand.
GATCGCGTGACGACACCGGTGCTCTTCATGGCCAACGACAACGATGGCGCGGTGCCGTGGTATCAGGGCATCGAGTTCTACGTCGCCATGCGGCGCCTGCGAAAGGAAGCGTACATGGTCGTGTACAACGGTGACGAGCACAATCCGACCAAGCGGGCCAATCAGAAGGACATCGATCGGAAGATGCAGGACTTCTTTGCGGTCAAGCTGCTTGGCGCCCCGGCGCCCGCGTGGATGACGCGCGGCATTCCCTTTGTGGAGAAGGGGCGCGATCAACTCGGTGCGCCCGCGCCTGCGGTTGGCGCCGGTACGACGGCGACACCCGGGCGCTGACACCGCGCGTTGCGTGATCGCGTAGGGCTTCCGGCGGCGCGCACGGCGCGCGTCGCCTTCACTGCCGGACGCGTCGGTCGTCCGGGTTCATGGAGCTTCGATGGCTGACGAGATCGACTACAAGATCATCGGGGATGACCTGCAGGCCGTGATCGTGACGCTCGACCCGGGTGAGGCGGTGTTCGCCGAGGCGGGCGCGATGATGTACATGCGCGAAGGAATCACGATGGCCACGACGCTCGACGCGAGCGGCAAGGGCGGTGGTGGGCTGTTCGACAAGCTCAAGATGGGTGCCAAGCGCGTGTTGGCTGGTGACTCCTTCTTTGTCACGATGTTCGGTAATCAGGGCGCGCAGCGGAGCGACGTGGCGTTCGCGGCGCCGTATCCCGGGAAGATCATCCCGGTGGATCTCAAGCAGTGGGGTGGCACGATCCTCTGCCAGAAGGATTCGTTCCTCTGCGCGGCGCGCGGCATCGACGTATCGATTGCCTTCACGCGGAAGATCGGCGCGGGCTTTTTTGGCGGCGAAGGGTTCATCCTGCAGAAGCTCTCGGGTGATGGACTGGCGTTCCTGCACGCGAGTGGCACGCTGCACGCGGTCGACCTCGCGCCGGGCGAGCGATTGCGCGTGGACACGGGCTGTCTCGCGGCGTTTCAGCCGTCGGTCGACTACGACATCCAGATGGTGCCGGGTGTGAAGACGGCGCTCTTTGGCGGAGAGGGGCTGTTTTACGTGCAGCTGACCGGGCCGGGGCGCGTGATCCTGCAGACGTTGCCCTTCTCGCGCCTCGCCGACCGGATCATCGCCGCCTCGCCTCGCGCGGGTGGGCGCTCGCGCGAAGAGGGGAGCCTGCTCGGCGGGATCGGCTCGCTCCTCGACGGCGACAACTGACGGCCGTTCAAGGGGTCAGAGTCCTTGAACTGTTTCACGGTTCAAGGGGTCAGAGTCCTTGAACTGGTTGAAGCTACGACGGGGCAGAGTCCTTGGACGGAGAGCGCCCGGGCGCGTTTCAAGGGGTCAGAGTCCTTGAACGGAGGGGCGCTTCAAGGACTCTGACCCCTTGAACGCCGTGACACGCGCCGTCGCCGGGAGACCTTCTTCCCGGGGGCGGCGCTTCTAGTTTCCCGGCGCATGTCGACCACCGTCGCCCCCACGGCCGCGCCGAGCTCGAGTGCGCCGCCCACGCCCTGGACCGTCGCCCAGGCGCGCGCGCTCTACAACATCGAAGGCTGGGGCGTCGGGTACTTCGACGTCAGCGAACGCGGCACCGTGATCGTGCGCCCCGATCCGGCGCGTCCGCACCTCGCGCTCGACCTCGAGGAGATCGCCGCCGATCTCGAGGGCCAAGGGATCGCGCTCCCGGTGCTGCTCCGCTTCTCCGACATCCTCAAGTCGCGCATCGAGAATTTGAGCGAGCGTTTTGCCGCGGCCATCAAGGAGTTCGGCTACACCGGTGGCTATACCACCGTGTATCCCATCAAGGTCAATCAGCAGCGCCACGTCGTCGAAGAGATCGTGCAATTCGGCAAGCGCCACGGCGTGGGCCTCGAGTGCGGCTCCAAGCCCGAGCTCCAGGCGGTCCTCGGCATCGCCGACACCACCGAGCACCTCATCGTCTGCAACGGCTACAAGGATCACGAGTTCATGCGGCTGGCCCTGATGGGGCAGAAGCTGGGGCACCGCGTGTTCATCGTCCTCGAGCAGTTGAGCGAGGTCGACGTGCTGCTCGAAGTCGCCGATGAACTGGGCGTCGTCCCGACCGCCGGCGTGCGCATCAAGCTGGCGTCCGAGGGCGCGGGCCGGTGGGCGCAGTCGGGTGGCGAAAAGTCCAAATTCGGCCTCTCTCCCGCGCAGATCGTGCGTCTCATCGAGCGCCTGAAGGGCATGGGCCGGCTCGAGATCCTCAAGCTCATCCACTTCCACCTCGGCTCGCAGATCACCGACATCCGCTTCATCAAGTCGGGGCTGCAGGAAATCGCACGCTTCTACGCCGAGCTGCGGCGCATGGGCGTCGACATCACCCACGTGGATGTCGGCGGCGGCCTCGGGATCGACTACGACGGCACCAGCTCCACGAACCAGGCGAGCGTCAACTACACGCTCCAGGAGTACGCGGACGACGTCGTGTACACGCTCGCGGAGTCGTGTCGCGAGCTCGACCTGCCGATGCCGCATCTGATCAGCGAGTCGGGGCGCGCGCTCACGGCGCACCACGCGCTCCTGCTGCTCAAGGTGATCGACGTGGAGTCGCAGCAGACGGAGAACGGACCGCCGGCACTCACCGACGACGATCACTCGCTGCTGCACGAGATGTACGAGGACTATCGCACCATCACCGCGCGCGAGCCACGCCCGCGCAAGGTGCTCGAGGTGCTGCACGACGTGGCCTTCGACAAGGAGAAGGCGCGGCAGTACTTCAACAGCGGCGTGCTCTCGTTGCGCGAGCTGGCGCTCGCCGAGCAGATCTGGCTCTCGACCATGAACGCGCTCCGCCGAATCGCCCAGCGCGATCCCGACACGTTCGAGGACGTGCTCAAGGAGGCCGATGCCGCGCTGCAGGACCGCTACTTCTGCAACTTCTCGCTCTTCCAGTCGCTCCCCGACAACTGGGCGATCGACCAGCTCTTCCCCATCATGCCGATCCACCGGCTGGGCGAGGAGCCGACGCGCAAGGGGACGCTGCAGGACGTGACGTGCGACTCCGACGGCAAGATCGACCGCTTCATCGGCGCGAAGGACGGCCTGCCGGCGCTCGAGCTGCACGAGTTCAAGGACGGGGAGGACTACATCCTCGGCATCTTCCTCACCGGCGCCTACCAGGAGATCCTCGGCGACCTGCACAACCTCTTCGGCGACACCAACGCGGTGCACGTGCGGATCACCGACGAGGGGAACTACGAGTTCTCCGACCTCGTGGAGGGGGACACCGTCACCGAGGTGCTCAACTACGTGCAGTTCGGGGCCGACAAGCTGCTGGCGACGTTCCGGCGCAAGGTGATGAACGCCAAGACGGTCGACCGCGCGGAGGGGAACCAGTTCATCGCGGAGTACGTGGCCGGGCTCGAGGGGTACACGTATCTCGAGGGCGAGGCGGCGCGCTAGGGTCCGACCCGCCTTGGACGAGGACGGGGCCGGTACGCCAAGTGCGTACCGGCCCCGTGTTGTCTTCACCGGCAGACGCGGCGAACTCCCGCGCGCCAACCGCCGATCAGGCGTGACGCGCCGGGCTCACGCGCGGGCCGCGTACCGCTCCGCCACCGCGCCCCAATGCACCACGTTCCACCACGCATCGATGTAGTCCGGCCGGCGGTTCTGGTACTTGAGGTAGTACGCGTGCTCCCACACGTCGAGCCCGAGAATCGCGTGCTTCCCCTCCATCAGCGGGTTGTCCTGGTTGGGCGTGCTCTCGATCGACAGCGTGCCGTTGGTGCTCACGAGCCACGCCCACCCCGAGCCGAAGCGCCCCGTGCCGGCGGCCTTGAACTTGTCGCGGAAGCTCGCGAAGTCCCCGAACGCCGACGTGATCGCCGCGCCGAGGTCACCGCCGGGCTCCCCGCCCGCGTTCGCGCCCATCGTCTGCCAGAAGAGCGTGTGGTTCCAGTGGCCACCGCCGTTGTTGCGCACCGCCGTGCGCACCGACTCCGGCACCTCGGCGATGCGACGGCACAGGTCGTCGATCGACCACGACGCCAGCTCGGGCGCCTTCTCGATCGCGGCGTTCAGGTTGGTGACGTAGGCATTGTGATGCTTGCCATGGTGGATCTGCATGGTCTGCGCGTCGATGTGCGGTTCGAGCGCATCGAAGGCATAGGGCAGGGCAGCGAGGGCGTGGGCCATGAACGGACGCTCCGGAGGGAAGAAAGTCAGGACGGGACGGAGCCGGGCGCCCGCTGGCGTTCACGCCACCAGCCGATGATCCCGGGAAGAATGGAAAGGAAGATGACCAGCAGGATGACCTTCTCGATGTGCTTGTCGATGCCGGGCACGTAGCGCCCCAGCACGTAGCCCGTGAACAGCATGCTCCAGATCCACAGGAGCCCGCCGAACACGTTGTACGCCAGGAATGCCGAGTAGCGCATCTCCGCGACGCCGGCGACCACCGGGGCGAAGGTCCGGATGATCGGCATGAAGCGCGCGAGCACGATGGTCTTGCCGCCGTGCTTCTCGTAGAAGTCGTGCGCGCGCTGCAGGTGCTTGCGATTGAAGAGCAGCGAGTCCGGGCGCGTGAAGATGCGCGGGCCGGTGGCCCGTCCGAAGGCATACCCGACGCTGTCGCCGACGATCGCCGCGACGCTGAGGATGGCCCCCAGGAGGTAGACGTTCAGCCCGAAGCCCG
>JALOPS010000503.1 GCA_025453745.1 Gemmatimonadaceae bacterium
GACCACGCTGGCGCCGCGCGCGACACAGCTGCTCGCGCTGCGCGGTGGCGCGGGCGCGAGTGCGGCCGGTGCGCTCCCGGCGTCGATCCGGCTCGCCGTGGTGCGGGTCCGATGAGACGCGCGCGGGGGGAGGTGATCGGGCGGGCGGTGTTGCCGACGGCGCGAGGACCGGTCCCGCGATGGATGCGGCGGTGGTGGCGGCGGGTGCGTCACGAGCTCATGGCGTTCGGACACAGAGCCGACCGAGATGATTCAGGGTCGGTGTCTCGATCAGTTCACACGACCAGCAAGGAAAACGGAGCTCCCGGGCTGGTTGCACGAGACGCTGTGAAGAAACACGGTCGCTCCGTGCACCGCGAAACAATCTGCGTGGGTTCGGCCGATCGTTCTCCGGGCGTGTGTGTGGCCATCGTCGACGCATGCACTCTTGATGCAGCGTGAGCGTCAGCTCAGAGTTGGTCGTCGCTTCGTGAGCGGTGAGCAGAAGTTCGAGATACTTCAGCTGATCCCGTACCGATTCGCCCAGTGAATCAGTGCGAGAAGCGCAAACTGTCGGTCTGCCTCACGATCGGATCGCGGTGGACTTGCGAGCCAACGCTGCACACCGCCACGCGAAAGCCTTGGTGGTGACGCCGCAGCTGCTGATTCAACGAGGGGACGCCAGCTCGCGCTCAACCAGGAGCGGAGCGGAATGCTGAACCCCTGTTTGCGGACGGAATCGAAGTCGGCAGGAAGATACTTCCTCGCCAGTCGACGCAGGACGAGTTTGCGACCACCGACGGTGGCTCTCAGGACATCAGGCAATTCACCAAACGCGAATTCGATCACGGGACGATGAAGGAACGGGGCTCTGACCTCCAGCGACGCGAGCATGCTCGCCCGATCAACCTTCACCAACACATCGTCAACCATGTAGTTGCAAAAATCGGCTGCGGTCGACCGTTGCAGGATGGTCGATCGATCCTCGAACTGTCTCTCGCGGCGGTGCCAGGCAGTACCGACGCTCGAATCATCACCGAGCAACTCGACACGCTGCGAGCGATCGAAGAGAATCCCGACGTTGGCAATCGAAGCTCCGTCGTCACTGGCGAGCGAATCCAGAAACGTCTTCCCTTTCGTGGCCTCTGGAAGCAGACGGGCCACGCGCCCTCCGAGTGAACGCACCGGTGCCGGGATCCGAGCGCGAAGTTGGCCCTGCCGAACGTGCACGGGATAGCGGAAGTAGCCACCGAAGAGCTCATCTCCACCATCGCCGCCGATTGCCACGGTCGCGTGCTGTCGAATGGCCGATGACACGAGAAACGTGGGGACCATCGACGAATCCGCGATCGGTTCGTCGTATTGGGCGAGCAACTGCGGCAGAATTGCAGCTGTATCGTCCGATGCGTCCAGCTCGTGATGCGTCGTGCCCAGATGGCGTGCGACCGACGCGGCGAAAGGCGACTCGTCAACGGCATCCGCGCCGCGCATTCGGACCGTGAAGGTCGAAAGCTCACCGCTCGTCACGGTGCGCGCGTAGGCGGCGATCAGGCTCGAATCGAGGCCGCCACTCAGTAGCACGCCGACGGGGACGTCCGCGACCAGCTGGTCGGCGACAGCCTCCTTCAACAAAACGTCGAGTCGAGCCGTCCAGTGGTCGGCTTCTGCCTCGGAGATCGACGGAGCCGCCGCGCTCGCGGAGGCAGTCGGTAGCTGCCAGTATCGCTCGGTGCGGTAGGTCCCCGTCGTCAGCGAAAACACGGCGAATGCACCAGGGGAGAGCTTCTCAATTCCCGAGATGAGGCATCGATCCCCGCTCACATACCCATACGTCAGATACTCTTCGAGTGACGCCGGGTTGATGCGTCGCTGGACAGCGGGGTCGACGAAGAGCGCCTTGAGCTCGGACGCAAAGCGAATCGTGGAGCTGGTGCGATGCACGAAGAGCGGCTTTTCGCCGGCACGATCACGCGCGAGCAACACTGTCTGCTCTGCTGCATTGAACACTGCGAACGCGAACATGCCATCGAGTCGACCGAGTACGCGACTGCCCCAGCGCCTGTAGCCAGCGAGAATGACCTCGGTATCGGACGAGGTTGAGAATCGATCGCCGAGTGACTCCAGTTCGGCCCGCAGCCGGCGGAAGTTGTAGATCTCGCCGTTGAACGTGATCACGTTCCCGGTGAGCGGATCCACCATGGGCTGATGGCCACCGGGTGACAGGTCAATGATTGCGAGGCGTCGATGTGCGAGTCCCACGCGCCGGTCGTCACTCACCCAAAGACCCGACGAATCGGGCCCGCGATGCACCATCGCGTCTCGCTGCGCCTCAAGAACTGCAGGATCGACAGGACAATCGGCAGACACGTACCCCACGATCCCGCACATGTCAGGAGACCCCGCCAAACACTTCCAGCGCCAACTCGACCCGCCCGAACGGCGCACTCACCTGCACACCCTGCACGAGCCCGCGCACGCGGTCGAGCATCTCGCGCGCAATCGCGATCCCTTCGGCCAGCGCGTGATCCTTGCTCACCGCATTCGCGCGATGCATGCGTTCGAGCACCGACGCCGGCACGGTCACGCCC
>JALOPS010000504.1 GCA_025453745.1 Gemmatimonadaceae bacterium
ACCTGGCGAGTCTACGCGATGTGACAGATCGCTTCGACGATACGGAGGTGGACTGGGAGCGGCTGTATTTGTGTCAACTACTCCGGCTCGAGTTCCCCGCAGAGGCGCACCGCTTGGCTTCGGATGTCGAAGCACTGAAGGAGCTACAGAGCGGGAAGCCGAGTGAGGAGATGGTGGCGCGCGTCAACGAGCGTGCGTCTTCGGCGGACACCGCGGTCAATCCATTCAACCGCGCCGACCTGCGCCACGCTCCGGGCGAGAAGCACCCAGACCGGCGCTCCCGATTCCGCACGATCTGTGAAGGTCTCCGAGACCGCGGATCCTTCCTGGACTCCGCGCTAGACCTGGCACAGATGTTCCGCATTCTGGAGCATCCACCTGTTCTGACCTGGCGCGAATACAGTGGTCTATGGGAGACTCTTGAGTCGCTCCTGGTCTCCGGTTCCAGCAATGACGCGACACGAGCAGTCCGCAACTGGCTGGACACGCCTCCCGCCGGCGAGGCGGCCGGGGACGCCTCACCCCGGAGCGTCTCAGCACGGGTGTCCGAACTGTTTCGCAGGACCGTGCAGGCGCGAGAAGGGCAGATAGAGCTTGCCGTCAACCAGGACACTGTCGCCGCACTCACCGCTCAACTTGCGGAAGTCGACCCGTTCACGGCGCTGCTCCGGCTCATCGCGATAGATCTAGGCGGGTTTCGGAATGGCGATCTTGGCGCCGATGAATGGAACCATCTCATCGGGCACTTCGGCCAATGGGCCCACTTCGACCGCCCCGCGTACCACATGCGGGTACGCCGCACGGAGTGGCAGCTGCTGCTCGATGTCGCCAGCGAAGTACAGGCGAAGGTTGCTGCCACGCTACTCTATAGGGGACGCGATCTCGATGACTGGGGCCCCGGCCTCAGACGCTCAGCCCGTCATGGCCGACGTCCCCCTGCCTGGCCTCGCTTGCTCGACAAGGTCTACGCGCGGCTTGGGGCGTCGGCAGCGGAGGCTGTGCTCGGAGCGTTTGCGCAACCGGCCGGGGTCCGCGCGCTCTTTCGGGCCGACGCGCCCGAGGCGCGCCTCCTGTTCGACCCAGAGTCTGTATTGCACCGAGGGAGGGCACGCACACGGCTGCTGGGCATCGCGCGACGCGCGATCAAGGACGACGTCCTGCGCGAAAACGTTGCGGCGTATTTCGGCCGGCTCACATACGGTGCCTTCGGCGGTGGCTTCGGCACGCGATCTTCGCTGTCGTGGCACGACTGCAAGAGGCTGCTGAGCGACCATGTGCTCGTCGCCGCCCTCTGGCGAGCGGTGGTGGCCCGCCCACTCAACCCGAGATCAGCTGGGTCGCTGCGCGAAACGCGGCGCCACCTGTTGGCGATCCAGGTGCCTGAGGCCGATTTGCGGCTACCGGCCTGGTTCCGTGCACTGGAGCGCAGTGGGTTCTGGACTGATGCGACTGAGGAAAGCGGTGATGAGGAGGACAATGGCAATCAAGCGGTCGCGGCGGGCGAGGTACCTTTTGTCACCGAGGGAGGCGAGATCGAGCGCTTCACTTCCGAACCGGATCTACCGGAATCCAAGTGAGGGTAAGGTCAACACCCGGCTCGAGATCAAGGCTGAACGCGAGAGAAGGCCTCGGCCGGCGTGAACTCTGACTGGCTACTCGCGACGAGCGCCAAGCCCACACGCATCGGCAGCGACAGAGTGAGGCACCATCATCCGCGGCGAGACTGCCGAACCCGGAGGAGCCACCATCCGTGCGCGCGGGAGCGCCGAACTGTCACCTAGCGCCACCCTCGCTCGCGTCATCGACAAACCCAAGATCCGTCTCATCGAGCTCGAGCAACTCCACGGTTTTTGTGCGCACGCCGATGCCGTTCTCGATCAAGAGGTCGAGCAGCTTCTCGCCGTCAATCAGCGTGATGGGCGCGGCCCCGGGCTCGAACGCAGCGTTCTGCGCGCCCTTGGCGAATCCGCCGAGCGAGATGATGGTCCCCTTCACCGCCCCGAAGCGATGGAGCGAGCCGCGCAGCATGTCAAGCACCGGGCGCTGCACGTTACCCTGCTGGCGCTTGACCTGGATCACCTCGCGGACCTCGGTGATCCCCATGGCGATGCGCCCAACCACGTCCACTCCTTTGTCGCCGGAGCGAGACGTGACGGCAACATCAGTATAGTCCATCTCCTCGAGAAGTCGGCCGACGAGCTGCTCGAGGGCATACGGTTCCATGCACGCCAGCTTCTCGCGGAGGGCCTCTCTCACTGCGTCGCGCTGCGATTGGACGAGGTCCCAAAGCCGCCGCGTCTCATCGGGAGCGACCGTCTTGCCCTCTGCATAGTCCGACGCCTTGAGCCATGCGAGACCCGACGCCGTGCTCTCATACTTCTGCCCGACGCGGGCTGCATACCCACGCTCTAGCAAGTTGCGGAGCCGGTGGTAGAGGAACGAGCGAGCCGTGGTCTCGGCCCTTATGCGGCTTACCCGACGGACGTACTCAAGCCATGGCGTGAGGAGCGCGCCTGGCGCCGCGGGCCCCTGCTCGGCGAGGATGGCTAGGAGGGCGAGCAGTC
>JALOPS010000149.1 GCA_025453745.1 Gemmatimonadaceae bacterium
ACACCGCGTTGGTGCGCCCGCGATCGCGTGCGCGCGGTGCACGCGCGCGGCACCCGCGTCGCGCTACGCGGCCGTGCGCGCGACTTCGCGCCCGCGCACACTCATCCAGAGCGTCGCGCCCACCGCAATCATTGCCGCGCACAGGAGCTGACCCACCGTCACGCCACCGGGGAGAAAGCCGATCTGCGCATCGGGCTGCCGCGTGAACTCGATGCCGAACCGAATGATCCCGTACCCGATGAGGAAGGCCGCGGTGATCATCCCGTGCCGGTACCAGCCACCGCTCGAGGCGCGGTTCTGCAGCCACTGCAGCAGGAAGAAGAGCAGAACACCTTCGCCAAACGCCTCGTAGAGCTGCGAGGGATGCCGCGGCACGCCCTGCGGATCACTCGGAAAGACCATCGCCCACGGCACGTCGGTGGCCCGACCGTACAGCTCCGCGTTGATGAAGTTGCCGAGTCGCCCGAAGCAGATCCCCGGTGTGCCACTGTACGCGATCGTGTCGAGCACGGAGAGCATCGGCAGCTTCGCCTTGCGGGCGAAGAGGATGCCGGCAGTGGCCATGCCGATGATCGCGCCGTGGAAGCTCAGTCCCCCGTGCCAGACGGCGAAGATCTCGAACGGACCCCGCGTCCAGATGCTCGGATCGTACACCGTGGCATACACGAGACGCGCGCCCACCAGCATCCCCAGCACGAGCATCGCGATCAGCGAGTCGACGCCGTCGGCGTCGGTGGCAATAAGCCCGCGTCGCGCGCGACGCACGGCGATCTGTCGCCCCACGACGTAGCCGAGCAGGTACATGGTGCCGTACCAGCGCAGCGCGAAGGGGCCGATCTTGAAAATGATCGGCGAGATCTCGGGATAGGGAATCGTCATCGGCACCGGGAAATGTGGCATGGCGCCGCACCCCACGCGACCGGCGGCCGCCGGCGCACCGAACTGGCTACCTTCCCCGCGTGCCGGATTACTTGCGATGCCGACGCGTGTCGGCCGTCACTGGAGGCTGCGCGCTGCTCGTCGTGGGTGCCCTGTCGCTCGCCGCACAGCCCACCGAAGGGTCGCGACGCTCCGCGTGGGGGGACTCCGCCGCGACGGCGCTGGCCGGTCGGGCCATCGCGCGGCGCGTCGGCGAGCTGGGTGACACCACGCTGCGCGACTGGCGTGCCACCGCGAGAGGACATCTCGCCTTTCTCGGACAGCTCGGCGACGGGTGGATCGAGACGCCGCGCCTGGTGCAGACGGAAGAGCTCGCGCTCGAACTCGCGTGGCAGCGCCCCAATCGCAGCGTGCAGCGGCTGGTCGGCCGACGCGACTCGTTGCTGCTCCCCGGAAACGTGGGCTACTATCGCAGCCGCTACGCGGTGGTCCTCAACGATCTGCCTGACCTGATTCGCCTCGGTGACGGGCAGGATGTGCGCGACGTGCCGCATCCGCTCTCGCCCGGCGGGCTCGCGCTCTACGAAGTGGCGCTGGGCGACACGCTGCGTATTCGGCTGCCTGGCGGGGCGATCGACGTGCAGGAGCTGCTCGTGCGTCCGCGCGATGCGACGCAGCCGCGCGTGGTGGGGACGGTGTATCTCGACGCGTCCAACGCCGCCGTGGTGCGGCTCGCCTTCACCTTCACGCGCTCGGCGATTCTCGACAAGCGGATCGAGACGCTCGCGGTGACGCTCGAGAACGGCCTCGTGAGCGGACGGTACTGGCTGCCGCGTCGACAGGAGGTGGAGGTCGCGCGCCGCGATGCGTGGCTCGATATCCCCGCGCGCGGCGTCGTGCGCGGCCGGTGGGAGGTGAGCGGCTACACGGTCAATGACAGCGCACCGGTCGCGCAGTTGCTGCGCACGTTGCCGCCGTTTTCCGTCGCGCGGGCGGACTCACTCCGCGCTTTCCCGTTCGAGGGGTCGGTGCTCGATCGGTTGCCGGCGGACATCCAGCTCACCACCGACGAGGAAGTGCGCGAAGTGCGTGTGAAGGCCGAAGCGGCCGTGCGCGATGCGATGCTCGTGCGTCGCGCCGGGACGTCGCTCTCGGGGCGTGGCGTGTCGGATGCGTTTCGCATCACACGCACCGAAGGCGTCGCGCTGGGCGTTGGTGTCTCGCGCGTCTTCGGCAGCGTGGTGCGGCCGAGCGCGCGCGTGCGATACGGCTTCTCCGATCGCGCGCTCAAGGGACGCGTCGCGATCAGTCGGGTGACGTCGCCCGGGTCGGCCACGCCGATCGTCGAACTCTTCGCCGAACGCGACTATCGCGATCTCGCGCGCGCGGAGCGCAGCGGGGCGGCCAACTCGCTCGGCGCGCTCTTCGGCAGCGACCTGACGTCGCAAGTCGATGCGCGTGCGGTAGGCGTGTCGATCGTGCAGCCTCTCGCGCCGGGGCGCTCGGCGCGGGTCGAGCTCGCGGTCGAGCGACAGGACCCGCTGGTGGCGCGCTTCGGTGCGCCGGTCGGTGAGTTTGTGCGCACGCCAGTGGCCGAACCACTCGACGGCGTGCGGTTGCGCATCGAGTGGGGCGGTGGCGGCCGTGGTGATGGGCCCGATGCGTGGCGTCGCACGTGGCGCATGGGCATTGCGGGCGGCGGATTTCGCTTCAACTACGATCGCCGCAATCCGCAGAACCCGCCGATCATTGGCGGGCCACCCGTCGACGTGATCGAGTTCGGCTCGTATGCGCTGGGCCGAGTGGACGGCCAGCTCACCCTCGAGCGAAGCTGGCGTGGCGGCACACGTGGCGCGCTGGTGTCGCTCACGGCGCAGGCGCAACAGCACACCGGCGTCGCACTCGCACCGCAACAGACGCTGGTCGCCGGCGGCCCCCTGAGCGGCCCGGGATACGATCTGCACACGTTTGCGGGCAAGGCCATCGGTACGGTGCGCGCGGAGTGGCGCGTGGCCGCGCCGTTTGTACCCTTGCCGCTCTGGAAGTACGGCAAGGCACCGGGGCGCGTGACGCTCGTGCCGTTCGTGCACGCCGTCGGACTGGCGGCACCGGCGCGTTTTTCGCCCATCACCGGAGACGCGCGAGTCGCCGGCGTCTATCCCTCCGTCGGTCTCGGTGGGCTCTTCGTCTTCGATCTGCTCCGCGTGGATGTCGCGCGCGGGCTCCGCGACGGTCGGTGGATGCTCAACATCGACGTCGACCGCGCCTTCTGGGGGATTCTGTGAGTTCGAGCAAGCGCAACGGCAGTATCCCCCGCGGACGTGAACACGGGGCCGCGGGGGATGTGCGCGGCGAAGTCTACGATCGCGCGTACTACGACAAGTGGTACCGCCATCCGCGCCATCGTGTGCGCACGCGTGCCGAACTCGCGCGCATCGTGCGCTTCGTTTTCTCGGCCGCTGAACACATCCTGGAGCGCCCGGTGCGCAGCGTGCTCGATGTGGGTGCCGGAGAAGGGAACTGGTATCCGTTGCTGACGGCACTGCGTCCGGGCCTGCGTTATCGCGGCGTGGACCCCAGCGAATACGCCGTCGCGCGCTTTGGTGCTCGGCGCAATCTGGTGCAGGGGTCCGTCACCGATCTGGCTGCGGCGGGCGTTCGCGGGCCGTACGATCTCGTCATCGCCAGCGGCATGCTCAACTACCTGGGTGCGAGCGATCTGCGCACGGGGCTCGCCGAGATCGCGCGCCATGTCGGCGGCGTGGCGTATCTCGAGCTGTTCTCGTCGCAGGATGCGTTCACCGGCGACACCGACGAGATGCCGCTTCGGCCGGCGCGGTGGTATGCGCGCGAGCTCGCGCAGGCGGGGTTCGTCTCGTGCGGGTTGCATTTGTACGTGCCGAAGCGCGATGCGGGGCGGCTGGCGCGGCTGGAAGTCCTCGCGCGCTGACCGCGTCGCTGGAGTTCACTCCCGGCCGCGCTGCGCACACCGTGACGGCAACGGCCGGGCGACGTGTTACGGCCGGCGCGCGGTAGTCACACGAGCGGCATTTCTTTGCGATCGTCGCGAAATGTGCGTGACGTCACCAATCAGGTCGCGTCTTCCCGGTGCAGAGTCGGTAGTCCGGTTGTCGCTGCGGAGCGATACGCAACCGGGAGGCCGATTCGCCATCACGATGCCGTGATGCCTTCGATCTCATCTCGCTTGGGAAGGCAGAGATGCTCAGCATGCAGCGTACGGTGCGCGCCGCGATCGGCGCGCTGATCATCATGGGTGCCGCGCCGAGTGTGCAGGCACAGACGCTCACCGGCACGACCGTCGGCGGCGCCACGTTCAATCGACGCACGGAAGCCGCGGGCAACACGTGCGGTGGTGCATCGGGCCTCGGGACGGCCGTCCGCTACCGGACCTTCTCGTTCTTCACACCGACGGCGGGTGCGTTCACCTTCGCGCTCACCGCGCCGGGGTGGGATCCGTTTCTCTTCCTGTACGACGGCGCGTTCAATCCCGCCTCGCCGGCGACCAACTGCATTGCTGCGGATGACGACATCAGCGGCAGCAACCTCAACGCGCAGTTCACGCGCACGCTGGTCGCGGGTGGCACGTACATCGCGGTCGCGACCGGGTACGCCAACACGGACGCAGGCGCCTTCACGCTGACGGTCACGGGGCCCACGACGCTCACGGTGATCCCCGAGCCGCCGGAAGTCGCGCTGCTCGCGACGGGTATGGTGGGCATTGGCCTCTTCGCGCGGCGGCGCCGCCTCGTGTAAGGCGAACCATGCCGTTCGCATGGCGCGACTCCCCCCCGCGCTCTGCGCCTCACGGGTCCCGGTGCCATCGGCATCGGGGCCCGTGTCGTATGGTCGGGTCGCCCCGACGATCGCGCACGCTGTCCCCGCGCGGTGTCGCGACCGAGGGGAAACCGGGATCATGGCGTGTCGTAGGGGTAACAGTCTTCGCGGCGCGTGCGTCGCCATTCCCTACGTCTTCCCTCCAGTCATGATACACCGCCTCCTGTTGGCTGCCTGCGGCGTTGTTGCGTATGCCTCGGCACTGCACGCGCAGGATCAGACCCTCGTTCGCGGCAACACGTCCTTCGGCGGTTTCGGCGGCCCCACGGTGGCCGTGGGCTCCATTCTCGGCGAGACCGGTGTGTTTGTCGGTGGCCGCGGCGCGTTTCTCATCGGCCGGCGTTTTGCCATCGGTGGTGCGGGCGTCGGGCTCTCCAGCGAAGTCCCCGTCGCGCGTGCTCTCTCCTCGCGCCGGTACGACCTCGAATTCGGCTACGGCGGTGTCACGCTCGAGGCGATCACGCAACCGTCCAAGCTCGTGCACGTCACGGGGCTCGTGCTGATCGGCGGCGGCGCCGCCAACGCGCGCGTGCGCGATCGCGACCGCATCGGCTTTCAGCCGCCCATCGGCTTTCCGGACGACGATCCCGACGTCGTGACCGTCATCGAGCCGGAGCTGGCCATTGAGCTCAACGTGACGAACTGGATGCGCATCGCACTCGGTGGCAGCTACCGCTTCGTCAGCGGGACGGACGCGGATTACCTCTTTACCAACTCGGGTCTCTCCGGCGGCACCGGCAAGCTGACCTTCAAGTTCGGCGCGTTCTGACGCGCGCGGGGCGCGATCGCCCCGCGCGTGCCTCCTCACTCAGCGCTTGAGCGGCCCCACCGGCGCCGGCTGCGGAATCGCGGCGCCGTCGTGCCGCGGCTCGCTCGCGCCAAAGTGCACACCCTGCGCGTTGCTCATCACCGCTTGCCCGAACCCGAAGGTGCCGGAGCGTGCGGGCGCGACCTTGAGCGTGTGCCCGCGTGCGGCGAGCGCATCGCGCGTGGACTGCGGTACGGACCCCTCGATGTCGAGCTCGCACCCGTCGAAGCTCTCCTTGGTGAACCGGCCCGCTTCGAGCGCCTGCTGGATCGACATCCCATGGTCGGCGATGTTCGAGACGAACTGCGCATGCGCCTGTGACTGGTTCCACCCGCCCATGATGCCGAAGCCGATGCGGGTCCCGTCCTTCTCCATGAACGCGGGAATGATGGTGTGCAGCGGGCGCTTGCGCGGCGCGAGCGTGTTGATCTTCCCCGCCTCGAGCGTGAACAGCCCACCACGGTTCTGCAGCATGAAGCCCGCGCCCTTGGGCACCAGCCCCGAGCCGAAGCCCGAGTAGTTGCTCTGGATGAGCGAAACGATGTTGCCCGCCGCGTCGATGACGGTGAGGTAGATCGTGTCGCTCCCCTTGGTCTCCGAGATGCTCGTGAACTCGCGCGGGGTCACGAGGCACGCGGCCTTGGTCATGTCGATCTGCTTCGCGCGTACCGCCGCCTGCGCCTTGTCGAGCATCTGGGTCACGGGAATGCGCCCGAAGCGCGGATCGCCGACGTAACGCAGCATGTCCGCATAGGCGAGTTTCTTCGCCTCGATCATCACGTGCATCGCGTCGAGCGAGTGGAAGCCCCAGTCGCGCAGCGGAAACTGCTCCATGAGATCGAGCATCATGAGCGCAGCAATCCCCTGACCATTCGGCGGCAGCTCGTGCACGGTCCATCCGCGATACGTCGTGGAGATGGGCGCGATCCATTCCGGCTGGTACTCCGCGAGATCGGCGAGCGTCATCGTGCCGCCGTTCTCGCGCAGGATGTCCACGATCGCCTGCGCGGTCGGGCCGGTGTAGTAGCCATCGCGCCCGCGCTCGGCGATACGGCGCAGTGTCGAGGCGAGCGCCGGATTGCGGAACACCTCTCCCGCTCCCGGCGCCTTGCCGCCCGGCAGAAATGTCTCCGCGGAGTTCGGATGCGAGGCCAGAAAGGTCTGTGACCGTCGCCACCCGCCCGCGATCACTTCGGTGAGCGGGAAGCCCTGCTCGGCGTAGTAGAGCGCCGGTGCGAGGATCGTCGCAAACGGCAGCGTGCCGAACCGCTCTCGCATCGCATGCCAGCCGGCCACGGCGCCGGGCACCGTCACCGAGTACACGCCACGCTGCGGCATGCCGGTCATCCCCTTCGTGCGCAGCAGCTCGGCGGAGAGCCCCGACGCGGCCCACCCGCTCGCATTGATGCCGTGCAGACGTCCGGTCTTCGCATCATAGATGATCGCGAAGAGATCGCCGCCCACGCCGTTGCCGGTGGGCTCCATCAGGCCGATCGTCGCATTCGCGGCGATCGCCGCATCGATCGCGTTGCCGCCCTGCGCGAGGATCTGCACGCCTGCCTGCGCGGCCAACGGTTGCGACGCGGCGACGATGCCGAGCGTGGTGGTGACGACGGAGCGCCCGGGGATGGGGAGCGGCGCGGCGCTCTGGGCCGCGACGGTGAGCGGGGCGCACAGCGAGAGCGCGACGAGAAGACGACGCATGGACAGGTACGGCAAGGGAGAAGACCAGCAGGGCTCCCTCGTGTACGTGTCGGCGGCGATGTGCGTTGTCGCCCGCGTTCGGTCTTCCGGTGCAGCGACGGCGTCGGTCGCTACCCCTGCGCGATCTTCACCAGCTTGAGTTGCAACGCCGTGGGAACGAGCCGACGCATCGCCACCATCCCCTTGTTCATCACGCCGGGCACCACGACGCGGCGTCCCGCCAGCATCCCCAGGACGCCCTGACGCGCGACCTCTTCGACGGGAAGCATCGACGACAGCTTGAGCAATCGCGACGTCTGCATCCCCGACTCCGCCTGGAATCCCGTGGCCGTGGGGCCGGGGCAGAGCGCGGTCACCGTCACCCCGGTGCCGGCCGTCTCTTCGCTCAACGCTTCGGAGAGCGAGAGCACATACGCCTTGGTCGCGTAGTACACCGCCATGAGCGGCCCCGGGAAGAATGCGGCGGTGCTCGCCACGTTGAGCACGCGCCCGCGACGCCGCTGCACCATGCCCGGCAGCAGACGCTTGGTGAGAGTGGTCAGCGCGACAACGTTGAGCTGCACCATCTGCGCCTCCTGCGCGGCGTCGGTCTCGACGTAGCGCCCGTACTGACCGATCCCGGCGTTGTTCACGAGCACGTCGACGGCGAGTCCGCGTGCGGCGAGCGCGTCGGCGAGCGACTCTGCCGCCCCGACCGTGCCCAGATCACTTGCGATCGTGTGTACGGTGATGCCGTGTGTGGTGCGCAACGACTCGGCGATGCGCTCGAGCTCCGCCGCACGACGCGCGACGAGGACCAGGTCGTGCTTGCGCTCGGCGAGCAGTCCGCTGATGACGAGGCCGATGCCGCCGGTGGCACCGGTGACGAGAGCGAGGGGCATCTATGTACTCCGGCGCGCGCGGCGCGCAGTCGAGGAACGAGGGGCCCGGTCGAGCCCGAGGAGATGGCAGGTGAGTGTGTGGGCGAGCGTGGTTGCGAAGTCCACGCGCAGCGGCGCGAACGTTTCTTCGGCGAGCAGCTCGGCGATCACCGGCGCAGGGTGCGCCATCTGGTGCAGGCCGGTGACCAGCGCATGGATCACGAGGCAGAACTCGGCGCCCTGCCCGGGGGCCAGCGACGGGCGCACGCGCTCGAACGACGCGCCAAGCTGAATGGTGCGTACGAGGACGCGCGCCTTGAACGCTTCTGCGGCGGGTCGCGCGACGTTCTGCTCGAGCATCGGGCCGAGGATGGTGAGCAGCTCCACGAGTACCGGCCGTGCGACGGTGACGTCCACGATGGCTGCGGCCACCCGCGCGGCCGACGCGGCGGTGCGCAGCGTCCCGAGGCGCGAGTCCAGCGCATCGAACCACTCGTCGAGCAGCTCTTCGACGAGGGCGAGGCCGAGCGTCTCCTTGGTGGGGAAGTAGAGGAAGACCGTGCCCTTGGCGAGTCCGGTGCGTTGCGCCACCGCATCCATCGTGAGGGCCGCAAACGGACGCTCGGCGAGCAGCGTGCGCGCGGCCTCGAGGAGCGCGCTGCGACGCGCTTCCTTGGCGTCGTCCGACCGGGCGCGTCGGCGTGCTATTGGATGACTCATGGTCAGTAAACTACTGACCGCTGGTCACTAAACAACCCCCCTTCAAGGGGTCACCCCCCTTCAAGGGGTCAGAGTCCTTGAAATCCGGGTCGTTCAAGGGGTCAGAGTCCTTGATCCTTCTTGGTGCGTTCCAGGCGTCAGCGTCCTTGATCACTCCGGGGGCCGTTCACAGGCTCGCGGCGTTCAAGGGGTCAGAGTCCTTGCTTTCAGCCCGTTTCAAGGGGTCAGAGTCCTTGAACGGTTCAAAGGGCCAGCGACACGCGGCCTCCCGCGCCCACTCAGGTGTCGCTGCCCGGCGGCGCACCCCACGCCGAATGCGCCGCGACGGGGTATGTTCGCCGCATGGCTCTCGCCACCGACTCGGCCTTTCTCGACGCCCTCTGTGAAGCGCGTCGGACCCACACGGTGCCGCTTCCCGTGCGCGCGGTCGCCGACGACATCGTCACCCGCGCGCTCGCGCTCCTCTTCCCGCACTTCAGCCCCGGTCATGGCGCGCTCGCGCGCGATCTGGCGGCGGAGGCCCGCGCGCTCGAAGACGTGCTGCGCGCCGCGGTGCTTGGCGTCGTCGACGATGGCCCGCGCACCGATGACATCGTGGGCGCGTGGCTGGCTGCGCTGCCCCAGACGCGCGCGGCCCTGCTTCGCGATGCTGCTGCGATCGCCGATGGCGACCCCGCGGCAGAAGGCGTCGACGAGGTGATCCTCGCGTACCCGGGCTTCTATGCCATTGCCGTGCATCGGCTCGCGCACCCGCTGTACGAGGCCGGCGTGCCGGTGCTACCGCGCGTGCTCGCCGAGCATGCGCACCGCGCGACGGGGATCGACATTCATCCGGGCGCGGAGATCGGCGAGGCGTTTGCCATCGATCACGGCACCGGTGTGGTGATCGGCGAGACCACGCGCATCGGCAGTCGGGTGCGCCTCTACCAGGGCGTGACGCTGGGTGCCTTGAGCGCCACCCAACCATCGAAGACGGCGTGGTGATCTACGCCAATGCCACGATTCTGGGCGGCAAGACCGTCATCGGCGCGGAGAGCGTGATCGGCGGCAACGTGTGGATCACGTCGAGCGTGCCACCCAAGAGCATCGTGCAGTTCTCCTCCGAGGTCCGTCGTCTCGAGGACGACGGGCTCGAGTTCCACATCTGACTGTTTCCTGCATCATGCGCGCCCAGAACATTCTCGATACCATCGGCCAGACGCCGCACGTGCGGCTCAACCGGCTCTTCGGCTCCCGCGTCGACGTTTGGATGAAGCTCGAACGCGCGAATCCCGGCGGCAGCATCAAGGACCGCATCGCGCGCGCGATGATCGACGACGCCGAGCGTCGCGGCGCACTGCGCGCGGGGATGACGATCATCGAGCCCACGTCGGGCAACACGGGGATCGGCCTGGCGATGGTCGCGGCGGTCAAGGGATACCGCCTCGTGCTGGTGATGCCCGAGTCGATGAGCATCGAGCGGCGACGCGTGATGGCGGCCTACGGTGCGACGTTCGACCTCACGCCGCGCGAGAAGGGGATGCGCGGCGCGATCGAGCGTGCCCAGGAGCTCGTGCGCGAGACGCCGGGCGCGTGGATGCCGCAGCAGTTCGACAATCCGGCCAACGTGGCGATCCATGCAGAAACGACGGCACACGAGATCCTGAGCGACTTCCCCGAAGGGATCGACTATCTCATCACTGGCGTCGGCACCGGCGGGCACATCACCGGATGCAGCGAAGTGCTCAAGCGCCACTGGCCGAGGCTGCGCACGTTGGCCGTGGAGCCGGCGAAGAGTCCGGTGATCTCCGGTGGCAGTCCGAGTCCACACCGCTTGCAGGGAATCGGCGCGGGCTTCATTCCGGCGAACCTGCATCGCGATACGCTCGATGGCGTCGTGCAGGTCACCGAAGAAGACGCGTTCCACTGGGCACAGCGCGCTGCGCGCGAGGAAGGGATCTTCATCGGCGTCTCGAGTGGTGCGTCGCTGGCGGCGGTGAGCCAGACGCTGCCCGAGATTGGCGATGGCTCGCGTGTGATGACGTTCTGCTACGACACCGGCGAGCGCTATCTCTCGATCGAGGGGTTGTTCTGAGCGCCCGCGCGTGGGGCGCAGCGATGGCGATGAGCATGGTCGCCGTGTTGGCGGCGTGTGGCGGCGGAAGCGCGCGCACGCCGGTCGAGGAGACGGTCACGGCGGTGCGCGCCTTGCCACCGGACACGTCGACCGTCGTCGAACCGGCGGGACTACCCGCCGGCTTTGGTGCCGCGTTTCGGCTCGCCGACACGCGTGCACGACAACTGTTGTACTACCAGCAGTGTTCGGCGGCGGTACTTGGCATGCGCGCACGTGGGCGATTTGGCGCCGCGTCGACGGCACCGCGCGCCGTCTATTGCACACGCACGAGTGAGGGGGTCCCGTTGGGCGGCGTGTACGACATCGACTCGTCGTTCACCGCGCCGCGTCGCCTGCAACTGATCCGGCTCGATGGCGCGCAGCCACGCTGGACACAGCCACTCGACACGACGCGCATTGCCCGTGCGGCGCGACTGGTGAGCCAGGCGCGTGCGCAATTCGCGCCGCGCTATCGCGTCCAGCGCGGTACGTTTACCATCGCACCGGTCGTGCTTGACGATGGGACGATCGAAGCGTGGGCGCTGCCGCAGCAGACGAGCCTGCGCGATGTCGTGTTGGGCGGCGACATGGCGCTCGTACGCGCGGCCGATGGGACACCGGCGCGACTCGCCGATCGATTGACGACGTGGCGGCGCTTCTCCGTGCCGGCGACGGGCACGGTGGTGTTGCGCAGTCGCGAAGCGCAGGTGGCGGCGGTGCAGGAGCTGGTGCTCGCGCGCACGCTCGCCGAGCGTGGGCGGACGGTGCAGGTGGTGACGGGCGCGGCAGTGAGTGCGCTGGTGCCGGGGATGGACCCGAGCGGCTCGCGGTATACGTGGGAGCACGCGAAGCCGTAACGTCGGCGACGGGGCGGACGCCGTGTGCTGAGCGAAGCGCGGCGAAGCCGCGCGGAGTCGAAGCATCGCCCGACGGACGCGCAGCGTCCGTTCGGGGCAGTGGTGACGATGCAAGACCGTTCGCGAACGGCGCGTCGCTCGCTCAGCGCACAACGTGCGCGCACGGCTTGCGCCGCGTACGGCGGGCCAAGTCAGCCACACCGTAGGGACGCTGCGCCATGTGGTGTTCACCATGAGCGACCCCATTCGCTCCTTCCGCCGTTCGACGCCATGACTCAACACCACGCCAGCACACCCGCCGCCCCCGCGCATGCCGACCACGACGACCACGGCGGTCTCGCGCGCGATCTCGCCGCCACGCGTCACGCCCTCGACCGGCGCACCGCCCTGCGCCTCGCGGCGCGCGCGGGGCTCGGATTCACCGCGCTGAGTGTGCTCGGCTGCGCGGCCGACGCGAGTACTGCGGTCGACGAGACGACACCACCGACCACCAACACCACCTGCACGCGCATTCCAGAAGAAGCGGCGGGTCCGTTTCCCGGTGATGGCTCCAACGGGGCGAACGTGCTCAACCTCTCGGGCGTCGTCCGCTCTGACATCCGGTCAAGCTTCGGCGGTTTGAGCGGGATCGCGGCCGGCATTCCGATGACGCTCGATCTCACCATCGTCGCGGCATCGACGTGCGCCGTGCTCGCCAACCACGCGGTGTATCTCTGGCACTGCGATCGCGGCGGCAACTACTCGCTCTACTCACCCGGCGTGACGAACCAGAACTACCTGCGCGGGGTGCAGGCGGCTGACGCCGCCGGGCGCGTGCGCTTCACGACGATCTTCCCCGGCTGCTACGCGGGCCGTTGGCCGCATCTGCACTTCGAAGTATTCCGCTCGATCACCGCCGCTGCAGACTTCCGCAATCGCATTGCGACCTCGCAGATCGCGCTCCCCAAGGCGACGTGCGACCTCGCGTACGCCACCGCGGGCTACGAGCAGAGCGTGACGAACCTCTCGCGCATTTCGCTGGCGACAGATGGCATCTTCCGCGACGGCGCCGCGCTGCAATTGGCGACGATGAGTGGAACCGCTGCGGCCGGCTACACCGCCACGCTGACCGTCGCCGTGGCGGTGTAGTTCGCGGCGGCGCTACGCCGCGACGGGTGTACGCAGCATCGCCACCACCGCCTCGGCCACACCACTGGCCGACGCGGGATTCTGTCCGGTCACCAGACGCCCGCTGACGCTGACCTTCGGCTGAAAGACATCGGCCGCTGACAACACGGCCCCGCGCTGCGCGAGCGTACTCGACAGCAGAAACGGCACGACATCCGTCAGTCCGACCGTCGCTTCTTCGGCATCGGTGAACGCCGAGACGGTGTGGCCCGCCACGAGGTACGTGCCATCGGGGCGCCGCACGTTCACGAGTCCCGCGGGGCCATGGCACACGGCTGCAACGATGCCGCCGTTGGCGTCGATCGCTGACGTCGCGGCGGCCAGGGCGGCGTCATCAGGCAGATCCCACATGGTGCCATGGCCACCCACAAAGAAGATCGCCGCATAGCGCGACGGGTCGATGTCAGCGGGCTGCAGCGTCTGCTGCAACTGTGCAGCCACGTGCGCGTCGTCGAGGAATGCGCGCACGGCCGGATCGTCGCGCTTGACGCCGTCCATCGGCGGTGCGCCGCCCTCGGGCGACACGAAGTCGACGACGCAGCCGGCCTCCGTGAAGATGCGCCACGGATGTGCGGCTTCGGGCACATAGAAGCCGGTCGTGCGCCCGGTGTTGCCGAGCGTGCCGTGGCTGGTGAGGACGAAGAGAATACGTGGGGTCATGGGAGGATGCTCCGGAATCGGGGTCGGCAGCGCAGGTGCGCTGCACTCCTCGACAATGGGCTCTCCCAAGACGATTGACAAAGTATGTCTGGCGGGCCTAACCATAACAGACGTTATGGCAGACCTCGACCTCGCCCGCGTTTTTCTTGCCGTCTATCGCGCCGGCAGCATCTCCGCGGCCGCGCCGCGCCTCAATCGCACGCAGCCGGGCGTGTCCAAGCAGCTGCGTGCGTTCGAGCGGCAGGTGCAACGCACGCTGTTCACTCGGCTGCCGCGGGGCATCGCACCCACACCGGCGGCGCACGCGCTGGCCGAGGTGCTTGGGCCGCACCTGGATGCACTCGACGCGGCGTTGGGCGCGACCCTCGCTGGCGCGAGTGCGCTCGATGGCATCGTGCTCCTCGGCGGCCCCGCCGAGTTCCTGGATGTGATGGCCGTACCGGCATTGGGCGCGGCGATTACGCAGGGCGTGCAGATCCGCTGCGTGCACGGTGTGCCGCGCGAACTCGTGGCGGCGGTCGCGAGCGAGGCGCTCGATCTGGTGATCGCGACGCAGCGGGTGCCGACCAGAGGCGTGCGCTTCGAGGCGCTCTACGAAGAGCGCTTCGTGCTGGTGGGGGCGCCGCGGTGGGCGGAGCGGCTGTCACCCCATGCGCTGCGCCACGACGGAGCCACCGTGCTTTCGACGGTGCCACTCGTGGCGTACGACGCCGACCTGCCGTTGGTGCGGCGCTACTGGCGCGAGGTGTTTGGGGCGCCGCGACCGAAACGCGCCGCGGTGACGGTGCCCGACCTGCGCAGCGTGGTGCGCGCGGTCGTTGCGGGGCTCGGCGTCAGCGTGGTGCCGCGCTATCTCGCGTCGGAGGCGCTGGCAAATGGCGCGCTGACGGAGTTGCTCCCCGGCGCGCGCGTGACGGGCAATACGTTGTGGCTGGCGTGGCGAAGTGGCGATGCCACACCGCGCACGACGTTCGTGCGTGAGTTGCTCGTGCGCGCGGTGCGGGGAGCGGAGCGGTGAGTATTGGTGAGCAACCGGTTCCGCAAGGGAGCGAAGGAGAGCGACATATCGGCGCCTCATTCTGCCAACGAACGCACGTCCATCGACTTCGCAATCATGGCGGTACGCATCGAAAGGACTCGCTCGCACGCTGGCGCGCGAGCGCTTCAGTCCCGTCCCCCGTCGTGATCCACTCGTGCAACGTCTCAGAAGTATGGTGGTCATATTCGAGGCATCATTCGCGGAGCTTCCGCGCCATGCGCATGGGCCGTCCGAAGTCGTTCGAGTTGACGCTCTCGGCGTTCGAGCGCGACCAGTTCGAAGCGATGGCGCGCTCGCGCGCGTTGGCGCACAGCCAGGTGCGCCGCGCGCAGATCATTCTGCGCTCGGCCGCCGGGGAGACGAACACCGCCATTGCCGAGGCCTTGGACGTGAGCAAGCTGTTCGCACCCTCTGGCGGTCGCATTGTCGAGCCCACGGCCTGGCCTGGCCGGGCTGTGCGACGCCCTGCGCGCGGGGCGCTCGCGGACGCCTGACGATGAGACGGTGGCGCGGCTGCTCCAGCGCGCGCTGAAGCGGACGCCGAAGGACGCCACGCAGTGGACGGCGCAGAGCGTCGCCGAGGCGCTGCCGCTACCGGCACCGTCGGACCGCCTCCAGCTTGAGCTGCGCGTCAAACAAGCGACGCTCACGCTTCCGTCGTATCGGTCCACTTCCTGCCTCGAATCACATCGAGGCGACTCGACGTGTCCACCGAACCGGGTCGAGCCCAGAGCGGTGGTTCGGGCTGATCCCGCAGCGGGCCATTCGCCGCGGCTCGTTCCGGCACGTGCGCGAATTGATGCAGCGCGTCGAACGCTACGTCGAGCGGTACAACGTCACCGCCCGTCCCTTGGGCGGGACCGCGACGGCGGACAGCATCATCGGCAAGCTGACGCGACGTAGCCAACGTATCTCTGGAACGCCACACAGGGTGTTGTGCGCTCCGCGCCCTCTGCGTTCAGCCGTTGCGACGATGCTCGCGCCAGGCGCTAAGCGGACGCCCGGTACGCATGAGGCGTGACACCGAACGCACGTCGGAAGGCGTGCGTAAAGTGCGCCTGATCCGCGAAGCCGCAGTGCAGCGCAATGTCGGACAGCGAGCGCTGCGTCCCCTGTAGCAACGATCGCGCGTGCAGCAGCCGGCGCGTACGGTGATAGTCGGATGGCGACACGCCGACGTACTGCCGGAACACGCGCGCGAGGTGCACGGGATGCACACCACACGCGCGCGCCACCTCGGTGAGGCTCGGTGGCTCGCCCAGCGCGTCGTCCAACCGCTGGCGCGCGGTGCGAAGCCATTGCGGTGCGCCGAGACACTTCTCAGCCGGCGTGGTCGTGGCGACGAGGCCGAGCAATTCGGCGGTGAGTGTCTCGCGGCGGAGCGCGGAACCGCGATCCCGTGAAACACAGGCTTCGACCAGTCGTCTCGCGGTCATGAGCGCGCCGGGCGCGTCGAGCGCGATGGATCGAAGCGCGAGCGCGCCGTCCTGTTCCGCCGTATGCAGGAAGGAAGCCGCGAGGGAAATCGTCAGGAACTGGCCCGCCATCGTGCGACCTCGCGCTTCGAAGCGATCGCGATGCGTGGTGCCGGCGGGATTGAAGATCAACGCCGGGCCGTCGCTCACCGGCGGCGCACCGACGGCACTCGACACGTACAATCCATCGAGCACGAACACGACGTGTGCCTCCTCGTGTGAGTGCCGCTCCACCACCCGGTGCGGATCAACGTCGAGCAGGGCGAACTCCATGCCAGACTCGGCGATGCGGCGCTCGACCATGCCGTAGAACGTCCCGAACGGTAGCACGAGGTGTCCGTGTGCAGCAGGCATCAGCAGGTGACGATGGTGATGGCAAATGACATGTTGCCAAGTTACAAGACACTTCGCCGTGCGGTCGACGATCGTGCGAGATCTCGCTCCCGATGACGGAGGACAGATCGATGCAGTTTCATGCACGAGCGCTCACGTACGCGAGCATCCTGACGTGCGCGCTCCCTCTCCCGGACGGCGTGGCGGCTCAGCCTGCGCGCGTCATGGCGACTGACACCGCGCTGGTGGGGCTCTGGGGCGCCGAGCCGATGCTCGGCCCGCAGGTGCGCGGCACGGTACTGCTGCAGCAGCACGCATCGCACTGGTCGCTGCGGGTGGCCGGGTTCGAGTCGAGTGCGTCTGCTCGGGGTGACAGTGTGGTCTTCGAGCTTCCTGGAGGTCAGGGTCTCCTTCGTGTTTGGCTGACGGCCGGCACGCCTGACGCTTTCTGGGTCCAGCCGGCGGGCATCGACCAGTCGTTCGCGACGCCGGTGCCACTGCGTGCCGCGGGGACACGGCGGTGGGTGGGTACTGTGGCTCCCATCAACACGACGTTTCCTCTGTACCTCGCCATCACGCGCGGCGACGACGGCTCACTACGTGGCGTCTTCCGGAATCCCGTGCAGAACTGGTCCGGACGCGTGCCATTCTACCACGTGACGCGCGACGGCGACGCACTGTCGTTCACGCATCCACGCACGGGCACGGTACAGTGGCGCCAGCCGTACGACGCGGGGCGACGGACGATCAGTTTCGACTTCGGCGTACCGATCGTGCTCACACCACGCAGGCTGACGCAGGTGGTGGGCTACGTGGCACGCACCGGTGCGACAGCACACGACACCTACCGCCAGCCGGTGGCGCTGCGCGATGGGTGGACGGTGCAACATGCCGCGCGCGCAGGACTGGACACCGCCACGCTGGCGTTGATCGTGCACACGCTCGCAACTGTCGATCCGCTCGATGAGTCGCAGCCGCGCGTGCATGGCGTGCTCATGGCACGGCACGGTAAACTGGTGCTCGAGGAGTATTTTCGCGGCTACTCA
>JALOPS010000150.1 GCA_025453745.1 Gemmatimonadaceae bacterium
CTCGGCACCGGTGTGGCCTACGTCGCGATGGCAGCGGCCACCGCGCGCGTGGGCCCCACGCGCGCGAGTGCGACCACCTTCCTCATCCCCGGTGTGGCCCTCGTGCTGGGGGTGCTCGTGCGCGACGAGCGCGTTGCGTGGGCCAGCGTCATCGGCGCCGCCGTCTGCGTACTCGGGGCGTGGCTCATGCGGCGCGCGAGCGAACACGCACCCGCCGCGCGCACCGCGCGCTAGCCGGGCCGCTTCTTCTGCTGTGCCGCACGCACCGGTGGCGGCACCGTCGCCGCGCGCGTGCCGGCCGCGCGCGACGCAGCGGATGACGACGTCGTGGACGCAGCGATCCCCGCAGCCGCGCCAAACGCGACGCTCTGCCCGCCCTTCTGCGCGCGTGCGGCCGTTGTCGCCGTGCGCGTCGCGCCCTTCTCCTTGGGCGCCTTCGCCAACCTCGCATCGATCGCCGCGGTAGCTGGCGGCTGCGCGCGCAGCACCTGTGCCGCACTGACGGTGACGATGACGAGCAGTGCCGCGAGTCGAATGCGCATCAGGGTCGTGGTCACTTGGTGCCTCCAATCCATTTCGACGTTTGTGCCACGCTGTCGACTGCGCTGGCGAGCCCTTCGAGGAAGCGCGGCACGCCGGCGCACCCCCGATCATAGCGCACGGTGCGCAGCGCGTCGCGTGCCGGCCCCGAGAGTGTCGTCGACGGCAGGTCGGTGATGTACGCGCCGCAGCGCACGTGATCCTGCATGATCGCCGTGTCGGTCGTCGCGAACGTCGTCGCGTCGAAGCGCCCGAGCAGCGCAGACACGGCAGTCGCCGGCACCGTGCGCTCTCGCCGTCCCGTATCGGCCACGTGTCGCTCGCCCACGAAGCGCACGCGCCCCGAGCGCGTGAGCGCCACCGAGTACACCGGACAGCTGCCCCTGCACGGCCCGCGTTCGAGCCGCACGACTACCGGGTCACTGGACGATGCACCCTCGGCTACGCCGTCGCGGCGCGCGCATGCCGCGACCACGCCACACATCACCGCCACGAGCGCACGGCGCCACTGCATGTGCGGGCTCACTTGCGCAGCCCGCCCGCCACCGCGTCGACACGATACGTCGCGCTGGTGACCCCGTCGGAGAGCAGCACCTCCAGGCGATCGGGTGGGCCGAACGTCGAGAGGTCGAGCGCGCCACTGCGCGCGACCGCCAACGTCATGCCGCTCTCGCGGTCCCGTACGACGAGCATCGGATGCTGAACCGTGGACCACGCGAGCACGGCACCACCGCTCGTGCTTCGCGTCACCGTCACGTCGTGTGCGCTCTCGCTCACCGAGACGAGACGCGACCGGCTGGCCTGCGCCCCTCCACTCACGCGACGCACGACGATCTCGTGCACCTGCGCCTGGACGCTCTCGCCGACGGGGATCGCCAGCACGAACGCCTCCTGCTCGCGACGTGCGTCGTCGACCCGGAACGGCGTGAAGCGCTGCGCGAAGAGTACGCGCCCGTCGAGTGCACGCCCTTCGGCGATATAGCGCCCGTCAGGGTCGCTCGTCGTCGGCGTGGTGCGCGTGGTGAGTCCCGGATCGAGCGTGACCGTCCCATTCGCGATCGCGCCGGAGAGCACGAGCGCATTCGTCGGTGCCGCCGCGGTGATCGAGAGCACTGTCTGCGCCCGCAGGTCGAGCACGCGACGATAGTTGTACTCGCTCACCCACTGGTTGTCGCAGTAGCTCATGATGTCCGTGCCCGTGGGTCGCTTGATCGCATTGCCGCCAAACGTGTCCATGCCAAAGACACCGGTGGCCGCGTTGGGGAACGGATAGTTCGGATCGGGGCCGGCCGCGCCACCGCATGGCGCGTGCCGCAACCCGAACGTGTGGCCGAGTTCGTGGGCGATGGTCGCGCGCGCGGCGGCCGGGCCTGGCAAGCCGCCATCGGGCGGATGTGATCCTTCGTCGAGCGAGATCGCCGCCTGTGCGGGAATGCCGTTGGCGAGCCCGAGCAACTGTCCCTGGCTCGAGGGGCGAATCAGCCCGTAGTAGTACCCGACAAAGCCATCGGTGCGACGCGTGCGCTCCACGTCGCGCACCCCCTGCACCCATCGATCGATGTCGCTGCCGAGTTCGTAGTCGAGCGTGAGCGGCGGACGCACGGTCGTGTTGATCGTGCCGAGTGGCCAGAGCGAGCGCGTCGCATCGAGCACGGAGCCCGACACCTGTCCTTGCAGCCCGCTGCGTGCCGAGCGGATGGGCACGAGGCCGATGTTGAGGTCAGGCGGCCGCACGATCGTCATCGCTTGCGGTTGCCCGTTGAGCGGGAAGCTGTTGTCGCCCTCGTTGAGTTCGGTGACCGTGTTGGCGGGATCGACGTCGGCGATCACGCTGTGGCCGCTGCGAATGAGCGCGGCGGGGAGCGAGAAGTTGGCGGCGCAGCACCCTTCGTCGACGGTGAGCGTGGGCGTCGCCGTGGCCGTGAGCGTGGTGAGCAGCGTGGTGCCGTTGAAGACGCGGAGCCGTACCGGCACTTCGGGCTGCGCTGCCCGACTCGCACGCACGAAGACGCGCGCGACGGCCTGCCGATCCGCAATGAGCGGCACCGATCCGTTCACCCGCTGCACGGACTGCACGAGGTAGAGTGCGGCGATGTCGAGATTCACATCGTTCTGCCCGCCGGTGCCGACCGTCACCGACACGTTCGCGGTGCGTGACGGATCGGCCACCGCTGCGGCGACGATGACCGTCGTCCCCGGCGTGAGTGCCCGCACCTGACCGGTGGCGCTCACCGACGCCACCGTCGGCACCGTGCTCGACCAGGTGACGCCCGCCGTGCTGCCGATGACCGTCGCCGTCACCTGTGATGATGCACCCGGCAGCAGTTGCAATGCCGTGGGCGCCACCGTCACGCTCACGTTCGGCGTCGGCGCACTCGCGCGCGCGAGCAGTTGATACGGTCCGACCTCGCGGAAGTTGAACGTGCTCGCGTTGACGATGTAGTCGCCGGCGGGGAGGTTGACGAAGAGGCGGGCGTTGCGCGTGGTCTGGTCGAGATCGTCGTTCTCGGCGCGCACCGTACCGTCAGCGTTCTGCAGAATCAGGTACGAGTCCACCGCACCGCTCGTCATGTCGATCTGCACCGGACTCGTCTGCGGCACCGTCAGTCGATAGCGCTGCGTGAATGGTGTGGGGCCATTCGCATCGATGGCGCAGTCGGTCGCCGAGAGCGTCGCGTTGACCGGTGTGCCCAGGGTGAGTGTGCGCGAGACGGCACAGGGGTCGACCTGTGCCCGCAGTTCGAGCGTGTACGGCCCCTGCTCGCCGGGATACCCGGCCGCCGCGATGATGTAGCGCCCCGGTTCGAGCACGCCCTCGATGCGCGCATTGGTGCCTTCACCGGTATCGTCGTCGATCGCCACCACTTCACCGGCCTGATCGATGACACCGAGCACGGCGTCCACGCGCGTGGAGACCATCGAGATCACCACCGACGTCCGTGCCGCAAGCGTGATGTCGAAGAACTCCGCGCGACTGTCATCGTCGAGGCGACACGCGCTGGTCCCCAGCTCGCTCGACTGCGTCGAGGGGAACGGCACGGCACGGGGCGTACAGCCGGCCGGCGCAGGGCGCACGCTCAGCAGGTAGGCACCGACGCTGTTTCTCGCGAAGCTGTTGGCGACGATGCGATAGCGCCCCGGCGCGAAGCTCCAGAGAATGCGTGCATTCGTGCCGATGCCGCCGTCATCATCTTCGGTGAGTACCGTGCTGCCGGCGCCGTCGAGCAGAAAGAGATATGCATCGAAGTCCGAGCTCGACATCTCGAGCTCGAGCAGCGACGGCGTCGTGATGGTGAGCTCGTAGGTCTGCACGAACGAGCTGTCGCTCAACCGGCAATCGCTCGTCGTCAGCGCGCCGGTCACCTGCGCGCCGACGGTGATCGGCCGGATGACGCGACACGGATCGGCCGCCGCCACGGTGAGTGCTGCGCTGCCGGTGGTACCGTCCACCGATGCGGCGATCGTCGTCGTCCCGGCAGCAACGGCCGTGATGCTCCCCGTGGCGTTGACCGTGGCGACGGCGGGCGCGCTCGAGGTCCACGCGATCGTGCGCCCCGTGACCGTGTTGCCGCGTGCATCGCGCAACGTGGCCGTGGCTTGCGTGCTCTGCCCAACCGTGATCGCGGCACTGGCCAGTGCAACAGCAATCGCCGTGACGCGCGGCGGGGTCACGGTGATCGCCGCCGTACCGGTGCGACCATCCGTGGTTGCGGAGATGACGACCGGTCCGCCCTCGGCGACCGCGGTGACGTCGCCCGTTGCCGAC
This sequence comes from Gemmatimonadaceae bacterium, assembly GCA_025453745.1. Classification (GTDB taxonomy): domain Bacteria; phylum Gemmatimonadota; class Gemmatimonadetes; order Gemmatimonadales; family Gemmatimonadaceae; genus JALOPS01. Next base: position 4,307 of record JALOPS010000150.1, read on the forward strand.
ACGCTGGCAAGCGATGGATTCGAGCTGGTCCACGTGAACGTTCGCTGCAGCTCGTTGCCCGATGCATCGCGGGCCGACGCGCGCAGCGGCAGCGTGCTCCCGACTTCGAGCGTGCCGGTCGCCGGTGTGACCACCACCGATGCCACCGTGGGCGGCGGGGGTGGTGGAGGCGGAGTGGGAGTGTTCACCACGCCGCCACCACCACCACCGCATCCGGTCAGCAGCCGGACCACGACCAGCAGAGCGGCGCCGCGCGCAATCACGCGCGGCGGCACGCCAGGGATGACACGCATGTAGAGTCCTCGAGGCGTAGTCAGCGAGGGATGAAGCACACCTACCATACGAGGCCCCGCAGAGGGGCGGCAGGGGCAATTGACCTATCTCTCCCCCTCGTCGCCCTCCTGTGACGCGCGCACGGGCGGGCCCTCCGAAACCGGGGCGATCACCGCTCCGTTGGTGGGGCGGTCATGACCAGTGCACGCCGTTGGCATTTCGCCGTCGCCCTGTCGTTCCTCGCGGCGTGTCACCCTGTCATCGCACAGTCGCCACTGGCTGTCGCCATGGACTCCGCGCTCCGGACCATCGGTGTACCTGGCGCCACGTGGGCGCTCGTGCGCCCCGACGGCGTGGCGCTCGGCGCCGCTGGCGTGCGCGACCTGGTGACCGGTCGGCCCATGCATGCGGCCGACCGCGTGCACGTCGCGTCGGTCACCAAGACCGTGCTCGCGACCGGCGCACTCCGGCTCGTCACACTGGGTCGCCTCGCACTCGATGCGCCCATCACGCGCTATCTGCCCGCACTGCCCATCGACAACGCGTGGGACGCCACCGATCCCATTCGCGTGCGCCATCTGCTCGACCACACCGCCGGGCTCGACGACGCGCGCTTCTGGCAGGTGTTCACGATGCGTGGCGATCCCGATCTCCCGCTGCGCGACGCGCTCGTGCACGCCGGAGCGCGCGTGACCGTACGACAACCGCCCGGCACGCGCTTCTCGTACTCGAACACGGGCTATCTGCTGCTCGCGATGGTCGTCGAAGCGGTGACCGGCGAACGCTACGAGCAGTGGATGGACCGCGAGCTGCTGGCGCCGCTCGGCATGACGCGCAGCACGTTCCACTTCGTCTCGCAGGTCGGTCCCGCAAGAGACACCACGCTCGCGATGGGGCACTTCGAAGGAGGCACGCGACAGACGGCCTACGCGATTCCCGCGCGCCCGTCGTCGCAGTTCACCACGACGGCCGCCGACATGGCGACGCTCGCGCGCTTTCTGATGAGCGACGGCATGCGCGATGGGCAACCATTCGTTGCGACAGAACTGCTCCGCAGCATGGGGCGTGCGACCACGACCGACGCGGCGCGCGGCGGAGTGCCTGGTGGCTACGGACTGGGTCTCGTCTCGCGCGAGCGGTGGGGAGTCAGCGGGCGCTGCCACCTGGGCAACCTCGGCACGTTCCGTTCGTTGTTCTGCCTGTATCCCGACGTGCAGCGCGCGTTCTTCTGGCGTACAACAGCGATCCCGAGAGTGTGCCGTGGGATCGCGTGGATTCGCTGCTCGCGCACACGCTCGATCTGCCACGCGACCCTGTTGTGCCAATTGCGCCCGCCACGGTGGACGTCACGCACTGGCGCGGCTGGTACGTGGCGCGCCCGTCGCGCTTTGCGCAGGTGGCGTATCTCGACGCACTCACCGCGCTGACACACGTCACCACGGACAGCAATCGCGTGACGCTCACGCCGCTCGGTGGCGCTCCGCGCACGCTTCTGCCGGCTGGTGGCGCGCGCTTTCGCGCCACGACGCGGCATGGAATCACGCACGTGCTGCTCACGTCCGGGAACATGCCGATGATCACCGATGGACAGCGCACGCTGGAGCGCGTGGCGTTGCCACGACTCGTACTCGGCTGGGTGAGCGCGATCGCCGGCATCGTTGCGCTGGTGCTGCTCGTCGGCAGAGCGGTGTGGGTGGCGCTTCTGGCGGTGCGTCGTGGCGGGATACGTGCAGAACCGCTTGCGTGGATCGTGCCGACCGTGTTGTGCCTTGTGGTCGCGGCGCTCCTGCTGGTGCAGCAGCCCTTCCTCGCCATCGGCGATCCGACGGCGGGCAATCGCATGCTCACGGCGGCCTCGGTGCTGTTGCCGGCGGGTGCGGGGATCGCGCTCGTCCAGCTCGTGCGCACCGGTGGCGCACGGCGGCGCTGGCCGGATGTCGCGCTCCTCGTCGGCGTGGCACAGTGGTGCGTGGTGCTGTGGCGTCACGACGTGTTGCCCATGATGCTCTGGCGCTAGCGCTTGCCGAGCGGGCGGATCGGGCGGATGTTGGAACGCGGTCGTGCGTGACAAGGACGTGCGGCGCGCCCTCACCCGGAGACGTCGACATGCACGGACGAATGAGCACGCGGTGGCGGTACTCGGTATGCACTGGTGCGCTGGCGATGGCGATGGCGACCATGCCGCAGTACGGCGCCGCGCAATCCCTGCCGGCTGCGCCGTCGTCCCGCGCGCTGGCGGCGATTCGCGAGGCCGACTTGCGGCGCGATCTCTTCGCTATGGCGTCACCGGCCATGCGCGGACGCGAAGGCGGATCGCTCGATGAGTTGCGTGCGTCCATCTGGGTCGCCGAGCAGTACGCGAAGATCGGGCTCGCGCCGATGGGTGAAGCCGGAACGTACTTCCAGTGGTTCAACATCGTGCGCACGCGGGTGTCGACCGCCGCGAGCAGTGCGATGCTCGACACCAAGGCACTCACGCTGTTCACCGACATCATCCCGCTCAACGTGGTGCCGGTCGAGGCGATGGGTGTGGTGCGGTGGCTCGCCAACCCCAACGACACCACCACCGATGTGCGTGGAAAGATCGTGGCCACCGCGCTCGTAGCGCCGCCCGAGGCGTTGGTGCGCACCACGAGCTACCCCACGCGGGTGCGCTACGCCGACGCGGCGATCCAGGCAACACTGCGCACGCTCTCGCGTCGTGGAGCGGCGGCGATCGTTCTCGTGGCGAGTCCCGCCGTCGACAGCGCGTTCGATGCCGTCGCCGTGCAGCGCGTGCGCGGTGCGTACGACGTGGATCGTGCGACACCGCGCGGCTTTGGGCAGTCCGATCGCGTAGCGCCACCGCCGGCGGCCGGCTCCGGTCCGCCGCCGGCGTTTCTCGTGCGTGCCGCGCAGCTCGCGCCCATGCAGCGCTCGCCCATCCTCACGCTCTCTGTGCGGCTCGAGCGCTTCGAGACCCCCTCGGTGAACGTGATCGCCGGACTCCGCGGAACTGACGCGACGCTCCGCGACGAGTACGTGCTCTACAGCTCGCACCAGGATGCCAACGGCGTGCGCGCGCTCGAAGCCAACGGTGATTCCGTGCTCGCCGGCGCAGACGACAACGCCTCGGTGAGTGTCGCCGAGTTCGCGGCGGCACGTGCGCTCGTGGCGCAACGCCCGCGTCGCTCGGTGCTCTTTGTCCATCACGGCGCCGAGGAGCGCGGACTGCTCGGCTCGCGCTACCACTCGGCGCATCCGGTGGTACCGATCGCGCAGATCGTCGCGGTGCTCAACAGCGACATGATCGGGCGCAATCACCCCGATACCGCAGCACTGCTTGGCGTGCAGCCGCCGCATCGGAGTTCGTCCACGCTCGTGCAGTACGCGATTGCCGCGAACGCGCGTACGGGGAAGTTCGTGATCGACACGCTGTGGGATCGGCCGACGCACCCCGAGGGGTGGTACTTCCGGAGCGATCACGTGCCGTATGCGCGGCTCAACGTGCCGTCGCTCATGTATACCACCAATCTGCACGGCGACTATCACACGGCCAGCGACATCCCCGAGCGCATCGACTATCCCAAGCTGCTGCGCATGGCGCAGTGGATGTATCTCACAGGCTGGTACGTGGCCAACGCGGACCAGCGTCCGCCACTCGATCAGGGGTTCAAGCTCGAGCGATGAGCCATCTCACGCTGGTTGCACTCATCGTCCGCGACTACGACCGCGCGATCGCGTTCTTCACGACGGTACTCGGCTTCGAGCTGGTGGAAGACAGTGCGTCGCGCACCAACGACGGACGCCCCAAGCGGTGGGTCGTGGTGCGGCCGCCGGGTGCGGAGACGGGCATGCTCCTCGCGCGTGCGGATGGTCCCGTGCAGGAGGCGGCCATCGGTGCGCAGTTCGCGGGACGCGTGGGGCTCTTTCTGCGCGTGGATGACTTCGACGCGACGATCGAGGGCATGACGGCGGCAGGGGTGACGTTCGCGACGACGCCGCGCGAGGAGCCGTTTGGGCGCGTGGTCGTGTTCGAGGACTGTGAGGGGAACCGGTGGGATCTGCTGGGGCCGGCGCCGGGGTAGTTCCGAGGGGACCAGGAAAAGCTGCCTTGCCAAGGCAGGAGAACGTGCGCATACTCCGGTGTCAACCATGCGCATGGAGCGTTCGTGTCCAAGCCCGCTCGACGCGTGTCAACGTCAGCACGCCGCACCGCCGCGCCAAAACAAGCCAAGAACTTGCTGCTCGACCCCGACGCCATTGCGCGCGGCGAGGCGTTCAGCCGCCAGCATGACACGACGATCTCGCAGCTGGTGAGCGATTTTCTGCGCAATTTGCCCGTCGACTCCGACCATCGCGACTTCACGCCCGCGGTTGCGCGTCTTCGCGGCGTGGCCGCAGGCGCGCGCGCGTCGGTCGGCGACTACAAGGAGTACCTGCGCAAGAAGTACGGCACCCGCTGACCCATGCCCGCCACGCGTCAGCGAACGGACACTCGACCTCGCGTGCTCATCGACACGAACATCATTCTTGATGTCGTGCTCGGACGATCGCCATGGGAGGCGGCGGCGAGCCGCCTGCTGGATCTCGTTTCGCGCAGCCGGATCAACGGCTTCGTCTCTGCGCATGCCATCACGACCGTCCACTACCTTGTCGAGCGTGAGCGCTCGCGCGGTGTCGCACGAACCGCCGTTGCGGATCTGCTGAGTATCGTCGATGTCGTACCTGTGGACCGCGCGGATCTGTTGCGCGCCTTGTCACTCGAGGTGCGTGACTTCGAGGACGCCGTGCACGTCGCTGCTGCGCTTCGCGTTGGCGCCGAGTGGATTGCCACTCGCGATGTACGACACTACCGAACGTCGCCCGTGGCATGCCGAAGCGCGGTGGAACTCGTCGCGCTGCTTGCGGCGCCGACATGACGATCGCGAGCTCACCGGTGCGTAGACTCGGCGGAACATCGGAGCACCGGTCGGAGTTGCCCGCGTGCCTGAGGCCAACGTAGCCGGCGCCCTCGGTGTTGCCCCGCACGCCGTCTCGCGGTAGTGTCTACCTGCGCGTTGCAGGACGCCACCCGTCCGCGGAAAGGGCCGAGCCCACCTGAGCCGTTGTGCAGGCCATCCCCGATCTTCTTTCGGCCCGACGAGCGGACGCGGGCATCTCTCGAGAGGAGATCGTGCCATGACGGACCCCGTCCTGCGGCTTCCGC
>JALOPS010000505.1 GCA_025453745.1 Gemmatimonadaceae bacterium
CCGCATCCTCGATGCGTACCGCCGACCCGAGCAGGTCTCCCACGCGATAGAGGAGGTCGATTTCCTCGTAGCGTTCGGCGAGTTCCTGCGCCGCAGCCGCGCCCTCGGCGTCGGCCGCCAACAGCGCGACGGCCGCGATACTCAGGGCATTCACGCGTGCCGGCGGAACACCGATGGATGCATCCAGTTCGAGTGACCATTGGTCGCCACCGAGCGCACCGAGCGGGTGCGCGCGCCATTGCGCGGCGTCGGGAAACGTCGTCCCCACCGTGATGCCACGTGCACTCTGCAGTCGAACCGCACACTGCTCGCTCGTGGCCCACGCTTCGAGCATGGCCCGGACGGGGGCGATCACGAGGGCTTGAGCGTCACGCGCACAACACCCCCGGCGGGGGTGCGCAGCGACTCCACACGTGCCGTCAACGCGCTGATGATGAACAGACCGCGACCGCGCTCGCCCTCGAACCATCCCTCGCTCTCGGGCGTGGTCCGCTCCGCCGCGATGTCGAACCCCGCCCCTTCGTCGGCGACCTCGAGCTCGAGCCCCAGCGCCGACTCGCGCACCACGAGCCGCACCGAGCGCGTCGCGTCGCCGCCGTTGCCGCTCTCGATCGCGTTGGCGAGGATCTCCGTGAGCACGAGCGGCACGGTGAAGCGGCACGCCTTGTCATCCACGCCCGCGGCCCGGCAGGCCGCCACCACATCGACCACCACCGCATCGATGGCGTCGATGCGACTGGCCATCGTGCGTTCGATCAGTGCGCGTCCACGGGATGACACGTCCGGTACGGCCGTCGGCTCCACCGCGCGCTAGAAGGACGCGATCGCGTCGGCACGGCTGCCGACGATCTGGAAGAGCGAGTCGAGACGGGTGAGCTCGAAGAGCACGCGCAGGTCTTCATTGAGCCCGCTGAGGCGCAGCTGTCCACCGGCTTCGCGCACACGCTTGGCGAGCGAGACGAGGACGCCGAGTCCCGAGCTGTCGACGTAGGCCGCGTGGGCAAAATCGATCACCAACTTCCGGGCGCCCGCATCGATGCGCTCGATGACCTGCTGTTTGAAATCCTGCCGGTTGGTCACGACGAGTTGCCCGTCGACCGCCACCAGCAGCACTTCACCGACCTGTTCGAGCGTGAACGCCATGCCATCCTCTGGAATCGTGTCGTCCGCTGCCGTCGCGCACGGCCCCGTCGCGGAGAGTCGTGGCCGGAAACTCGGTCCCCCGCCGCGCCGGCGGTAGCCCGCCCTCGGCCCGTGCGCTCACCCGCGCGGCTGCATGAACTTCTCGCGGAGCGCGACCGCGACCACGGGATGGACCAGCGCCGTCACATCGCCGCCGAATCGGGCCGCCTCGCGCACCAGACTCGAACTGATGTAGGTCGTCTCGACCGACGGCACCATGAAGATCGTCTCGAGCCCCGCGTGCAGGTGGCGATTCATCAGCGCCATCTGGAATTCATACTCGAAATCGCTCACCGCACGCAGCCCGCGAATGAGCAGTGTCGCGCCGGTGCGGTGCGCGAGATCGACGAGCAGCCCGGAGAAGGCCGTCACCTGTACTCGCGGGTTCGCCCCGATGGCCGCAGTGATGAACGCCACACGCTGCTCGACATCGAAGAGCGGTTGCTTGTTCACGTTGGTGGCCACGGCGACGATCAGCTCATCGACGATCTCGAGCGAGCGATTGATCAGGTCCTCATGGCCGTGCGTCAGCGGATCGAAGCTGCCGGCATAGATCGCGATGCGGGAGGCGGTATTTCGTGCGGCCACGGGGAGCGGGAAAAGGGTGCCGGAGCGCGGCGGCTACGCGCGCGCGCGCAGAAAGGTGATCGCCGTATCGCCGTAGCGTCGAGTGTCGGCATCGAGGCCGTCGACCGGCAGCGTGTGCCGCGCGGCGTGCTCGATGGCCAGACACCACGCAAAGGGTACCTCGCGCCACTGCGCAGCCAGCGCATCGGCCAGATCGCTCGCATAGGGGGGATCTGCGAAGGCGAGGTCGTAGCGTCCCGCCGGCGTCTCCCGCGCCACCGAGAGCGCGTCGGCGCGACGCACGTGCACCGCCTCGCTGGCGCCGAGCGCATCGATGTTGGCGCGGAGCACACGCAGCGGCGCACTCCCCTGCTCCACGAAGGTGACCGACTCCGCGCCTCTGGAGAGCGCTTCGAGGCCGAGCGCCCCGCTCCCCGCGCACAGGTCGAGCACCGTGGCCCCGGGAATCTCGTCGCGCAGAATGCTCATCCAGGCCTCGCGCACCCGGTCCGCCGTCGGACGCACGTCGCGCCCCGGCGGTGCAGCAATCCGGCGCCCGCGCCAGCGGCCCGCAATGATCCGCATGCGTCAGTTGGCCGCGCGAAGGTCGGCCAGCCGCAACGACAGCTTCGAGACGCCCCGGTACTCATCGCGCTCGAGCCGATAGGCGACGTCGACGGCATCACCCGACGAGAGTCCGCGCGCCAGCCCGGCGAGCCCCCATCCAATGGCCTCGACCTCACCGGCGCCGGTCTCGAGGCGGAGCTTGAGCCCGTCGGCACCCGCCCGCCCC
>JALOPS010000506.1 GCA_025453745.1 Gemmatimonadaceae bacterium
ATGTCAGGAAGCCCCTGACGCTGGCCTCGGAAGAGAGCGGTCAGGGGTTTCCTGATGACACCACGCGCAACGCGTCCGCGCGCAGAGATCACTCCGGCATGGGCGGATCGTTCGGCCGACGCGCACGGGATGCCGTGTGTGAGTGTCGCACGACCCAGCGCGCTTTGTCACCGCTACCAGCACGCTCGAGGATGAACGTACCGCGTCCGAAGTTATCGATGGTTCGCGAGCCTTCCTTGGCTTGCAGGGCGTACGCCACGGTCGCCCACGCGAGCTTGCCTTCGACACGCGTGACGATTTCGATGGGGCGGTACTTGAAGCCCGTCATCTCCTTGAGCTCGGGGCCAAGATGATGATCGCGGTAGTCCTTCCAGCCGCGGTTGATCCCGGCGCTCTCGAAGACCGTAAGACTGTCACCGGCGTACAAAGTGTCCAGCGCCGCCAGGTCCGCTCGCTCCGCCGCCGCAAACACGGCTCGGATGACGGCCGTCGCCTGATCGACGGGACGGGTGGCAGCCTGCGCACTCAGCGTGCTCGACCAGGCCATCGCGCCCATGGCGATGACGGTCGTCGTCATGGATCCCTTGCGCATGGTCAGATCACTTCACGCTGAAGACGTACGACCCGCCCATCGGGTGGCCGTCGGGACCGGCAACGCGGTACTTCACGGTGTACGAACCGGCCGCGAGGGGCTTGGTCACCGGAATGACCACGGTCTCGGGCGCCTGCGAATCGGCCGCGACATCACCGAGTGCCGCTAGCTCTTCAGTGCCGCGGAGCAGTGTGATTTTCGCGATCTTGATCTCGATCTTCTCCGAGAACGTGAGGCGAAGCTCCTTCGGCGCAGCCACGGTGGTCCCGGCACTGGGCAGCGAACTCTTGAGCTTGGCGTGCGGCAGCACCGCAGCAATGGCAGCCACGGGCAGGGCCGCACCGAGGAGCAGCGACCGGATGAACGTGCGACGAAGCGACATGGGTTCTGATCGGGAATGAGGTGGAAACACGTACATCAACGTACCCACGATTTTACCCTGGGTAAAGGCTAGACATCGGTCGATCATACGACCGTGAAACGCACTCAGCGGGGGGCCGACCGGAACACGAGGGTCGCCCAGTGCACGTCCCAGTCGGCGCCCGAGCGACGGGGCGCTGGGACGATCTGCAGCGTGCGCACGTTCCAGAGGCCGGGGGTCGTGATGACCACGGTAGCAACACCGGCACTGTCGGTACTGACGGCGACGTCGCGAATGGAGGCCCGACGCGCGGCTGACGTGTCGACGCGAGAAGACGGCCGCTCCGGCACCGACCCCGCGTGAAGCCGCGCGAATGCCGCCGGCTTACCGAGCAACAGCAGACGCAGGCGAAGCGTGTCGCCGGCACGGAGCGCGGACGGGTCCGACAGCGGAATGAACTCCAGCGGATGGCCCGCCACGCGGTCGAATGCGCGGGCTCCCCGCCCGACCTCGACCAGCGTTTTGGCGTACTTTGCGTATCGGCGCGTGAGGCTGTCTCCTCCAACTACGGGCAGCAACCCATCACGTTCGTAGCGCTCGCGCGCCTCTGGTGCACCCTCGAGGTCGAGGTAGCGGCGGAAGCTGGCGGGGGACTCACGGACTGTCCGCGGCGCCAACTGGACGGCCACCATGTGCTGGCCGCCTACCGCCGGCGTATGCGCCAAGCGTAGCGAGGCCCCGTCGGTCGAAGGGGCGGTGATCCGATGGACCGCGCTCGCCGTGAACACCGAGGCGTTGACGATTCGGTCCGGGGTGACGGCCGACAGGCTTGTCGGGAACAGACTCGAGGTCTGACCGCGAACGCTGAGCCGCCCACCTGGCACGAGCGAGAATGCGTCGGGTACCAACCAGAAATCGTGCGCGCGCAGCGCGTTGACTGAGGTGAGCGCCATCGCGGCTGCGACGAGCGCGCAGCACCAGCGCGTAAAGCGAGCGGTCACGAGCGGCGACTCCGCGACGACCAGTGAAACGCGCTGATACGCCACCCCATAGGGGTACGCGTGAGAACGGCGAGTTCGGCGCCTACGGAGTTCACGGGGCGTCCACGCGACTCACCCGTTGCCTCGCTTGTCGATGTCGCCCACGCCATGTCACCGCGTACGCGGACGTGGATGCTGCCACGCGTCTGCTTGACCGCCTTCGCGAAGCTGATGTCGCTGGCGAGGTGATGTGAGCGGTACTCCGCCAGCGTCTCGATGCCTCCGGCCTCCACGATCACGGCATCGGGTGTCAACAGCTTGAGTGCGGCAAGGCTGTCGCCTGCCGTGAGGGCCTCATGATAGGCGCGGATGGTGGCTGCGACGGATGCCGAGTCGCTCTGAGCACCGTTGACCATGGGGTCGGCGGGTGCGGCTATCGGCATGGGGAGCGAGGTGGCTTCAAGCGCCGCGGCAAGCAAAAGGCTGACGAGGCCAACGAGTGGGAGTGACATGGTCGGGGGCGAAGGGTAGAGGGCAACGCGCTCGAGCGACATGCTGAGCGACCGGACGACGTCATGCACCGTGCGCGTGGGGACAGTCTGCTGCAC